>JAICKC010000001.1 GCA_025928155.1 Candidatus Saccharimonadota bacterium
CTTGATCGTCGGATCGAGCGGGCTCGGCACGATCGTCGTGTTTGACCTGGTCGACGTCGAGCTGGTGGCCCTGGCGGGGATCCGAACCACCTTCGGTGGACGGTTCCCTGATCGGGGGATGAGCAGGTAGCTGTCGTTGTTTGCCATGGCGGTGCCCTCTCGGCTAGAGACGAACTGAAAAGTACTACTAATGCTTGTGGAGACCCACTAGACTTATATTATACACTTTTTTCGTGTAAAAGTCTATGAGTTTTGGACAATGATGCGATTCTATAACAGAGGTAGCAAGTATTCCATACTTCTAGCCACTCTTCTCTATGCCCCGTACCATGCCCGCCAGATTTATTCCTAGCCTTTTTATTGGCACTGACGTAGACTAAAGTTATGCTTATTATCACCCATGTGGTCATTGCGGTTTTGGGTCTCGCGGAGGCTACCTATGGCTTGATCGCGCCATCACGCGGGAAGCTGCGAATCACTTATGCTTTGACGGCAGCGACACTCGCAAGTGGCGCTTACCTGGTTTGGAGCCTGCACGCGCCGATTTTGCAGTCATGCCTTAGCGGACTCACCTATCTCAGCCTTATCCTGGCGGCTACATTGGCTACCCACTATCGTCTGGCCAAGCAGGCCCACACATTAGATATATAGAGTTATGCTTGCTGCGCCTGAGGTGCTTCCGGCGGCGCGACTGGAGCTTGCAAGATTTTGTTGACGATTTGGTCTATCTGATCGTCGGTGATGTTTGCTTTTACCAAATAATCCTCTATGCCGAGTTGGCGCAGATTCGGTGCCGCTTCGCTCTCATTGAGGTTTGAGACCACTAGAACCTTGATGTTCTGGCCCCAGTCGCTCTTTCGTATGGTCTCCAGTACTTTGTCTCCCGGAATGTCAGGGATCATAAGGTCGAGCAGCACCAAATCGGGAATCTCTTTCTGTATGAAATATAGGCCGGTGATACCGTTGTAGCCGATAAAACAGGTGTAACCGAGGAGCTCCAGCCGCGTCTTGTAGATATCGGCGAGCGCGGCATTGTCCTCGACGATAACGATCTTCTTACTTGTGTCCATAGGCCGTATTCTAGACCATGGTAAGCGGGATTACTACTCCGGCCGCTTACGAGCGGTTGTTGCTGACCAGTCTGCCGTCGTCCAGATGGAAGGTTTTGTCGGTTTTGCCGGCAATTTCCAGGTCGTGCGTGACCACAATGATAGTTGTCTTTTCTTTGCGGCTTAAGCTGTGTAGCAGGTCAAAAATCATCTTGCCGGTGGTGGCATCCAGGTTGCCGGTGGGTTCGTCCGCCAAAATGAGCTGGGGCCGGTTGGCCAGCGCGCGGGCGATAGCGACCCGCTGCTGCTGGCCACCGCTGAGGCGTCCAGGTTTGCGGCCCATTTGGTCGTCCTGCAATCCTACCTCCTGCAACAATGACTTCCCACGCTTAATCCGTTCCGCTTTTGGCGTTTTGGCAAATTCCATGGGCAACATGACGTTTTCGAGCGCAGTCAAATTCGGTACAAGGTTGTAACTCTGAAATACGAAGCCGATGCTGCGCCCGCGATAGCCAATAAGCTCGTGATCGCGCATCTTAGTGATGTCACGATCTCCCACGACAATGCTGCCGCTGGTAGGCAGGTCGAGCGCGCCGAGCAGGCTCAGCAGCGTCGATTTACCCGACCCGCTGCGGCCGACAACACTGGCAAACTGGCCATCCGGTACACTGAAGCTGATGTCATTGGCGGCGATCACTGTTGTGTCGCCGCTCCGGAATGTTTTGACGAGATTTTTAACTTCTAACATAGCGGGTGTCTCCTACTCTGCCCTCATTACGGTTGATGGCCGTACTTTGGCGATCAGGCCGGCGCTAAGCGCGCTGCCCAGTATGGCGATGAGCACGGCCGCGCCAAAACCGTCGAGCAACAAGCCCGGGCCGATCTGAGCTTTGACGTTCCTGAGGCCCTCGACGGCACTGTTGCGCCGAAGCCCGGCGTCGAATCGGCCGCCAAAGCCACCGTTCGGCTCCGCGTTGGCAGCGAAGGTTCTACCGCCCGGCCTCTGAAATTGTGTACTAGTCGTGGTATTACTAGTACTATTATCCACCAGCATTTTAGTGACTGGTTGGCCGCCGACCACGCCAATCAGCAGGCCGACCACAGCGCCCAAAACTGCTAGCGTCAGTGACTCTACCATAAATTCACCCATGATACGCAGGTTACTACCGCCAATGGCTTTGACGACGCCGATTTCTTTTTTGCGTTCGCGCACCACCATAACCATGACAAGCAGAATGATGACCGCACCGGCCACAACTGCCCCGACCAAGCTAAACGTGGAAACGGTTTTCACGCTGTTGAGTGGCGCGACGGTGTTGTCAGCCTCTTCCTGTGCACTGACTACGTCGGCATTGCTGCCGAGCGTGCTTTTGACAGCCGAAGTCGCATTACCCAAGTTATCGAGCGAGTCTATGGTAGCCACAGCGCTTGTCACGACGCCGCCTTGTGCGCTTAGCCGCTGCAGTGCTGCTAGTGATACAATCACAGTGTCCTGGGCGGCCTGGTTGTCCGTATTGAATATGCCGGCGACCGTCAGCGCGGCACTGTAAGCGGTGAATGTATCACCGACTTTCAAGTTGTTTTTGACGGCCATCTGGCTGCTGATGAGGGCATTGTTGGAGTCGGCAGTGCCGCTGATCTGCGCGCCGCGGGCAATCGTGGCGCTATAGTCGGTGGTCAGATTCGCTGGGTGATTGGTGCCAATGAACGAAACTGGCAAGCTGAAATCCGCCGGCAAGCTGCCGCCCTCTCCGCCGCTGATAAAGAAGCGTTCCCCGCCCATACCGCCGCCATGAGCGTTGAGCGTAATCGGCGACGTCAGACTGGTACTCGAACCGCCGTCGGAGCCGGTACCAAACTTCCCGAACGTGGGTGCGGACGAACCGGTGGTTGGCAGTCGGTCGGTCAACGTTTCGGCAACGCTGGTAACGTGCGCGAGTTTCTGTACTTTGGCCAGATCGTCGCTCGTCAGCGCATTGTTGGCGTCACTGCCCGGTGTAAACCCGGCCGGCGAAATAGTAATGGTGTTGCCAATGCTGCTTTTGACGCTTTTAATTTTATTTTCCACGGCACGTTGTGCTACGAGCATGGTCAGGCTGAGCCCGATGCTCAGGCCCAAGATAATCACAATTGCTCCGGTGCGGACGCCATTACGGAACGCATTGCGGATTCCTCTACCGACTGGATTCATACCAAGAATCTCCTGTCTTAGATTGCTGTTAATCCGAATTATCAATTGTGTTGCTGTATTTCCGCCCGATGATAGTACGCTTCATATATACTACTTATAATTAAGCAGCTATGGCGCAGTCAAAATTTCGCACCAAACGAGCACTTGCCTGGCGAGTTGTACTTACGACTGTACTGCTCCTGACCGCAGGCTTCCTGCTGGCGCGGCGTTGGAGTGTTGTGACGAGAAGTCTGCGCGTTGCTGGCGGCAGTGACCTCGGCTGGTTCACACTGGCGCTTGTGTTGATGGCGTCAACGTTTTGTACGGCGGCCATAGTGTACGGCACGCTGGCGCTGCACCGATTACGCTATCGGCAGACGCTTTTGGTCGAGTTTGCCGGGGCATTCGCGAATCGGCTGCTACCTGCTGGGCTCGGCGGACTAGGATTGAACGGCGTGTATTTATATCGCAAACAACACACCCTAGCGGAGGCTACAGCGGTGGTTTCGGTGAATAACTTGCTTGGTATTGCCGCACACCTGTCGCTGCTTGCAGGTTTACTGGTGTGGCGGCCACAGGCGGCTCGGGCGCTCTTTGCAAGTCGGCAGTGGGCAGTTTCGTGGGTTTGGATAGCTACGGCGCTGTGCTTAATGGCGGTCTTGCTGATGCCGACAGTCCGCAAGCGGCTGGTAGCATTTGTACACCACCTTTTGCAAAGCGTGCGCATCATTGGCCTTGTTCGCCTGCTGCGCGCCCTGATGCTTTCGGCGTGTATCACCATAAGTTACACGCTCATCCTGTTCAGTGCGGCACGGTCAGTGGCTGTCGACCTGGGCTTGGCGCAAATCTTTATTATCTTTTCGATTGGTATGCTGGTCGGCACTGCTACCCCAACACCGGGCGGGCTGGTAGGCACCGAGGCGGCCCTGTTTGCCGCGCTAACCGGCTACAAAGTTTCCGACACTGATGCCGGGGCCGTGGTACTGCTGTTCCGGCTTGTGACCTATTGGTTACCTCTGGTACCGGGTGCGGCGGCGCTCTGGTTGGCCCGAGCGCGGGAGCTCATTTAAACAAATCTTGCGGAATGCTGGCCGGTACCGTATAGTTCTACCCAAAGGATAAGCAATTAAACCAAGAATGGCAAAGTTACCTGCGAATCGGTTCCCCGCTTTATCACTTTCTCGAATTGCGACGGTACTTGTTGTGGTGTTGTTTGCCGGCATTGGTACATATATTTTGGGCGTGAGTCATGCCTCCGGCAACGCCACCCTGTCGCTCTCACCGAGTAACTCTACCGTTGGTTTAGGTTCCACGCTTACTGTGACGATTATCGAAAACAGCGTCACCGTACCGACGAACGCTGTAGAAGCTGACCTCACCTATGACCAGACCAAGCTGCAGTTTGTGAGCATCGATACTACTGCCGCCACTACGCCGTTCAGTATTACGGCGAACGCTACGGGCGGCAACGGTACGGTAAATATCGCAGTGGCATCCTCGGCCGCACAGACTGGCTCACAGACAGTTGCCAAGGTCACCTTTACGGCAATTGGGACCGGCAGCGCGCCGGTGGCATTTGCTAACTCCTCGTCAATTATTCAGTCCAGTGATAGTACTGACATAACGGGTACTATGACGGGTGCCACCTATACGGTCGCCGACCAGGCGGCACCATCAGTGCCGGCGGGTCTTGCGGCCCCGACGCGCACCGCTACTACTATTGCATTAAGCTGGACCGCCGCCACAGATAACGTCGGCGTAACCGGCTACAAGATTTACCGTGGCGGTACCCAAGTCGGTACTAGCAGTACTACGAACTATACTGACAGTAATCTCACGCCCAGCAATAACTACTCGTACACCGTGGCGGCATACGACGCGGCAGGTAATACCTCCGCCCAGTCCAGTACGCTGGCTACTAGTACAACGCCGGACACTGCGGCTCCGAGCGTGCCGTCTGGTTTGTTGCTAAGCACCCACACCCTGACGAGTATCAAACTCACCTGGACCGCCGCCACAGATAACGTCGGCGTAACCGGCTACAAGATTTACCGGAACGGCACGCAGGTCGCCACCTCACAGGCCACCAACTACGACGACACTGGTTTGGCTCCGGGCGTCAGCTACAACTACACCGTGGCCGCATATGATGCTGCCGGCAACACCTCGGCGCAGTCAGGCGTCAGCTCATTCAGCACCCTCGCCGACACTACTGCTCCTAGTGTGCCAGCTGGCCTCGCATCACCAAGTCAGACGGCTACCAGTATCACTCTGAGTTGGACCGCTTCAACCGACGATGTCGCGGTTACTGGCTATAAAGTCTACCGCAACGGCACGATCCTAGTTACGACCACCAACACCACTTACACTGACACTGGCCTCACACCCGGCACTAACTACAGCTACACAGTGGTAGCCTACGATGGGACCGGTAACAACTCGGCGCAGTCAGCTGTCAAATCGGTGAGCACCACCGTGGTACAAGGTGACGTGAACGGCGACGGGCACGTGAATATATCAGATCTGAGCATTCTGGCGTCGAGCTGGCAGAGCCGTACGGACTTGCGGGCGGACTTTAACCACGACGGTGTGGTAGCGATTGCAGACCTAAGCATAATGGCAGCAAACTGGGGAAAATAGTGTGAAGAAACTCGGAAGCATTTTTGGATTACTTGTTAGCATGATAGCGTTAGTCGTGGCACCGACTGCCATGGCGGCCGCTGCCCCAGCTTTGTATTTTGAACAGGCCGACGTTTCAGTGGTTGGCGGCAACGTCAGCTTACCGGTGCATGTCAACGCCGCCGGCTCGTCACTCGATACGGTACAGATTGTCGTCACCTTCCCGGCTGATAAGCTTACTTTTGTAGGCCTTGATAAATCGGGCTCGGGCTTTACAGCCTTTGTGCCGGCTGTTCCTACGGATACGAATGGCCAGGTTACATTTGGTGCCGCCAGCTTTTCTACCAAGGCCAAGCCGGTCGTAGGTGACGTGCTGGTCGGCACATTACTCTTTACCGCCAAAGCTACGAGTGGTGTAGGAGAAGTGAGCCTCAGCGGTTCGCAGGCCCTGCGCAGCGGCGTGACGCTTACCGGTACGACCACTAGCGTGGCTACGCTACACTTTGGCGCCGGAAGTACCACCGGCGGCGGTCTCGGCCTCGGCAATGTGGCCGCCACTGATATAACTGTCAACAACACTACAATACGCTGGCACACCGATGTTCCTGCCACCAGTGGCGTGGACTATGGCCAAACAAGCTCTTATGGTGCGAGCGTGGGCTCGCAGGATCTAGTTACTGACCACCGGGTAAAGATTGGCTCAGTACTACCCGGCGGTACCAAGATACACTACCGGGTCTCTTCGGTGGCGGTTGGCGGCGCGTATCAGGCGTCAGAAGACAAAGCATTCACCACACTCGGCTATACTGTGGCGATAACGGCACGCGACAAGAGCGGACAGCCACTGAGCGGTGCCAGCGTGCAAGTGGTAGGCGGCCACAAAGCGAAAGCGAATACGAGCGGTGTAGCGATCATAACGAATGTCGGTCCGGGTGCCCAAAAAGTCGTCATTAATGGCGGCAAGTCGCAGAGCATCCTGGTAAAAAGTGAGGTGGGCGCGGCAGCTACCAAAGTCCAGCAATTTACGCTTGTCGGTGAGCCCGCGGCATTTCCCATTATTTCCCTTGTTCTGGCGGTGCTCGTGGCTGCAGCGGTGATAGTGGCGCTCGTGATGCTTATGAAACGCCCTAGCGCTCAGCCAAAGCCGCCTATGGCGCCCACGACGCCTGCCTCAACGTTTCATATGTAAGCGTACTGGCGAAGTGTCGTTAATCGGATTAGATAGAGCGTGCCTCTAATCCGGGCGCAGCGCGTGTATACTGAGCTTGCGTATGAAGCAACCTACGGGCTTTCTCCCGACACCGAATGCATTATCCGGTTGGCTTAAGACCAGCACGTTTGCGCGACCTTTGATCCTGTTGACCATAGCGGCAGTCGTTATTGGGGGTATAAGCTTGCGCGGAAACGCAGATAGCGGCACCGCCCACGACCTCTACATCATTCAATCGACACTCACTGATTACTATAACCATCAAAATTCACTTCCTGACAACTTGACCCAGCTACACATCAAAGCCCTTACCCATGACGTAAGTGCTTACATATATAACCCTTCCATTGACCCAGGCGGCACAACCACAGTTGTTGAGCTCTGCGCCAACTTCACAACCACGAATATTTCAGAAAATGACTACTTGTTTTCAGGTGATAATAATCTGAGCGTATACCAGCACCATCGTAAAGGCGAACAGTGTTTCTCGAATAAAATTTATAAAAGTCAGTCGCATATCAGCGCTGAGAGGACTTAGGGCGGTGTCGCCTGCCCTAGTGGCGCGTGACGGTAAATGACTGGCCGTCCGAGCCAAGCGCAGACGGCACGGCAAGCGGCTGTTGCGCCGCCGACACCAGGGTGACGGGCTGAGCGTTACCACTTAGGATGGTCATGCTGTTGCCGTTGTCCGTTGCACCGCCGCCAGTGAACGTCACAGGTGCAAAGACATCGAACGCTACCAGATGGCCAAAAACATTGCTTGGGTCTTCTTCAATCCACTCAACCGACGAATACGACGAAGTATATGCTAAGGCGGTAGTGAATGAATTGCCGGTCGTGTTGTCGGTTATGGTAACGTTCCAGTGGTCTGCCGATGTTTCGGCAATGCTCGCCTGCATACTGTCGTCTGGTGAGACTGGTAGGCTGGTAATGGTGTGTGCACTCTGCGGCAGTAGCTCGTAAAAAGCGAAGGAGGTTTGTTTGCCGCTGGTTGACACGCTGTCTATCGTACCTACCTGGATGAGGTCGTCGCTAGTGACGCCACCGATGCCGATCCAGGCAGTGTCGGCCGATGTCCTACCGGCTACACCGGTGGCATTTGGTACGTTCCATGAGCCGGAAACCGAGGTGTAGTGGCCGGTGGTTGCCAGGTACCCTGCCCAGTTGGTGGACAGGTAGCTGGTGGTTGTGGCTGGTGTCGAACCCTGAGTGGAAGTGTTGCCGTCGGTTCCTGTAGTGTCAGTGGTAACGGGCGGCGGTATGGCATCCACTGGGGTGAGGCCATTAACACTGGCGTTCGGGTCGGGTCTGACCACAGGTGCTGGAGTGGCGCTATGAGGCACTACAGCGAGCGTTGTCGGTTTAGGCGGTGGGACAGCCGGAATTGACGTCGGCAGGGTTGTCTGCGCCGTGGTTGACGTCGGTGGGGTGCTTGGCGTAGCTGCTACGGATTTACGGTTCGAAGCGTTTTGCGTTTGAATGGACGATGTGTGGGGTGGGGTCGAAGCAGCATAGCGTGCACCACCGATCAGTATGCCTGTAACGAGTAAGTACGCGAGCAATCGCGGCACACTCAAAACTACTCGGGGGGCTTTATGCTTCATCATATACCTATCTTATCTGATTATGGTTACGCCTACTACAGTAAACTGCAGGCTTTCTTATGGTTAGTATAGCCTGCAGAATCACGGCCAGTAGTTTATAGTATTGTAAGCGTACGAGGGGAAGATCGCATGAGTGAGAGAATCTCTGTCCAAGCTGCTGGTGGTCGCCGAGAATGCAAGCGGGCTTTGCTTATGGCGAGAGTCGACGAAGTCCTAAATCGCGGCGCCATCCAAGAGGCTGCTGATGCCACGCCAGCTTTACAATCTCCCAACGAAATCCGCGACACCGCGGCGAGCGCTTACCTTACTGAGAGAATCGTCTTCAACTCGGTAACGGCAGCCTGTGATTTGTGTAAGGGTGGTGTGCGAGTGGATAGAAGTGGCACAGTCAAAGCCTTAGGATGCATCGTTTCAGGATGCTGTGAGCTGTTTTGGGCGGGGAGGTATCCCGAACACTATCAGGAGGCGGACGGGTCGCTGTCCGTGAGTGAGCTTCCTTGTGCCGGATTGGACTGTACTGCAGTGGTAGCTCTGAGCGAGGCGGACGGTATCGTGACTCCGGAGGTGGCCCGAGGTGGCTGCACTGTCGTAAGCAAGGGTCTGGGCTGGCGGAAGCGCGGAGAAGATGCGTTTACAGGGGCGCCTACCGTGAAGCCAGAGGCGGGGATGCCAGCGTTTGACGGTGTAGATGTCGGTGACCCGGCATTTGAGGGTGAGATAGGTTATTAGTGGTTCGACTTGAGAGAACCTAAGGGTTCAGTGTAGTGATCTGCAGGTCGGTGAAGTCGAAATTGGTGTAGTCGCCGCGTATACCGACGTTGCCGGCAGCGGTAATGGGTGTATAGGAGGCCGACCGGTAGTGCCCTGGCGTGGTACAGCTTGGCGACCAAGCAGGGTTGGTACCACCCCGGTCGGTACCACTGGCGATCGGCTGGGTAGCGCTCGCGGCAGTATCGTAAAGGTTGATAGTTACGGACTGGTTAGCATTGGTCTGGATGGTTATGGTGTACTTGCTCCAGACGCCGGGCGTAAAATCGTGCCGGGCGTAGCTGCCCAGCACGAAGTAGGTGCCGTCGTCGCTGCCGCCGCACGGCACTTTACGCTTGATAACCACTTGGCCGTCTGCGCGATTCAAGCTGACGTAATAGAGATTGAACGGGTTCTGGTATCTCAGCCAGGCGTGGATACCATACCAGCAGGTGTCGTCTGTATTGCAGCTAGTATTATGAATGTCGATATTCTGTTTGAGCGAAAGCGACACCTTGATATTGCCCGCGAAACTCTTAACGGTGTTTAGACGAAACACGTCTGAGTCGGTACAGTTGGTACTTAGAGCATTCGGGCCGTCGCAGGTATCGGGATTGCCGGTCCAGAAGACGTTGCCGTGGGCAAACAGTGAGCCGCTCGTCATGTCCCAGTCAGCTGAAATTACGGCATGGCCGTTGCCGTGGTTGAAGTGAGCAAACTCATTGGTGATGAGGCCATTTGTTGCGGGTGCGGTGTACGAAGCGAGTATAGCTGAAGTGGTGGGTGGCGGCGTGGCCTTGTGTTGGCTGGAGTGGTTGCGAGTTTGGGCTGCGGGCTTTGGTCGGTGGTGTATTGAGCTGCCCAGAAGGTAATACAGTAGCAACCCGCATACTACAATAACAGCGCCTGCCGTTATAGCCCACCAACGACGCTTCATGAGGCTACAACACTAATGTCCTGTATGGTAAGGCTTGAAGGGTGTGTGGCGTCGTAGACCGAAAAGCCTATGCCACCACTTGGTGGCATAGCTGGATCGGTGACTTCGGTCAGCACCTCTCCATTCAGCAGACACTGGATAGTGTGGCCGTGCATGCGCACGCCAACGGTTTGCGGCTGGTTGACGGCTAAGCCGTCAAGGTCGCTCTCTTGCAGCGTAGTGAACGCACTACCCATGCTGCGGGTAACCGAGAAGTAATTGGCACCGAAGTAGCAACCAATGCGATAATCGGCACCTTGTAGGCGCGCCAGCAGTCCGTAGCTGCTCCCTTGATTAAGCGTAACGCGGGCGGTCATAGTGTAGTCGCTCCAGCCGCTGCTGCCATCGAGTACGGCGCCGGCGCCAGTCTTATCCGTACCACTTGAGCCAATTGTGAGTGTTCCATTTTGTACATCCCCTTTACCCCAGGCGTACTCCCAGCCGCTGTTGGTCGCTAAGCGATCGTTGTACGGTAGTGGCTTAGCGTCGCCTTGGCCCAAAAATGCTACGAGCCCTTGTCCGTTGCTCCACAATCCTTGGGTGAGCTGGATGCGATACGCATAGAACTGGTTACTATTATAGTACTCTTGGCTCCGGTCGCGGCCCGGGTAGTACAACATCATGGCGGCTTTGAACAATCGCTTGGTAGCGGCGGTCAGGACGTTCGGCGCGTTGTGGTAGTTGCTGGAGTCGTTCTCGCCGATGTCGGCGAACGGGAATGCGAACAGCGTTGCGGGCTTGCCGGTAAATTGCTCGACCTCGCGCTTGGCGGTCGCCATATCGTTGTAAACGCGGGCGGCGTACTCGGCATCGGTTTCCATGCGGTGCGAGGCAGACAACCAGAGCTTGTTGGGGTAGAACTCACCCTTCGTGCCATTACTGCTAATGGCGTAGTAGCTGTGGCCGATGTCAGTGTGGGGTTCCAAATCCCAGTGACCGCTACGCTGCATGGCGTGCAGCTCGATAGCCGATAGGTAGTAGTGTGAACCGGCGAAGTCTTCTATGTTGTATTTCGTGATAACGAATTCTGTCGCCCGGAAGCCAAGCGCTGACAACACCGGGTCAACTGGGTAATAACTATCTTTGGTGCCATCGTCAAAAGTAATAAATACCGACTTTGCGGGCAGCCGTTTCTTGCCCGCGATGAAGTTGGCATAGTCATCGGCTGAGACAGTAGTGTAGCCGGCTTTTTTGAGCGCAAACATCTGGTGCTTGAAGTCGCCAGGTGTCACATTATATACATCCTTGTCGGTGGCGACGCGGTGATAGAGCAATACCGGCACGGATGTGGCGTAGCCGGCTGGCATCGGTGCAGCCGATACGCGGTCGGTAAACATGGCATCGCGTACAGCATCGGGACGCGATTCACCGATATAGCGGTTGTAGTCATAGCGGACTCTGTACGTTTCGAAGAAATTGCCGATAGTTCTGGTGTTATCGAGATTGTAGCTGTAGAGCCAATAGGCGCCGCCGTATATCAGGCCGCAAACGGCCAGTGACAGTGCGACGTAAGCAGCACGGTGCACGTACATACGCGTGCGTAAACCGTGCGGCCGCCGGGTGTACAGCCAGCGTGCGCCAAGCTGCAGGTAGGACGGATGGTGGGCGCCAGACGGTACATTCCAGAGCTTCATCGGGTGACCCACTTGCGGTTTTGGATAGTCGCTATGGCATAGAAAAATACAAAAGACAGGAAGATGCTGTTGAACACAGTCCAGAGGAATAGGTATGGCCAATATTTATTGCTGCGCGAGGAAAATTTGTAAAATACAGTGATGATGGCGGCCAGCAGCAATGCTCCGAACAGATAGTACAGCGGCAGAATGTGGCGGACGGCCGGAGAGTACAGCATAGCGCGGACGGCGACGAAGGGCGTGAGCATGCTGACAAGGGTCAGCGGAAAGAAATACGTAAAGGCAATGAACGGCCGTTTGCGCCAAATAAATTTACTGGCGAAATAGGCGTTGATGACCCAGCTTTTTTTCCAGCGTGTCTGCTGCTTGAGGAACTGGCGGAGATTGTCGGGGCAAATGGTATAGGCCTGCACTAAGTCGGTGTAGATGGTCTTGTGGTCAGTCTTGATGAGCCAGTTGGTCAGCGCCCGGTCATCCCCCCAGGTTACTGGTTGGCCCAGGAAGCGCTCGCCAAGCCAATCATCCATGATAGGCAGGACCGCGCTCTTGCGGTAAGCGGACGAGCAGCCACTGCAACAGAAGACTGACATAAAGACCGACTCGGCTGCCTTCAGGATGCGGAATGACATAAAGTAGTACGCTGCCTGCATCTTAGTGAGCAGGTTTTGGTCAGCGTTGCTTGGGTCAGCGTGGGCACAGACGGCGGCGATTTCGGGGTGCGCGAACGGCTTGATGAGGTTGCGGAAGGTGCTCGGTTCGATGTAGCTGTCGCTGTCGAGTTGGATAACGATTTCGCCGCGAGCCCGGCGGAAGCCTTCAACCATGCCCGGGCGCTTGCCGCGATTGACTTTCCACGAAACTATCGTCAGGCGCTTCTCGTATTCCTTTTTAAGTGTACGCACTATGTCTTCGGTGCCGTCGGTGCCACCATCGTTAATGAAGACGACGTCGAGCTTATCGGCCGGATAATCGGCCGCGAAACACATACGTATGGTGTTTTCGATGGCCTCCTCCTCGTTCTTACATGGAATCACGAAGGTTACGAGTGGCTCGTACGCCTCCTCTTGTCTTGCTGCCAGGATGTTGTCGGCGTGTCGCATGACTTTGTTGATGGAGTTGCGGTACAACGTGGCGGCCAGTACGCGGGTGAGCTCAAAAGTAGTGACGAATACCGAATACGCAATCAGCCACTGGTTCTCGTGGTTGGCGTAAAGCGTTTTGGCTTTGATGGCGGCTAGGATGAGCAGAAGTGTGATGCCGACTAGGAGGAGGAAACCGTAATAGCTGAAAGCACTCAAGAAGTTTCGGAAGCGCTCAAAACGACGCAATACGGCATCGTCTGCCGGCTCACTAAGCACATTCTCTGCTGCACCTTGCTGCACTGCCCGTCTCCTGATTTATCTGCCACCCGGTATGATTCAGTATTGTAGACGTACCTTAAGAACGTCTATATTATTTGATAGATTACCATAAAAACTACTTAGATGCAAGTGTTTACTAATCTTTGTCTTTGGCTTTCGCGTGGCTCTATCCGGCGAGCAGCGATTCTACCTTTGCGGTAACACGCGGGATCTGGTCCTTCGCCCAGTAGCTTGTGGCATCTCCACCGCTATCCGCTTCAAGCAGCTCCCGATATTCACTCCATGAAATCCAGCGATACGCTTCAACTTCCTGTCCGTTCGGCTTCGGTTCTTGATCAGTGAATGCAACGTAGATCGGACAGAATTCATGTTCGATGATCCCCTTGTAAGGTGGCGTCTTGTACACGTATTTGGGCAGCACACATGTCAGGTTATCGAGTTTTATAATGCCGAGTTCGTACTGGGCACGACGGTGAATTGCTGCTTCTATGGCTTCGCCGGGCATCGGGTGGCCGCAGACGCTATTCGTCCAAACGTCCGGCCAGACCTTTTTTACGTGCGCTCTTTGCGTTATAAGGAATTGCTTGGTGGCCGAGTTAAAAATGTAGCAAGAAAAGGCCAGGTGCAGCTTGGTGTCCGCCGTATGGCTGGCGAGCTTCGGGCCGGTCTCACCGGTCGGCTTGCCGTCTTTGTCTACAAAAATAATCTGTTCGTCGTTCATCTCGGTGAAAACTATTGTATCAAATAAAAAAGAGACTTCTTAAGAGAGGGCTTACTTTGCGCTTGGCTCACTCTGACGTCTCGCGTTGAGGCAGAGACTGGAGAAGCGTATGAGTCTAGGAGAGGTTCGGACAGCTACCCCTTAAAGCTAGACAGGAGTAGCTATGGCGTATCGGTTAAATGGGACAGTATCTTACCGACCTCAAAAATATCCTTTGCCATAAAGTCAGGCCGTGCTTTCTTGAGACTCTCTATTGTTCCAAACCCGTGGGTAATTGCAATGGTTGCAAGCGCATGGGCGTTTCTCCCAGCTCCGATGTCAAAAGCGGTATCCCCTATCATGACTGTTTCCTCAGGAGCGGTGTTACATTCACGGCATGCGAGCAAAAAGCCTTCAGGGTCAGGTTTAGGTTTTGTGATGCGTTCATGATGCACGACGCTTGTGAAGTACTCCGCAAGGCCATGCTGCCTCAGTACGTCGTGTACTTTCGAACCACCGCCTGTGAGTATTGCCAATTTCACACCCTGAGACTTCAGGTCTTGCAACAATTCCTCTACACCAGCAAACGCTTCTGAGTTCATGGTGTTGGCAGCTACGAACGTATTATTCGTTTCGAGCAGTGTCTGTATGTCTTGGTCCGGATAAAAATGCTTGAAAATGTCAGGTAATGCCTTACCTAGCTGCGCGCGCACCTCGCTCGCAGTAGGAACCCACAAATCCTGAGTCTCGGCAACATGTTTATATGCGGATACTATCAACTCAAATGTATCAAAGAGGGTACCGTCGGCATCGAATACTACTGCCTCACACTTTTGCATAACAGTGGAAAGTATATCAAATAAAAGAAAACCCCGGGGGCTCCATACGAATTATGATCCTAATACGACACTTGGGTGAGCTCTGTGGTCTAGAATCTTTTCGCTGACTATTCGGTAAACTTAATAATACTTTGAGTAATGTGTGATAATTGTGCTATGAAAGTAAAATCGTATGCCGCACCCGCAATAGATAAACCGCTTGAGTATTATGAGTTTGATCGCCGTGAACCAACTGCTCATGATGTGGAACTAGCAGTTCAATTCTGCGGTATATGCCATAGTGACATCCATACAGCTCGTGGTGACTGGGGTGAAGTGGAATATCCTTGTGTACCAGGACACGAAATCGTAGGAGTTGTTACTCGTGTCGGTAAGGCTGTCGCTAGGTTTAAACCCGGTGATCGAGTGGGCGTCGGTTGCATGGTTAATAGCTGCGGTAAATGCGAAGCATGTAAACGGGGCTACGAAAATAGTTGTTTCGAGGAAACCGTCTGGACGTATAGCTCGAAAGACCCCGTTGATGGCACTGACACGAAAGGTGGCTACTCGACAGTTATGGTTGCGCCAGAGCACTTTGTGCTGCCCTTGCCAGAATCGTTAGATATGGCATCTGCCGCACCGCTGCTTTGTGCGGGTATAACTACCTATTCGCCGCTGAGACACTGGAACGTCAGTAAAGGTTCAAAGGTGGGTATAGTCGGGCTTGGTGGCCTTGGACACATGGGTGTCAAGTATGCTAAAGCATTCGGTGCGGAGGTTTGGGTAATAACCTCTTCGTCCGAAAAAATAGAAACCGCGAAACTTTATGGTGCTGACGGTGTGGTAGTTTCAACGTCCGAAAAAGACATGAAGAACGCCGCACACAAGTTTGACTTTTTACTTGACACAATCCCCAAGGCGCATGCCCTGACTCCATATATGCAACTTCTCAATGTGCACGGTACTATTTGTCTCGTCGGACCAATTGAACCAATGCCTGGTTTTCATTCCGGTGTTGTTATCGATGGACAGAAATCCATTGCCGGTTCGGGCATAGGCGGCATAAAAGAAACTCAAGAAATGCTCGAATATAGTGCGGAACATAACATACTGCCTGAAGTTGAGGTGATTGATATCAAAGATATTAACAAGGCGTGGGATGCATTGCAGCATAAGCAGATGTCTAAGCGTTATGTAATCGACATGAAAAAATCTTTCCCGTCAGCATAACAGGAGGTCATTTTAATATAAAAAATCCAGCAGCGTAAATACTTACTGGATTTTGTTTCAACTTTCTGATATTGGCTAGGGCGGAGGGATTCGAACCCCCGAATGCCAGGACCAAAACCTGGTGCCTTACCGCTTGGCGACGCCCTATAGCTTCGCCCGATTATACAAGAGATCCAGCGAATACACCAGGGGTCACGGGGCGGCTTTGTAGACGGTACCGCCGGTGACGCCGAAGAAATCTTCGAGGGTTTCGATATCTTGCTGGTGCATCTCGCTGCTCAAGTCAGTGCCGACGTAGCGGAAGTGCCACGGTTCGTATTCGTAGCCGGTGACAGTGACCTTGTCAGCTGGATAGCGCAAAATGAAGCCGTAGCGGTAGGCGTTGGCGGCCAGCCACTGCCCTTCCGGTGTGGTGCCGAAGCAGGCTTCGAGCGCGCATTTGCCGCTTGCGGCGCCGATGTCAACCGCTAGGCCCGTCTGGTGCTCACTGTAGCCGGGGCGGGCACTTTCCTGGTCGGCCGTAGCTTGTCCACTCCTCGTCACATACCGGCTGTAAACGGTTTGTTGGTATGTGTAGCTGCGGTAGCCGGAAACGACTTCCAGATTAAGCCCGGCCTGTTTGGCGGCAGCGAATAGCTGGGTAACGGCGCTGGCCGTAGCGACGCGCATTTGCATATTGTCGGCGCCGGGGCTGACGAGTGGTACGCTGGGAACGGTCAGGTCAGCCGGCACGTAGTTGACGGGCTGTAGTGGGTGCTGTTTGTTGGCGACTACCCACAGGCTGGTGGGGTCAGTCAGCGAGTATTTAGTTTTGTTGAAGCCGTCGCTGTTTTTGGCCGGTGGAGTTGTCGTTGAATTGCTGTTCTGTACGGGGTTGCTCACATAGCTCTGTCGGTGCGCGATACGCCACCAAGTCCCGCCGCCGGCAAGCAGGGCCAAAACAACCACGGATATGGCAACAGCTTTTATACGCATTCTCTTCCAGTATATCTTGTCGCCTTGCCGCGACCTAACGTATAGTATGTAGTAACCATGACACAAAAACCTGCCGAAGCGGTGGACTACATTCAGCCGCTGTACATCAATGGACTCAACGGACGCATGCTGTACTACCCTGCCAGCAAGGCGGGCGCCGGGCGAGAGATTTTACTCATATATGGCCATCACGCCATGCTGGAACGCTGGTGGGGGTTGGTGGAGAATCTGCATGAATATGGCAATGTGACCATGCCGGACTTGCCGGGCTTTGGCGGCATGGATAGTTTTTATAAAATCGGTCGTCGACCCACGCTTGATGCCTATGCAGACTACTTAGCCGCGTTTATTAAGATGCGCTACCGCAACCGGCGGGTGACGCTGGTAGGGATATCGTTTGGCTTTTTAGTCATAACACGCATGCTGCAGCGGTATCCGGAGCTGGCTAAAAAGGTCGATCTGGTAGCGAGCATTGTGGGCTTTATGCACCGCGACGACTTCTCGTTCCCACCGCGCACACGGCGCTCTTACGCCATTCTTGCCCGTTTTTTTGCTACTTTGCCCGCCGCCCTGATTATCCGCTACGGATTTCTCAGCCGTTGGGTGATTAGAAGCCTGTATGTGCGGTTGCCAGCCGGCCGGCGTCGTTTTCTGGCTATGGAACCGGAAGCGTTCGAAGCGATGATTGATTTCGACGTCAAGCTGTGGCAGCGCAACGATGTGCGCACGCATTGGTTTACCACGAGTGAATTTCTGAATATCGATAACTGCAGAGCCCAGATCCCTCTGCCTATCTGGCACGTGGCCGCAAAAGTCGATTATTATTTCGATAATTACATCGTAGAACAACATATGCGGGTGGTATACAGCGACTACCATAAATCGGTGATGAATTCGCCGGCACATACGCCAAGCCCGTTGAGCGATAAAAAAGAAGCGGCGATTATGATACCCCTCGCCCTGCGCCGCGCATTGCGGAACTAGCCCAGCCACATCTACCGGTTCCTTGCGCCGAGATTAGGCCGCTTGGGAAGTTCGTACCGCCTCACTGGTGATAGGGCGGGTCTCTACCTCGATAGCTGATACCAGTTGTGCGGGAGTTAGTAGCTTGCCAGTGCTCGTGACTCCCTTGATTACTTTGACAACCGTAGAATTGTATGGAGTGCGGGCACCGAGTTCCTGGCCGAGCTGTATAATCTCGCCATTCAAATGGTCAATGATCGAGCTGCCCTCATGGAGCAGGCTGCTGACAATCAGTTCTGCGACAAATTCTTCACGGCTTATCTTGCTAAGCATGCGGGGGATTATGTCGGACACAGGAGAGGGCATGTGCAGGATCGACACAATCTTGTTAACGGGAGGCAGTTCAGGTAGTGACAATAGCTGAATCCCCTTTTGTTGCGTCAGGTCGGCAGCCTCTTTCATCACGTCTACTGACAGGGCTCGCAGGGTACTGTCTTCGGCTGCCTGAGCTGCAGTTAAGCCTATCGCTGCTGCAAAGCCGTGGTGCAGTGAGGTTATAAGTCGTGTCCAGTGCGCGCCGCGAATATTATCGACGTACATGGTCGGGATCACACCATTCAATAGTGCAACGATAGATTCTGCGATACCGGTTGATTCGAACGGCTCGCCAATAAGCAAGCTGCCGGCGACTGGATAGTTAACATGTCCGGCACTTATGGTTGCACCAAAGAGAACGGCTGCACTTAAAATGTACTGCTTGCCGAGGACGACAGCGGCGTAGTCTGCAGCCCGCGGGCTGTTCTGCAAGGTCACTATCGGGACATCTCTTAGCAGCGGCTGATATGTCGTTAGGGTGGGTACGATCTCACTGATGCCTGTGTTGAGCAAGAGCACATCTGGTCGTTCGGTGAGCTGACGCCCGGCTTGCAGCTTGGCGTTTACCCTGCCGGCGGCGCTTTCAATCCATAACCCTTGCTCGGTGATGGCACTAATATGTGAGGGGTCATTACTTACGATAAAGACTGATTCGCCGGCTACGGCCAATAGGCCGCCAATGAGATTCCCGACGGCCGCATCCCCAAGTATTACTATATGCATCTGGTGTGCTCTATTGTTTTTTGCTATTCAACCGTTCCAAACCAAATTTTACCACGTCCTACAGTCAGTAGATAATAGGGGATGCATTTCCGGAAAGTCATACATCCTATATAATAACCGGTAATCATTATGAAAATTGGACTAGTTTGCCCGTATAACATTGCCATTGGGGGCGGCGTTCAAGAGATAGTTCGGGCTATGCAGACGGAGCTGGCTCGGCGAGAGCACGATGTAGTTATCATTACGCCGCAGCCGCGGGTACCGTACGTGGATGAAGGGCGCAAGGTTATCTTTCTGGGGTCGGCGGCCGATGTTAAGACGCCGCTCAATACCACCTCGCAGTTTAGCGCCAGCGTCCTGACCGACGAAATCGACAGCATGCTGGAGCGCGAACAGTTTGATCTCTTGCACTTCCACGAACCGTGGGTACCGGTACTGAGTCGCCAAATTTTGAGTCGCAGTAAGGCCGTGAACGTGGCCACGTTCCATGCCATGCTGCCCGATACGCGCGTCGCGCAGACGGTGAGTAAGGTCTTTACGCCGTACACTAAGCCAATGCTCCGACATATAGACGCCTTTACCGCTGTTTCGGAAGGTGCGGCGGAGTATCTGCTAGGCCTGGCTGACGTGCCGGTGGAAATTATTCCGAACGGGGTCGACTTGAAGCACTATCGGCGCCGCACAGCAGCTAAACCGGCGGCAGACGGCACAAAAACCATCTTTTACGTCGGTCGGCTGGAGGGTCGCAAAGGGGTGAAATACCTGATACGTGCCTTCGCCCAGCTGCAAGCCCGCGAGCCGCATATGCGCCTGAAGATAGCCGGCGCTGGCCCTGACCGCGAAAAACTTGAGCAAGAAGTAGCAACTCTGGGTTGCAAACATGTTGAGTTTCTAGGCTTGATAGACGATGCCACAAAAGTGCGGCTGCTGCACGAAGCCGACCTGTTCTGCGCGCCGTCACCCTATGGCGAAAGCTTCGGTCTAGTGCTGCTAGAGGCTATGGCCGCTGGGCTAGTAACTGTAGCGGGCGACAACCCCGGTTACGAGGCGGTAATGCAGGGTCTGGGTCGGCTATCGTTGGTCAACCCCGAAGACATCACCCTATTTGCGCACCGCTTGCAACTCCTGCTGTTTGATGAAGACCTACGTGGCCTCTGGCAAAAGTGGGCGAAAGACTACGTGCGTCAGTTCGACTATCCGAAGGTCGTTGATCGTTACGAAGCAGTCTACAACGCGGCGCTGACTGCGGCTAAACGGACATAGCACTCATGAAAGTCGCCCTGGTGCTGGACGATACGCTCGACACTCCCGACGGCGTGCAGCAGTATGTGCTTGGCGTGGGTGGGTGGCTGACCGAGCAAGGCCACGAAGTGCACTACTTGGTTGGCCAAACGGCTCGTACCGAAGTTCCAAATGTGCATGTGCTCAGCCGCAATGTGCACGTCAAGTTTAATGGCAATCGTATGTCGATGCCCCTGCCCGTTTCACGGCGTCGCCTCAGAGCGTTTTTGGCCGAAGAGCAGTTCGATGTATTGCACGTGCAGGTACCCTACAGCCCCTTTATGGCCGGCCGGCTGATTAATGCCGCACCGGCGGGTACTGCCGTGGTCGGGACGTTCCATATCTTGCCTTATTCGAGTATGGTGACGTTCGCTAACCATGCGCTGGCACTATTGAATCGCCGCTCGGGCAAGCGGTTTGACCGCATGCTGGCGGTGTCGGCTCCGGCGCGTACCTTTGCTGAGAAGACGTACGGCTACCGGGCTGAGGTGCTGCCTAATCCAGTGCGTCTCGCACAATTTACTGATATTGAAAGCGCTAGCGCTACAACTAATATCGTGTTTTTGGGACGGCTGGTGGCGCGCAAGGGTGCGCTGCAGCTACTGCAGGCCGTAGCGTACATGCGTTCAAAGCAGCTGTACGATGGTGAATTCAAGGTATATATCGGAGGCAAGGGCGAGTTGCAACCGACGCTGGCAGATTATATTCAGGCCAATGGGCTGACCGATATCGTGGCACTGCAGGGGTTTGTAGATGAAGCCGACAAACCGGCGTTCTTGGCTGCTGCTGATATTGCCATGTATCCTTCGCTGGCCGGCGAAAGCTTCGGTATTGTGCTGCTGGAAGCTATGGCGGCGGCGCGTGGCGTAGTGTTAGCCGGCAATAACCCCGGCTATGCCGCGGTTATGCAGCCTTACCCTGACCAGCTATGCAATCCGCTCGATACGCGGGGCTTTGCCGAACAGCTGGCTTGGTGGCTCGACCATGCAGCGGCGCGGGCCCGGGCATCGGAGCTGCAGCATGAATACGTTCGGCGGTTTGATATTAACACCGTAGGTACGCATCTGCTTGCAATTTACCAACACGCTTTGCAAAGTCGGAAGCAATCGTGAGATACTGGTAACGATATGGCGCGTTCCACTGAGGGCAGTGAAGTAGAAGTTACCGTCTCGAATCGGACTATCTTACGGATAGCTATTGCCGTTATTCTGGCGGTGATATTTTTTGCCGCGGTGCGCCAGAGCGTGCACTCGCTGACACTGATAGGCGTGGCGTTGTTTTTGGGCTTGGCGCTCGACGCGCCCGTGCACTGGCTGGCCGAACACTTGCCAGGACCGGTTAAAGGCAGCCGCGGTTTTGCTACCGGTGTGTCGATCGTAATCGTACTGGCCTTGCTAGGGGCCTTCTTATGGGCAATCGTACCGCCGCTCGTGCAGCAGACATCTAACTTCTTACGTGATGTACCCGGCTTGGTTGAACAGGTGCGTGATCAGAACTCACCGCTCGGGACGTTTGTACGCGAACACCATCTCGAGGGTGAGGTAAACAAGCTGTCAGAACAGCTTTCGTCACGTGTCGATAACATCGGCGGTGCGGCTGTAAGCACACTGGCGCATATTGGCAGCAGCCTGTTTTCGACCCTCGCAGTTATTGCTCTTACAGTCATGATGTTGGCCGAAGGCCCGCATTGGCGAAACATCCTCGAACAGCTCATCCCCAATAAGCACAGCGCACGCACCAGACGTCTGACGCACGACATGCAGCGGGTTATCCGCGGCTATGTGAACGGTCAGGTGTTACTGGCGGCCATTGCATCGGGGTTGATTGTACCCATGCTGTTCATCTTGCATATCTCCAATCCGTTAGCGTTGATGGTTATCGTATTTGTTTGCGGCTTGATCCCGATGGTCGGACATACCATCGGCGCTCTTATTGTGACTACTGTGGCGCTGTTCCATTCGGTGACTGCCGCGGTTATTATTTTGGCGTACTACATTTTGTATCAGCAAATTGAAAACTACGTGGTGCAGCCGCGCATCCAGGCTAACGCCACTAATATGTCGGCGCTTCTGGTGTTTATATCAGTGCTGCTCGGCGCTAACTTCGGTGGTCTGCTCGGGGCACTGGTGGCGATACCGGTCATGGGCTGTATTCGTGTAGCCGTACTCGATTACCTCGAAAGTCGTGATATCTTAAGCCACAAAACAGTCACAGCCGAAGAAACGCTCGGCGACTAATTATAGTCGGTACCACTGAGCGCCGTACGGCTTATCGCGTAAGCCTAGACCTTGATTGGCCAGCTCGTCGCGCAGCTCGTCGCTTTTTGCCCAGTCTTTGTTAGCACGAGCTTCCTCCCGGGCTTTTATCAGCGTCTTCTGCTCGTCGGTGATGTCTGGACGGTTTGCGACTTGGAGGCCAAGCAGGTCTTGGACCAATCCTAGGGTGCCATCGGTGTATTTGCCGTCGACGCCTGGAATCGGAATGTTCGACATGTAGCTCATGAGCTTACCGAGCGCAACCAGGGCATTCGGCGTGTTGAGGTCATCCTGCAGTGCGTCCAGAAGTTCTTGGCGCATGGCTTTGAATGCCTGGTCCAGCTTCTCCGGCATGTGGTCGTCGCTGGTTTGGTAACGTAGATCTGCCCAGGCGTAGATATCATTCAAGCGGTTCTGAGCAGCCTCCAGGCTTTCCCAACTGAACTTGCTTTGCGAACGGTAGTGGCTCTCCAGTACGTGCAAGCGCAGTACTTCCAAGTTGTAGCCCTTGGCTTCGATGTCTTCGAGTGTAATTCCATTGCCGAGGCTTTTGCTGATTTTCTCACCTTCGATGGTGATATGATTGCTATGCATCCAGTGTCGAGCGAGCTGCTTACCGGTGACAGCTTCGCTCTGGGCAATTTCATTGGTGTGGTGCACCGGCACATGGTCAATGCCGCCGGCGTGAATGTCCAGCGTCTCGCCCAGATATTTCATGCTCATGGCCGAACACTCAATGTGCCAGCCCGGAAACCCGATCCCCCATGGGCTATCCCACTCCATGTCACGTTTGTGGTCTGTGGGGCTGAATTTCCAAAGCGCGAAATCGCCGATGCCGCGCTTTTCACGGTTGAACTCTACGCGTTTGCCGGCCTCCTGCTCGTCCAGGTCAAGCCGCGCGAAATCGGCGTATGTCGGGAATTTGCTTGTATCAAAATAAACGCCGTCGGAAGTTTTGTATGTAAAGCCTTTTTCTTCCAGCTTCTGGATGAGTTCAATCTGCTCCGTGATGTGCTCGGTCGCTCGCGGCAGGTAGTCTGGTTGCAGGATTTTCAGTCGCTTCAGGCTTTTCTCGAAATAGTCAGTATAGAACTGCGCCACGTCCCAGGCGGTCTTGCCTTCGCGCCTTGCTCCTTTCTCGAGCTTGTCTTCCCCTTCGTCGGCGTCACTTACCAAGTGGCCGACGTCGGTAATATTCATGACCCATTTAGGTTCGAGTCCGCTAGCTTTTAGAGTGCGTATCAAAATGTCTTCGCGAATGTAGGTGAACCAGTTACCGATGTGCAGGTAGTCGTACACGGTCGGGCCGCAGGTATAGACCGTGACTTCGGGAGCGTTTAATGGCTTGAGTTCTTCGACCTTACGGGTTAGGGTGTTATAGAGTTTCATACTGCTCCTATCTTATGCTCTAGTATAGCGTATCTGAACTTATTGACCGGCCACCCAGAATTCGACCGAACTAGCTGAAGACAGGGTTGGGTGGATACGATGGTGAGTATATGATATCGCTGGAAGCAACTCTGGCGGCTGGTGCGCTTCAGCGGCTGGCAGTGTTTCCTCTGGTGCAGCGTCAGCGAGCCATAGGCCCTGCCTACCGATCGTCCCATGTGCTGCGAGCACGCTGATCGGTTGATTGGAAGCCGTCGCTGTCCAGAAGGCGGCCAGCATAATGGCTCTCGCCGCTATGTGGTGGGCTTGCTCGGTCGACAGCTGTTCCGGACTGACTATGATGCGTATGCCGAGTTTTGTAGCCCATCGGGCTAACCCCGGTGCTAGCTCGCGGGCTTGAGCTTCGCTTGTCGACGACTCTGCAGCGAGTGTGAGCCTTGCGAGGTGCTGCACCGGATGGCTTGCTTGCTGTGCGGCATGTCGAAGATTGTGCTGAGCGAAGTTGTCGCCTGGGAGTATATCTACCTCGCCGATAACGACATCGCCTGCGAGTAGTTCTTTTATGTGTTTCATGAGCTAATCCTGTTTGTAAACAAATAAAAACGAGCCGGTGAGGCTCGTTTGTTCGCAGTACAGAACTAGCCTCACCTATGTACAAGTGGGGCAGCAGCAGGTTTTGGTAATGCGCTTCTGTGTTGTCACGATGAGTGTCATTCTAATTGGCTTCGATAGTCTGGTCAAGGCCTTGCAGTAGTTCCGTAGCATGGCGTAAGCATTCGGTTTTTACGTCGGCATACGATCGTCCGTCTTCTATTTTGAAGCCGGCAGCGTAGGCGTGGCCGCCACCGCCCATGTGTTCGGCCAGCTTGCCGGCGATAGGCGAACCATTGTTGCTGCGAATGGCCGCAGTTACGCGGCCGTTATCATACGTCTTGAACACCAGGCTCAGACGGACGCCTTGTATTTGTAGCATGTCGAACTGGACGAGCGGCCCAGGGTTGTAGAGCGGGCTGTATTCATTGATTTCCTCTTGCGGTACGGTCACGAATGCAATAGTTCCGTCGGCCGCCAGCTCGGTTCGCTCAATGAGCCTGCCCCGGTAACGGTAGATAATCTCAGGCATGCGGCCGTATTCGCGGCGCTGTTCTTCCAGCTTGGCCCGGTTGGCGCCGAGCTCGGTTAGATCGGCCATGGCGCGGTAGGTGCTGGGTTGCGTGAGGTCGTTCATGAGCCCCTGGGTGTCACCCAGAATAGACGTCATGATATGCTCGGCAGCCTCTGGGCTAATGCGCCAGTCGACCTGTCGGGCGATGCGGAAAATCAGCTGGCCGGTCGAGGCGACGTCTCTGTCGTCTACTACCGATATTGTGGCGAAGTCGAGCGGGTTTTGAGCGGTGCCGTGGTGGTCGAGTACAACACATGGCTTACCTTTGACCCAGCCCCAATGGCCGGTTTTTTCCAGTTGGTCAAACAGCGTGTAAGTACTAGCATCGACGATAAAACTCAGATCGAAATTACTCGGCAGCTTATTCAGTACCCGATCCCAGCCGTTCATGTAGCGTAAGTAGGTCGGGATGTCGACGCCGCAGTACATGTACACGTCTTTGCCAAGGTCGCCCAAAATATGTTCGAGTGCCAAGCTGCTGCCCAAACTATCGGCGTCAGGGTTGTCAGCCTGGATCACCAGAATACGCTGCGCTGCGCCGACGAGCTGCTTGATTTTTTGTGCCATAATTACCTTATTGTACGGTGTATAAGGGGATTTATAAAGCCTGCCGGCCTTCAAGGGCCCGGCTCAAAGTAATCTGGTCGGCGTATTCTAGGTCGACGCCTATGGGGAGGCCGCGCGCGAGCCGAGTGACTTTAACTTCTCTGTCACCAATCTGTTGCTGAATATACAATGATGTAGACTCGCCTTCGACACTGGCGTTGGTGGCTAGAATGACCTCTTCCACTTCGTCATCGTCGATGCGCTGAACAAGCTCGTGGATGTGCAGCTGCTCCGGTCCGACACCGTCAATCGGGCTGACCAGGCCGCCCAGCACGTGATAGGTGCCGTGAAAACCGTTAGTCTTTTCGAGCGCCACGATATCGAGCGGCTCAGCTACCACTGCCACGAGTTTGCGGTCGCGCCGCGGGTCGCTGTATAGCGGCGATACGTCATGGTCGGCGGCAATCAGCGCGAATGTTTTAGGACAGTATTTGATGCCGCTGTGCAGACCGGTGAGCGCAGCCGCCAACTGTTCAGCCTTTGCCGGTTCGCGCCGTACTAAATAGTACGCGTACCGCTCGGCGGTGCGCGGACCTACTCCGGGCAAATTGCCCAGAGCGTCAATCAGCTTGGTTAATGCTGGTGGCAACAGTTCGGCTATGGTTTTCTCCTAGGGGTGAGTTTACAGACCGAGATTACCCAGAGCACCCATCATGGGCTGCATTTTTTCGGCAGCGACCTTTTGGCTTTGCTGGATAGCGTCACGTACGGCATCCTCAATCCAGCGCTCCAGTTGGGCGATGTCGTCAAGATCGACCGAGTCGGGGTCGATGTGCACTTTCTTGATCTTCTGCTCACCGGTAATTTCTACCCGCACAGCACCGTCGCCCTGCTCCACGGTTATTACCTGCTTCTGCAGTTCTTTCTGGATTTTTTTAACTTGCAGCAGCATTTTGGCCTGGTCAAATCGTGACATAAAACTCTCCTTTGTTCAGATTATATTGTAACAGATTAGCTACGAGGCGCTTACGGGGCTGGATGGTCGAAAGCTGCACGAGTAGCCGGCGCATGCGGCCAGGCCACGTAGTAGGTCCGTACTTGGTAAAACACCGAAAACGTGACCATCACGCAGACGACGCCGACGCCCGACAATCGTGCGATAGGATTGCGCGGAAACACGGTGAACCAGCGGCTCAGGAGGTGGTCGATACCAATGGCGATAAAAAGATACAAGATCGGCACCAGACAGGCGAACGTCACTTCTCCGCCTAGGCTCGCTAACACTAGGCCAATCGCCATTGAGCCAAACAGAAACGTGCGGCGTACCGAGCTTTGGCGAAATACATAATAGGCGCCGAGCAATCCGGCCACTACCTCAATCGCGTTCAGTAGCGGCGCGTGACCCACCCAATACAGCGAGCTGCCGTTGCTATGTACGGTTATGGCAAGCGCCAGGCTGAGTAAATTGCTGCCAAAGTGCTTCAGGGTGCTTAAATGCGGCGGTAGGCCAGCGAGCTGCAACAATATGTGTGGATTACTGCTGCTGGCAATAATCAATGGCGCTAGGAGCAGCAGAAACAGCACCAGCATGCCGGCCAGGTGGAAGTTGTTGGTGCGCCGGGCTTGACCTCGGATGGTGCCCTTTAGCGGCCAAAGTCCAAATAACTCAAACCAGAACATGCCGGGTATGTACCATATCACTACAAACATGGCGATGAGCAGGTAACCGATAATCATCCGGTGGTTGCGCTGTTTGCGGTACCACAGTACGACGGCCAGGAGTGCGAGGATGCACATCTGTAATACTTCGCCGGTGCCGAGGCGTGCAAAGTGTAAGAGTCCGGCTGAAGTCGCAAACATCACCGTGGCAAAAAACGCTACGCGGTAGCTGCACCAAGCACGGACTACCACAAAGAATAAAAGCGCACCCAACAGGCCAATGACGGCAGTGATGATCCGGTTAGCTAAAATGCCGTGGTGCAGCATGGCGGTGCTTAGCCAGTCAAAAGACTTATACGGTGCGTTGACCGGATTGGCGGCAATGGTGTGCCAGTTGCTGGCGCCGGTTAGTGCTTGCAGTTCGGAAGTGCTGTAGCCCGGCAGTAGGCTCCCCAAGCGCTGAAAATACAACAGATAGGCGATAAGCGTCAGGCTGAACGCCAACACGAAACCCCGCCATGAACGGAGGTAGAGTTGTCTAATAGTGTCCATAAGCTCTTAGTAGTTAGTATAGCAGAGTCTTCCGGGTGCTCAGTGGGCGTCTCATCACTCTCCAAACGGCGCGGAGTGCTGCGTGTCGATGGAGCGAATGCGCTGTTTTTCGCGGTCAAAATAGAGTTCTACGCCGCCGGTGGGGCCGTTACGGTGCTTCTTGATGAGTACGTCCATGAGGTTTTGGCGCTCAGACTCAGGGTTGTAGTAATCTTCGCGGTACAGAAAAGCTACGACGTCGGCATCCTGCTCGATACTTCCCGATTCGCGGAGGTCGGCCAGCTGCGGGATTTGCGGGCTGCGGTTTTCGACCGAACGGCTGAGCTGACTCAGCGCAATGAGCGGCACGTTGAGCTCGCGGGCGACACCCTTGAGCCCGCGAGAAATTTCGCTGATTTCCTGCACTCGGTTGCCCTCACTGGCATAACGGCCACCACCGCTCATGAGTTGCAGGTAGTCGACGATGACGAGTCCGAGCCTCTGGGTGTGAGCCTCGCGCCGGGCCTTGGTGCGCAGGTCGCTTACGGTAATACCGGGCGTGTCATCGATGTAAATTTTAGCCTCGCTGAGCGTGCCCATGGCTTCAGCCAACTTCTCAAAGTCGTTATCAGTCAGATTGCCGGTGCGCAGCGCCCAGGCATCGACACCCGACTCCATGGCGAGCAGGCGGTCAACCAATTGCTCCTTGCTCATTTCCAGGCTGAAGATCAGTACCGGCTCTTTGGCCTGGGTGGCGACCTTGTGCGCCAGGTTAAGCACGAAGGCAGTGTTATGGGTCACGATAAAGTCGTTGGTAATGTACAGCTGCGAGGCGTGCGACACAGAGATGCATTGGGTTTCGGTTTTGCGGGTCGGGGTAATTGATGTAAACGTTAGCCGTTTACTGCGCGTGAAAGTACGGGTGCGAGCGCGTTTCTCTGGTAATGAGAACAGCGTGTGAGGCTGCGGATGCGCAATGCAGACGACGTACGAGGGCTGGCCGATCTTGCGCATACCGCGGTATGTGAAGCTGGTTTGCTTGGGATTCACGCTGCACCAGGCGCCCAGCGACCGGGCAAGCGTGACGACATCGCGGGCGAGCTGTTCGCTGGAGGTAGCAAAGCGGACGGTGCCAAAGGTTTCAGCCCAGCCGTCAGCGTCGAGCAGGCCTTGGAGCAGGTTCAGCCGACTATCGTAGTCCGCTTCCAGATACTGCTTGGGTATGAATTTTTCAGTGCTGTGCTTGCCCCATAACCCTAGTGTCCTGAGTTGTGCGCGTAACGGGCTGAGCAGAGTTCCGGCCACGCCATGCCGCACCGAAGGGGCCGTCTGCACTACACGGTGGTCGTAGCTGCCGGCGTGATTGAGCGTATAGTCTGGGTCTAGTTCTGTATCCAGCCGTTCCAGCATATGCGGGCTGGCAGTCGAAAAGCGCACACCATTTAGATCACCTTTGCCGATCAAAGCGCCGAGTGCCCACGGAGCAATCGGTAGGTTATAGTGGTTCTCTGTCTTGCCACCAAACACGCCACCAAACATGTCAATCCATAGGCGGCCCTGGTAGGCTTTCTTGGTCAGCATCTCGGCTACCCTATTGGTGGTTAGAACCCGCGGCTTGTCCCATGCTCGGTAGTAGACAGTCCACAAATGCTCGGCGCTGAATTCGCCGCTGCGGCCGTCGGAAAAGCTGACGCGGTAGACTTGCTCGACACCTTGTGGAAAGACACCGGTCACCCTTGATGGTTTACTGTCTACGGAGGCGAGCGTATCGCCGACCTTGAGTTTGCCCATGTGTTTCCAGCCCGCAGCGGTCAGGACCTGAGCGTCGAGTGGCTGCGCCTTGCCCATCGCCGGGCGGGCGGCCAAGATGAACAGATCGCTGCGCTGCAAGCCGGCCAGCATGTTATCGAGGTCTTTGTAACCGGTAGGTATGCCGCGTAACTTCGCCTTGTCCTTGTGCAGGTCATCGAGCCGCTCGAAACTCTCGGCCAAAATGTTTTCGAGGCTTACGACATCTTGCTTGACATGCTGCTGGCTGACCTCGAATAGCCGGGTTTCCGCTTCCTCGATCAACTCTTTGAGCGACTTGGATTCATCTTGCCCAAGTATCGCCATATCGCCGGCGGCGGCAATCAGGCGGCGGCGCAGCGCCTTTTGGGCGACGATGTCGGCGTACTGCTCCACGTGTGCAGCGGTTGGCACGTAGTTGGTAAGCTCGGTTAAGTATGCCGGGCCGCCGACCATGTCTAAAAAACCCGTGCCTTTGAGCTGGTCGGCCAGGGTTAATACGTCGATTTGGGAGCGCTTTTCGTAGAGTGCGACCAGGGCCTCGTAAATACGGGCGTGACGTTGGTCGTAGAAATCCTGGACACTAAGGGCGTCGGCAATTTTTACAATAGCGTCGGTGTCGATCAGGATTGCGCCAAGTAGGGACGCTTCGGCGTCGGTGTTTTGCGGTGGGGCTGCGACGTGCTGTGCCATAGTATTTACGAGTTTAGCAGTTCGGCGCCGCCGAAGATATTGCTAATGGCAGCTACGTCGGGTTTGACGGCTGTTGGCTCGGTTTCGGCCACTACGCACACAATTTCGACCGGCTGACCACTTAGCTGTTCGACGATGTCGGCGAGCAGTTTGCGGTTTTTGGCTTCATTCACCCGCTTTTGATGAAAGGTGAACTTGAACGCCAGAATGAGCCGCTGGCCGTCAAACTCAGGGTGCGCCATGCGGGCTATGCCGTAGAGTGTGTTGTACTGCTTTTTGATGGTTTCCAGGACCTGGTTCCAGAGGTCGGCGGCGTCCACTTCGCCCGCTAACGGCGCTGGTGTGTCGTCCGTGGGATTAGCGAGGGGAGCGTTGCCGGGCTCAGCAGTTACCTCTGCTTGAATGGCGGTAGGATTTTCCTCGGGCCTACCTGGGCTCGGTGCTTCGCTCGCGTCCGGAGTGCTGGAAGAAGTGGACTCTGGAGCGAGAGCTTTGGGAACCGTCGTACGCGTTACCGGTGCCCGGGCAGCCATAGGTGCGGATGCGGCAGGAAGAGCCGCCTGCAGCAGGGTTATCTCGAGCAGCTGGCGCGGGTTCCGGCTGGACGGTACATCGATAAGTTTCTGTAAAAGCTGCAGGCTACTGTGAGCGTCGGTGGCACGGCCCTCCAGCACGGCTCCACGAACCGTAGCGCTGAGTTGCTGAGCGACCATAGCCGGTTCAAAACCCTGGACGTACAGCTCGGCTAGGGTGGCCACAAGACCGACACTATCGCCGCTGGAGATCGTCGCATTGAGGCGCGCAATATACTCGTCGGGCGCCAAGCCTAAGATGCGCTCAATGTCGCCACGAGTGACATGTTCGGCGACCGAGCTGGCCTGGTCAAGCAGACTGATACTGTCGCGGAAACTGCCTTCGCCGTGTTTGGCGACGAGCTCTAGGGCGTCATCATCTATCGTGATGTTTTCGCCATCGGCGATTTCGCGCAGCCGCCGCGTGACGAGTTCGAACGGTACCGGTCGCAAGGTGTAGTGCTGCGTGCGGCTCAAGATTGTTTCGGGCAGCTTGTGGGCCTCGGTGGTGGCTAGTATGAACACCACATGTGCTGGTGGTTCCTCTAGGGTTTTAAGGAGCGCATTGAACGCCTCCTTAGTGAGCATGTGTACCTCATCTATGATATACACTTTGTATTTGGCGTGTGCGGGTGCGGTGTTCACGCGCTCACGTAACTCCCGGATTTCATCGATACGGCGGTTACTGGCGGCGTCGATTTCGATGATGTCCAGATGGGCTTCGTCGTTATAAGACAAACCATTGATCTCGTGCGCCAAGATGCGGGCAATGCTGGTTTTACCCACGCCGCGCGGCCCGCTTAGGAGGTAAGCGTGGCTAATCCGCCCCTGTTTCAGTGCATTCGTAAGCGTAGTGGTGACGTGATCCTGTCCCACAGTGTCGCCTAATGTTTTCGTCCGGTATTTCCGGTATAGCGCCTGCCCCATCGTTCTTTCCATTATACCGCTTGAGAGAGGCAGAGGCTGTTGTGTTTATCGCCGCGCTAGCCTTCTAGGACATTGGTTTCTGTGCTTCGACCAGATTGTACTGAATGACGTCCTCACCCCCTGCATGCAAGCTATATATTTCCGCAGCTGAGTAGGTGTTGATAAAATGCCGCTCTAGGTGCAGCCGCTTGATGAGCTTGTTAGGGGTTCTGGCTTTACGATAAAAATATTCGAGGGTAGGCATAAAGTTCGGTGTAATGTCGGTGACATGTATCTGACGAAAGCCGACCGACGCAAGCAATGCGGGAAACGCGCCGGTAGTAAAATCTTCTAGGGCGGGCATGTGACTGTAGGTGTTCATTGTGGTGACGACTTTGGCGGCGTGGGCACTCAGCCTGTCACGCGGTGTCATAGAGTATTCGCAAAACACTAGTTTACCGCCCGGTTCCAGCACTCGGTAGAGTTCACCGAAGAGCTTAGTGGTATCTGGGGCGTGCACCAAAGTTTCCATCGCATAAATGGCTGCAAAGCTATGGGGCGTAAAAGGTAGGCGCATGTAGTCACCTACTTGAAATAGAGCGCCAGTGTTGAGTCTGGCGGCGGTTTTAGTGGCGCGGGCTACGTTGCGCGGCAGTAGGTCAATGCCCGTAACCTTCAGCCCGTAGGCTTGGGCGATAAAATTAGCAGCGCTGCCCTCGCCACAGCCGCACTCAAGTATTTTAGCGCCCGGTTTTACCCCCAGACGGTGCGCCACTAGATCGTCTTCGGCCAGCTGAGCTTCAGCAAGGGTCAGTGGATGGGCCGGGTCGGGGTGGTAGCCGAAGTGTTTGACGCCTTGCGTCATCAGACGGTAGCCGACAATAGACTCTAGCGAGTGATAGTATGCTTTAACCTGCCTGGTGTGGGCTTTGGCCATCGGTCTACAATGCTGCTTCGAGCGCGGCCCACTCAGCGTTGGAATCGTCTTCAGGGACGTTCACGCTCACCTGATCGCCGGGCTTAGCCTTGAAGTAGGTGACGCTGGCAAGCAATACGCGAAAATCTCGGCTGCCAACTGTCACGTAGTAGTGGCCGCCCTCTAACTTGAGTGTGCCTACGACCTGTTTGCGGGCAATGGGTCCAATTTGCTTATATAGGAACGCGCCGTCGTCGGCGATGGTCAGTTTGAGAATGTCGCCCTGCACCAGCTTGGATTTACTGGCGTAGTTGGCGGGTACTGGGTAGGTCTTGCCGTCGCTGCCGACCATGTTCTGGCCATCAAATACGCCTTCAATCACCTTACCGAGTACATCATCAGTAACTTTTGCCTGGACCTTTTCGTCGTCTCCCACTAAGCTAACTAACAGCTCGTTGGCGGCTGCAAGGTTAGTTTCTGCTTCCTGAATCAGAGCCCGGAGCCGTTTCACTTGTTTCTCTGGTACGTCTGCCATGGTCTATTTTCCTAACTCTACCGTTTTCTACTTCCCTGTTTCTATCTCACACCCTGTATATTTCTATACCTCACCCTAACCGTACCACACTCACAATTTCAAGTCAAAAATCGTGGTTAATTCTGAAGAATCTGTGGATAACGACTCAGCATCCCGGACACGTTATTCAGCTACCCCTTCTTGCTTGGCACGCTCGTAGTCAATGTTCCAAACGTAGTCGTTCTTTACTTTTTGGTGGGCAGTGTCAAAGATGCCTCCAATCGGTTTGTAGACTCGTAGTTCCGGCTTGTACTTAGCCATGTTGTAGCCGGCTTTGAAGTCGAGATTCAGAATGAAGAGCTGGTTGACGATAATCTCGAGTAGTTTTTGCTTATCGGCAGCATCTATGTGTGTACCGGGCGTTAGCTCCAGAGCGAACAGTAAGTGTTTTTGGTGGTCGTGATCTTCATAGCTAATGAGCCGGAAGTTGGCGACCTTTTTCTTGTAGTCTTCGTTGGCGTTAATAATCTGCCTGATTTCCTCGGGCCCGACCACCCCGCCGTAGTAGTCGACCGAAAGGTCGCTGCGTCCGTAGTAAAACAGCACGCCAAAATCCAGTTCCGCCTTGGCGAGTAAGTCGCCGCGTCCCAGCTGTTTGAGCTTCTTTTTGAACACATAAAAATCTTCGGAATGTCCTAAATCGTGAATATTGTAGCGAACCCGAGGGCTTAAATTCTGCAGGCGGCAGATCGTTACGAGCAGTTCACCCTTGTCGTTGGTCTCAAACAGATAGTCGTACGGGTTATACTGGAAGATCATGGGTATGATGCCGCGGTTTTGTTTGAGCAACGCGCCGCGTAGTTGCTCGTCTTCGATCAGCGCCTGGCGCAGGGCTACTGTGAAGTCTGTCTCGTGGGCGATATTGATTTCTAGATCTGATGCGCCATATGAACCGGTGACGCTGCTAAATACTTGGAGGAGTGACTGACGCATTGGTTCACTGATGCCTTCACCACCATAAATAGCGGCGATGTTATATTTTTTCCAGTCTACCCGCTGATCATCGGCAATCTGCTTTAAGAATGGTGGATAGCCAGCAAGTACGTAATCAAACTCTGGACCAAGCTCAAGCAACGTGTCGATCACCTTGGTAAGATCAGGACCGGTAGACTTAACGCGCGTAATTTCCAGCAGGCTGAGCGAGGTATTAAAGCCGGTTGACCATGCGCCCATAGCAAAAGTATTTATAACAACGACGTTATCTTGTGCAAAGATGTGTCGGAAGGCCACCTGGATAATGTGTCGGGTAAAACGACGTTCCTTGGCGCCGCGCGCCCAGCTGGTCGGGTGGCCGCTGCTACCCGATGATTCATCCAACATAACGCCACTTCTCGGCAGTTTGCCGTCCCACAGTTTCTCGGTTAGGAAGTACTTCTTAACGTAGGACGTTTTATCCATTTCGGGTACCGCGCCTAGACTCGCCCCGCGTGCGGTTACCCTAGGCCCCCGGAAGCTACGCTGACTCAGATAGTCGCGGTAGGCAGGCACGCGCCGGCGGGCGTGTCGGTATACCCGCACGGCGCGTATGCGCCCAAAGAAGACACGAAAATTACCGAGCTCAGGGCTCAGGAACAGCTTGTGGACCGATGGACTGACGTCGACCGTCCAGATTATGCGATCGAGCAACGCGACGATGCCGGTGTATAAAAGCTCAAGCATTAGTTCATCTCCAAATGCTCTTTAACGGGGATACGCAGGCTGGCGTTCGGCTTTATTGACTTGCCGGCGCGGTAAATGAATACCATAAAGTTTTTGGTTTTGTCCTCGTGGTCGATATGTGCCAGTTTTAAAAAATCACGGTGGGCGTCGTCGTTGCTCATAATCGTACCGAATGGATGCAGGTAATAGCCTTCGGTCGCGATCGCTTGCCATATCTGCATAACCGCGATGCCGACTTCGTAGGCCTGCTGCTCGGTGCTGAACGGTGCTAGCATATAAAATACATCACTGTTGTCGCTCATGGTTCGCAAGTAGTATTCGCGGAGGATTTGGCCGATGCCGGGCGCGCGCAGCAGCTTGTAATGGCGGACCATGAATTTCATGAGGTGACCATTTAACTCCATACAGTCGTAGGACAGACCGTCGTGCTTCTGTTCCTTTTCAGCGTTGCTGTAGCGCAACCAGTGATCAAGTTCATGGCGAACGGCTTCATCGAACATGTCGTCGAAAACGGCTCGCTGATTCAGCCAGATGGCGTGTTTTGTAGCACCACTGCCCATCTTCACTAGCTGCTGCTTGTGCTTGGCGGCGATGGCAATGGTCGCGTTCGAAAGCGCTTCGCTTATGCCCTCGAAATATTTCTTACGCGACGTCTGTCGAGACAGTAGTGTCTCGCGGAGCTTCATATTTGGCTGAGCTACGTTAAAGCTAACCGTACTGGATGCAAACTTCAGCAATGGCTTGTGCTTGAGATCTTCTACGGTTGGTAAGGTTGGTTGCATTTCGCAATGATGGCCGAGCGCTTGCGCGCACAGTGCCAGATGGGCAGCAAAAACACCCATGGTAACGAAACTAAAAAGAAACGATACCTCCGCGGCCTGTAGGCCCCGGCTGGTTTCGAAATATAGCTCAAGAGTGCTTTCTCCGGTGCGTTTTGCTCGTATGGGCTGACCGTTGTGTGGTGAGGGGTAATGGTTGGCAAGTTCAAGAAGCTCGGTGAAGTTTTGCTGCGTAGCGTCCATGCGCCCAAGTATATCGTATTTCAATTAAAACACCCCCCGCCGTTTGACAGGGGATGTTTTGGGGTATCGAAAACTCTAGAATTAGACCAGTTCGACGGTAGCACCAGCCTCTTCAAGGGCTTTCTTGGCAGCTTCAGCGTCTTCCTTCTTGGCCTTCTCGAGGACGACCTTCGGAGCGCCGTCAACCAGGGCCTTGGCTTCGCCTAACCCTAAGCCGGTCAGTTCCTTAACAGCCTTAATGACTGCAACTTTCTGAGCGCCAGCGTCTTTCAGACTAACATCGTATTCGCTCTTGCCTTCGTCAGCGGCAGCGCCGTTGTCACCAGCAGGAGCAGCAGCGACAGCTACAGCTGCAGTAGCCGGCTCAATGCCGTACTCATCCTTCAGGATGGTCTTTAGTTCGTTTACTTCGAGGACAGTCAGCTTGGTCAGCTCTTCTGCCAATTTCTTTACATCAGCCATGCGGTTGATCCTTTCTTAAATTAAATTAGGCCGTAGCCTTTGCTTCTACGCCATCAAGCAGGGCGTGCAGGTTACCGCTGAGGGCGTTGGTAACGTCGTTGACCGGAGACAACAGCGTTGCAACCACTTGGGCAATAAGCTCATTCTTGCTCGGCAGATTAGCCAGGGCTTTGACATCATCGCTACCGATGAATTTGCCTTCGCCTGTGAGGGCGCCCACGAACTCGAGAGTCGGGTTCGTTTTGGCAAATTGGTTCAGAATCTGAGCCGGAGCGACTTCGTCGTCAGCGTTAAAGGCGTACAGAAGCATCCCCTCCAGCGCACTTGTGTCCACGCTTTTCAGTGTGTCGTTAGCTTGGACAGCCTTGATGACAAGACGGTTCTTGATCACCTTGACCTTGGTGCCGTTTGTACGGGCATCGCGGCGAAGCTGCTGCAGGGCTTTTACCGTGGTGCCTTGGTACTTGGCGACCACAGTCATTTTAGAAGCCTTCAATAGATCAGAAACCTCTGATACTACCTCATCCTTCTGGGTTTTGCTTAATGCCATGTTTAAATTCCTTTGGAATTTAGATTTGTTACGGCAGGACAATCGACCGATCCGTACCGAGTTACGCAAAAAGACCTTTGGATTACCAAAGGTCTTTTCTCAAGAGATTTGCGCTTCTGTTATGCAAAAAGTTTTCCAGAAGTCGCTAGCCTCGGTGGCATTCTTAAAACAAATTGTTTACCAGTTTGTTCGCCACTGTCTTTGGTAACTCGTTACAGTATATCAAACAGAGGCGAAAGCGTCAACCAACAGCTGTTCCGATACAAGTGTTTTTTGCATAAACGCACGCATGGTTTCGAGATAGTTATGGAACGCTTCGAGCGTTATGTGCTCGTCGTCGCCATGCTGCTGTTTGCCTGCAATGCCGAACTCGCAGGCCTGACCACCAGTTTGGGTGTAGAAGCGGGCGTCGCCGGAGCCATTACGCCGCACGAACTTAAATTCACTCTGCTCGATTTGTTCGGCAGCGGCCTTTAGCTCAAGCAGCCACGGGTTGTGAGGGCTGGCATATATGGGTAGGCCGTGGGTTAGAAACTTCGTGATCTTTGCGTTCGCGTCGACGCTATGGAGGTAGTTGGTAATCGCTGCGGGGCTTTCGAAACGCGGGTCATCCGGCGCATAGCGACAGTCGAGTCTTACACTGGCGCAGTCCGGAGTTTGATTATGGGCAACACCGCCGGCCGACATACCGGTCACGGTGAAGGTTGTCTCACTGGTCGCCTGCTTGGGCACGGGAAATTCCTGGTACAGTTTGCGTATAAAATCCGCTGCCTTCAGGGCGGCGTTGTCACCTCGCCAGGGGTAGGCTCCGTGCGTGGCAGTGCCGTCAAAGCGCAGTTCCAGTGCGGCGACACCTTTGGCCTCATTGGCTATTTCGTACGTGCCGGTGGCGCGACCGCATTCGCCGCACAGAACGAAGTCGGCTCGTACCCCCTGTTCTAGCTGGTACTGCGTGCCTCGCTCACCAGCGTGCTCTTCGTCAGTCACAATCTGTAGGCCCAGTGCATACGGCACTTTGTCAACATATTCGCAAAACACCTGCGCTAGAACAATTGCCGCCGCCTTCATGTCATAGGCACCGCGGCCGTATAGTTTACCGTCTTGGATGCGAGCAGCAAACTGCTCCGGTTTGCCCGGGACGACGTCCAAATGAGCATTGAAGATGACCTGAAAACGCTCAGGCCGGTCTTGGCCGTGGTAGGCGAGAAGGCTGGGCTTGTCGTCATACTCAAACTCTTCGATAGTGATAGTCTTGCCACTTGCTTGAATGAATTGACGCATGTATTCGTAGGCAGCTCGAAGCCCTGCCGGATTAGCGGCGGTTGATTCTATAGCGATAAGCTCGTGGGCCGCAGTTAACAGGGCGGCGTCACTTGATAGTTGCATGTGTAGTATCCTTCACACTAAAACCGGGCGCAGCCCGGTTTATAAGCTGTTATTTTACGTCTTTTACTGCTTACGGTCAATAACTACGCCTACGCCGCCCATGGCCACGGTTCCTACAGAGCGTTCGGGTGGGAGTACGATTGCCTCGACTGGCAGTATACGATCGTCCCCTTCGTCGCCGCGCGCCACATGCGTTGCTACGAACCGTCCGACAGCGGCGCGGCGACTTGTGCCACCGGGCCGGCTCATTCTTCGTATGTTAGTTTCCACAATGGCGGCGGCTTCTTCTGCGTTCCCGAGTACTTCATCGAAGTCCGGATCGGCGGAGCGCATTCCATCATAAAGTGCGCGGGACGTTACTAGTTCTGCTGCACCGGCCCGAGCGGCCATCGTATGTCCGTGCTGGGGGCGCGGTTTTAATCTTTGTCGTGACATAGGCTGAAAGTTCTCTCTTAAACAAAAGTAGGCTTCTGGTGGAAGCCTACTTGAGGTTGAGGGCTGTGTTTCTGCGACTTACCGTCGCGAGGCTTCAACCGGAGCGAAGCACAGCCTGCGAAGGCCGAGGAGAATTGTAAGCTGCTTCACTAAAGTTTTCACTAAGCTCTTATGTTACTCGTTCGAAATAACGCTGTCAAGTTTGGTGAGCTTGTACTGGGTGTAACGCTCGGCAGCTAAGCGGGCCAGTTCTGGATCTTCACCTTGATTGACGAAGCGCATCGCCTCAGCAAGCAGCGGGTGAACCTCAGCGACCGTGGCGTGCATCTGCTGGACTAGCTTGCGGTAGCTGGGGTGGCCTTGTGGGCTGCTGCGGAGTTCGTGCAGATGGAAGGCCTCGCGGGCGTTGTAGGTGACCTTCCAGCGCATTTTGTGGCCGAGCAGCGTGGCATACTGAGCCTCCAGTAGTAAGCCGCCGGCCTGGAGGGCACTGTATAGCTGGAGGCTCAAGTCGAAGCACTGCTCGAAAGCGTTAGTGGCACCAGCTTCCTCTACTAATTTTGGCACGTCGTAGCCGAGGCGTGGGCTCAGAGCCTGCCACTCCAGGTCATCCACCATACGATGGCGCTGCAAGTCTCGGAATGTGCCGTAGTCGGATACAAGGTCAAAGCTGTAGTGAATTTTCTCGAGCGCACGGCCGGGTTTGTGTCTGCGGTTGAGCCGCTCACCAACGTAGGCTGTTAAAATATCGACCTTGCGTTGATAGGACCAGCTCACCACTTCTCGTTGTAAGTACTGCAATGGTAGGTCACTGTGCTCATACAGAATGTCGGCGACAATGTCGAGTTCGTTGTGCGGCGTGTAGCCTACGAGTGTCACCGCCTTGGTCTCGAATGTGTGGTTGGCCGGCAATAGTTCCTCGGCGAGTTTCTTGACGTTGGCGTAGGTGTTGGCCCGATACGCAATAGTGGCCCCGCCACGGTCGGGCTTGTCGGCTCGCTCCAGAAACACTGGCGCGACTTTGCGTGCTTCGTCAAGAACCTGCTGGCCGACCACGCGGGCCTCCGGGAGCTCATCGCCGAGCAAGTGCATGATGAGGCTTTCAAGCGCCTGCCCGGAAGCGTAGATGCCCACAGTCGTCTTCGTGGCGACAGGCAGCAGTGGCCGAATGGCGTCGCGGGCCTGGGCCTTGGTAGCGCTGCGCCAGGCGGCGTCGCGCTCCTTTGCGGGCGTGGACGACGCGGCGCGGACATGGGTCGTAAGGTCGATGACCAACTTAGAATAAATGTCGAAAATTTGGTTCATGGTGCGGATGTATTGGCTGCGCAGTTTGCCTTTGAGCTCGGACGGTATGTAGTAGCGGTAGTGGCCGTCCACATCTTTCTGATCGAAGTAGATGTAGCGCGTCGACTGCTCCAGATAAGCGGCCAAGCGGCCCCACTCGAGCTTTTTGCTGAGCAGCTGGCTGGCATTCTCAACTACCATGTACTGGCCCGTAAGCTGCTGCACGGAATCGTCCCCAAAGGCGGTGATAACTCGGTGGAGCAGCTGCGCGTCCTTATCGACCTTACCGACGAATTCATCAAGCAGGGTTACGCGCATGTCATCGCCGCGGCGACTGAGGCGGGCCATGGCGGCGGCCACGGTAACGGGCGAAATAGCGTCGGTAAACCCATAGACTGAGCCGTCGGTATTGGTGACATACTTGAGGAGTTCGGCTTTGCCTGCTGACGTGACGCTCATAGAACCGTTGTCGTGCTTCTGGGTCCATGCCTCTATATTTTGCGGCTCTTTTCCCTTGTCTACTTCGGCGGAAGCGGGAGGAGTTTCTTTGGTCTGACGGGAAGGCTTCTCAGTTTCCCTCTGAGCTTTGGTCGGACCGACGAGGGTTGTTGCTACGATGGGCGGCTCCGTCGCGGCCACCTTGGTCGGGGGGTTGGCAGCCAGAACTTCAGCGACCGACTGGGGCTGCGAAGCTCCGGGCTGCTCGCGGCCACCTAGCGTCGCGGCCACCTGTTCCCATATACGTTTGAATACGGTGTCGATATCCTCGTTGGCGTACACAACGGGCAGATTGCGCTGCTTAGCCTCCCAGAGGTAACCAGCGCGGACGCGCTCGTAAAAACCGTCGTCGAGCTCACCGAAACGACCATGGCTATTCGTACGGCCGGCTAAGCGTTCGCGGAGTACTGGTACCGGGGCGTCGAGGACGATCATGAGGTCGGGCCGCATGTCGCCAACGGCGAAGTCGATGATTTCGTTGATTTTGGTGTAGTCCTGCACATCGCCACGGCCATAGTACTGGTTGGCGAGTGTGGTGAGATAGCTGCGGTCAACGAGGCAATGTACTCCGTTTGCGGTGGCCTGGCGAATGACTTCGAGTGACTGCGAGCGAGCGGCATTGAACAGCAGTACTTCGGTGCGCGTGGTGGTTGGGTAGCTGGGGTCGCGGGTGAGACGGCGAATAACCCGGGCGGTCAGATCGTTTTGGCTATCTGGCTCGCGCATGACCCGCACCGGTAAGCCCTGGGTACGCAGCTGGTCGGCGACTTTATGTACCATGGTGGTTTTGCCCACACCTTCGGCGCCTTCGATGACGATGTACTTACCTTTAGTCATAGCTCATCCCTTCAATTTTCACCGGTAGCTGACGCTGGTCGCGGTAAGCCTGCGGCAACATCAGGCTGGGCGACCAAGCCTTAATGAGGGTGTCGAGATCGCTGCCCTGCTGGTATTTGCCGCTAAAGCCACTGTCACGCCCCTCGCCGTAGCTGCCTTCTATCTCACCGGTCTCGTGAAAAACGGCTTGGGCGATGCGCTCGCCGACCGGCAGGAGCATCATCTCGCGGTGATTGAGGTTGTAAATCTCGAGCGTCAGCCGGTTGATATAGCCGGGGTCAATCCAGCCAGCGTCGAAACAGACTGCGATTCCATTGCGCCCCCATGACGACCGGCTTCTTAGTTCGCAAGCACCGGGTGGCGTAATACCGAAGAATTCGTGGGTGTGCGCCAAGATACGTTCACCGGGTTTGAGGGCGATAACAGGATGATCTTCAGGGATACCGGCAATGGGCTTAAAGCCATTCAGGGCACACCATTGACTATGTGGCATAGCTTTGTATGGGCCGTCAAAATAACGTTCTACATCTTCCCGATCGAACGGATTATAAATAGTGCGCTCGTCAGCCGGCTCAATACGGTAATAATAATAGCCCAGCGTAACATCCAGACTGGCCTCGCTCACATAACTGGGGTTGAACGGGTGACAGACGATGTGATTATCCGCGATGGCTTGTCGGACCTGCTTGTTACTATAGACGCCCATAAGTAAGCGTTGCTACCCTCCATGTTTAAGCGCCCGACCCGCTGCTGGTGCTTATTGTACGGTTATGGTTCCGGCGTGCGCAAGTCTTACAACACAATTTTACAACTGTGCAAACCGCGTATGCTTTACAATAAGCCTATGCAAGCCTCTCGTTCCACCTTACTGCTGACCCGCTTGGTGGCATACACGGTGTTGGCGTATGGTGTTGCCATTATCGCTGACGTGCTACTTAGACAATTACGGGTACATCATGGGCATAAGCTGGATTTGCTGCTCATAACGGTGCCGCAGATTACAGGTCTGGGGTTTATGTACCTGGGCACACTGCTGCTTAGGCGTAAATATAATGCCTGGCTGGTGGCGCTCGGACTGGCCGGCGCATCGTTTGTGCTTGATGTGTGGCATGGCGCAGTGCAGTCGCACATCTATGGTGATACGGGCAAGTTTGTTCGTCCGCTCATCACCCTCCTGCTTATATTGGTGTTGTGGCTGACCCGAGGCGCGTTTCGAGTAAAAAGCGACGTGCGTACTTTTACGCAGGCGCTATGGGTAAGTGCGCTAGTGTTCATAGTGGCGTTTTTGTATGGAATGGGTGGTTTTACGTTGCTTGATGAGCGCGATTTTCATCATGAGATCAGCCCGATTACTGCCGCGCACCAGACTATTGACCAGTTTGGGCTGACAGATGACCACCCGGTAGCGTATACACGCCGGGCACGGTTATTTCTGGATTCGTTATCGGTCATTAGCATCTCGGCAGTGGGCTACGCGGCGATCTCATTTTTTGAGCCGATCCGGGTGCGCCTAACGAGCCAGACCGTGCAGCGCGCCAAAACTTCGCGCTTACTTGACACTTATCCGAGCGATCTCGACGACTACTTTAAGCTGTGGCCACACGACAAGCTGTATTACTTTGATGCCACGGGCGAGGCGGGTCTGGCCTATCACGTAACACGCGGCGTGGCGCTCGTGGCCGGCAATCCCTTCGGCAACCCGATACATTTTGTATCATTGTTACGTCAGTTTATGGAGCTGTGCTTTGTAAATGACTGGCTGCCGTCATTCATCCACGTGAGCGGGCAACATCGGGAGCTGTACGAAACACAGGGTTTTCGGCTGCAAAAGATTGGTGAGGAAGCAGTGCTGGATCTAATGGCGTTTGAGACGGCGCGGCGCGATAAATATTTCCGGCAAATCGGTAACAGATTTACTAAGCTCGGCTATAGCGTAGAGGTAATGCAGCCGCCGCACGATACAGCCTTACTCGCCCGTTTGCAGGAAGTTTCGGATGAGTGGTTGACACGTCCGGGGCGCGAAGAACGCGGTTTCATGCTGGGTTACTTTGACGAGGCGTATCTGCAGCAATGTCCGCTCGTGCTGCTGCGCGGCGCCGATAAACGTATCCAGGGCTTTATCAACCTGGTGCCGACATTCGAAGTTCACGCGGCTAACTACGACCTACTGCGGTGCAGCGGGGACGCGCCGGGCAATGCCAACGATTTTCTGATGCTCGGTGCTATCGGCTATCTGCACGGAAGCGGTTTGCAGACGCTCAATCTGGGACTCTGCCCACTTTCTGGAGTGGATGCGCCGGATAGCGACGAAAAGACAATCATCGACCAGGCGTTGCGCTTTGTGTATGCCAATGGCGACCGGCTGTATAGCTTCAGCGGACTCAAGCGTTTCAAAGCCAAATACCAGCCGGAGTGGCGGCCGCGCTACGTTGCCTATCCTGGTGGCGTACGCAACTTTACGCGCGTGCTTACGGCACTTAACCGAGCTATGCGGGTCAAGTAGTCAGGGTGGCTGCCCGTAGCTCTGTAACGCATCTGCTTGACAGCAGCCGTGTAATGCCGAATAATCTCGGACAATACAGAAAAGTCAGAGAGGAATGTATGAAGTTATCTATTCGTGTGCGTCTGTTGTTACCGGTGCTTGCCCTGGTGGCGGTTGCTGGCATCGGGGCTCGTTTTCCTAAAACGAGCTATGCGGCTACTACTGCACAGACAACCTGCCGTGTGTACAGTTTTTCCGCATCGGGAACGACGAACCATGGCGGCACTAACATATCGACATCTGGATGTGTAAAGTATATCCAGCAGATCGTAAACGGTGCCTATCAGGTGTCTAAAACTCAAGACAAGGGTACGCATACGCCCATCGGCAACTACGCTAAAATCGCTGATCAGTATGCTAAAGCGGACAGAGTGCCAGCAGGGTTATTAGCTGTCGACGGCAAGTTCGGCACGGTTACCGCCAGCCGTGTCCGGGCATTCCAGGCAACGTTCCAGTACTATAGCGCACCTACCGGACAGTATATAGACTTGACCTCTGATGGGGTTATCGGCGGCCAGTCATGGGGTGCACTGTGCGGTTTGGCGTTGCGATTTCCTGATCCCCACGTGGATGCAGATTATCAAACAAATACTACGGCGCAATCCGCCAACAATGCCGCACACAAGATGGCATCCGGCTGCAATGTAAAGGACCCAAATAATGGCATCAGAGCACACGCCCATGTGCAGTCCTATGTTACCGCTAAGCCTAAGGTCGCCGTGGCCTACTCTTGTGCTAACGTCGGCAAATTTGCAGCCGCTGTAGAAGGCAAACTCGGCGACAGTAAATATTCCGGTGTGCCGGAACAGCAGGCATTTCCCAAGTGCTTCGGCATACACAACCAGCCATCCGCAACCTATGCCTGCTCGAACGTCGCTAACTATGAGAGTTTCGCCTACTCGGCGTACGGCCCGGTAAGTTACGCTAAGCTAATTCCGGTCATTAAGGCCTACTTCCCGGCTTGCTCCTAGAGGGTGACCGTGCTTTGCTTGACAGGGACAATTGATTTAATCGATAATCACAAGCAATATCAGGCAGCGTTTTGCGGCGCAGAAAAGGAGATGTGAAGCTGCTTCCTCCACGCCAACCGACCGAGCATGGGTTTAGCTTACACTTTGTGCTGCCTATTATCGCAATCGTGGGCGCGGCTGCCATCGGTACCTACTTAATTAGGGGGACGCATGCGGCGACGACGGGCTGTGTGTCCTATGCATATGACTTCAAAGCTCAGACCCTGACCCTCCCGGAGTCGTCGACCCCGACGAAAGACGTCAAGGCTACCAACAGCAACTTTGGTCCATGCCTCGGCTACATCGAGCGTATGCTAAATATTGCCTATGCGACGAACTATGCAGGTTTTGCGGTGTACGCTGACGGATTTAAGGACACGGCGCCTGCAACCGTCACGGTTAAAGGTTATATCGGTCTCTCGAGTCCCTCTGTGTACAGCCTGAGCGTGGATGGTAAATATAGCGCTAACCTATTGAACCGAGTGCATGCGTTCCAGAATTTCTTTGCGTACGGCGCGACAGACGCCGCGATTGACAGCCGTCTGGCGCCGTACAAGAGTGGAACAACGTGGAGTCCGTCTACGGCGCAGCTCGCATTGTGCGGCATTGCCGAGCACACCACCAGCACTATGAACAACATGGCCAGCGATGCAGTCGGCCTGGCGTTGCACTATGGCTGCCCGACGGGAGTCGGTTTGCCGACCTGGCGGTCGAATATAAAGTCGGTTGAAAAGCCGCCGGTAGTGTCGACGACTCTAGCGTGTGCCGCTAATGGTACAGGGGGCGTTAAATTTAGTTTTAGCGACCCCAATGGTGTCACCACCGCGCAGTTGACTGTTACCTACGCTTCGGGAGTATCACCTGCGACGGCGACAACAAGCTATAGTGCACCCAGCTCTGCGCTGGCGACGAATACGGTATCGATTGCTGCAGCCAAAGTGGCCGGAACATGGAGCGCCAAACTCGTCGCTGCCGACTTGTGGGGTACGCAAACCAAGTCAGTGACGACGAGCCATGCGACATGCAAGCCTGCCACAATACCATCAGTCAGCGGAGGAAGTACTGGCGGCAGTAGTAGTTCCGGTGTCGCTGCCGGGTGTGCCGACATATCAGACTCGAGCTGTTTTCCGAGCTACCAAGACCCCTGTACTGCGGATCCATCGTCCTGTGCCTCTGACCCGGATCAGTACGACACGATCTGCGATACTAGCTGCTACGATACTAGCAGCGACGGTAGTAGCCTTTTTTCATCTGACGGATCAGATTCTTCCGACCTCAGCGGCCTTGGCTCGGGCTGTACCGATACGTGTGAGGGGTCATCAACTACGGACAGCAGCGGATCGGGCGACAGTACGGGAACGGCCGGCGGCAACAGCGCCCTCCCGAGGAGTGGCAAAGTCTCAAGTTCCGAAAAGAAATCTGCCAACATCGTAGCGCGCTTCTTCCGTGGCGTCCGGTCGGCACTCGACAAGCTCTTCTAGGCGTTCGACATTTGTTGCGTTATGCACAGCATTTTCACTTGACGTTACCTGTCGATTCCCGAATAATCATAAACACTATCAGGGTAACCACGAAAGGAATATATGGGGTTATTCAAACTAAGGAGACTGGACCAAACTGGGTTTCACGTCCATCTGCTGTTGCCGGTGTTGGCCATAATAGCGGTTGGCGGAATTGGCAGCTACCTGCTGAGCCAGAGTCACGCTGACTCACTGCCGACCACCACGTGCCGGGACTACAAGTTCGCTACTAGTGGTGTGACGGGTAAGGCAAGCGGCAAGAACACCATAGCTACTAGCGCCTGTGTTGGCTACATACAGACTATGCTGAATGGTGCCTATCAGGCCGCAGCAGACACGAAGGACAACACAAACTTGGGTGGTTACGCTGCCGTCGCAAACACCTACGCCAAGGTGAACGGTGTCGTGAACGGTACCTTAAGGGTCGACAACTCGTTCGGTTCTGCAACGGCCAGCCGTGTGCGGGCGTTCCAAGCGACCTACCAGTACTACAACACAAGCACCAAGAAGTATGTAGATTTGCCTATAAACGGGACCGTGGACACGAACACTTGGGCTGCGCTCTGTGGCCTTTCTTTGCGGCTGAATAAGGCAGATAAAGGCTACAAGAATCACTCGACAGCTCAGCAAGCTCTGAATGATGCCAATAAAACCGTATTGGGTTGCCGGGTGAAAGGCAATGCTAACGTAAAAGTCCACCCTCACGTTCCTGCATCTGTTGTAAGCGCGGCTAAGGGCGGTAGTACTACAACAACCGCGGGTGGTGGCCGAGGTGCCGGCGGAGGTGGGGTGTCCGCAGTAGCATCGGTAAGTATGGCAGCAAGTCCGCAGACGATTACCCAAGGACAGTCTACCCGCCTCTCTTGGGTAGTGCAGAATGCCAGTCTGTGTCAGATGACTGGAGGGGCTGGTTGGAGTGGCACGATGAGGGTCGACACTATGCTCAAGGGTAGCGGCATACAAGATGTTACACCGTCGAGTACAACCACTTTCCGCCTTACATGTAATGGGCTCGGCTCGGATGGAACTAAGACTACGACCGCTTCGGTTACTGTAACGGTCGTACCACACGGCGCTTTATAGCGGTACGATGGAAAGAAAAGAGCGCTTGAAGGCGCTCTTTTCTCGGTTGCGAACCAGATGTCACGACAACTTTTTAAGCTGAGCGTGTTTGATAAGAAGAAATATAGCAGCGGCAAGCGCAAAGCCACCTTGTAGCGGCGGAACGGAGCGTTTAGTCACAAAAAATTCCACGACGCTTAAAGCTATTATACTTGCGCAGAACCCAACACTGGTCGTCATCGCTTTGAGGGCGCGGGTATGGTCGGGTGCGGCTGCCTGAATCTGTATGCCGCAGAGCACCACGCCACCAGCCAGCAGGGCATCAACTGCGGTAATAACCAGTCGTGGCAGCTTCTGTGTCACGGTGCCCGGATTAGTTGCAGCAACGGCCAGGGTGGCCAGCAGCACGACTACCAAAAGAACACCAAGCCACAGCACTGGTTTAGCACCATGCTCAACTCCTTCGGCAGCAAGCTCTAGCTCGGAGACAGGCGGCTCCGTCGAGGCGTAAGTGTTCGGCTGAGGCTGGGTGTAGCTGGCTGGCGCAGGCGTAGCTGGTGCCTGTCCGTTGCTTGGGGACGGAGAGGGCTGGAACCACTCGTTCGGGTTCATGCTGGTAGTCCTTATCTTAATAGTTTAGTTTTTAGTATACAGGTTGAGGCAATTAAAAAGAGCACCTCAAGAAGTGCTCTTTTTAATAGTAGCGACAAAAACCTACTCGCTAGGAGAGACGGTGATGCTCGGCCCCATTGTGGTGGTGATGTGAACAGCCTTAACGTAGTTGCCCTTCACGCTGGCTGGCTTAGCGGCCTTGATGCTGCTGAGGACGGCTTGAGCGTTTTCGAGCAGCTTTGTGCCGCCAAAGCTGCATTTGCCAATGGCCAAATGAACGATACCGGTGCTGTCCACACGGTACTCTACGCGGCCAGCCTTGGCCTCGGCTACTGCCTTCGCGACGTCTTGTGTAACGGTGCCACTCTTGGGGTTCGGCATGAGGCCGCGCGGGCCAAGTAAGCGTGCGTACTTACCAAGCTTGGCCATGTTAGCCGGGGTGGCGATAAGGATGTCGAAGTTGATTGAGCCCTTTTCGAGATCCTTGGTGATGTCTTCCACCCCGCTCAGGTCGGCACCCTCTACAGTGTCGTCGGCAAAAACGGCAACGCGGACCTTTTTACCAGTACCCTGTGGCAACACGAGGTTGGCGCGGATGTTCTGGTCGGCTTGGCGCGGGTCAACGCCAAGGTTCACGTGCAACTCGACGCTGGCGTCAAACTTGACGCTGCTAGTCTTAGTAGCGAGCTCCAACGCTTCAGCCAGGCTGTACACTTTGCCCTTTTCGATGAGCTCCGCTCCCTTGCGGTAGCCCTTACTGCGGCGCTCGAGCCGGGAGCGGGTTGGCGTAACTGGCTGTTTTGGCTTTTCGGCCTGCTCGGTTTCCTCTTCGGCACGGTGTTGCTGGTGTTCGATCTTCTCGGCCTTGGCCTCGGCTTCGGCCACACCCTTGACGCTCCGTTTGCCGGCTTTAGCTGTCTTCGATTCGGCTATTTCTTGGTCACTGCTGCTTTCACTGCCAGCTTCAATGCCTTCTTCAATAATCCCATTCGTTTGCTCCTTTACTTCGGCTTCTGCCGGAATATCAGTTGTTTTTTTGGCTGCTGCCATGTGATTTCTCCTTTCGTGGTGCTGGCGGCTATTTTCGAGCCTCCCACGTATTTAGTTAACTTAGAAATTCCGGATCGTCAGCGAGCCGGGCGGCGTAATCTGGAAAAAGGCCGCTCCACTCCCTGAGTAGACGTAAGCCGGTCTCCAAGCTGATGTAATCGCCCTCAGCCACTCCGACGGTCTCCTGTTTGTGCAAAGCTAGCACAGTGTTTTTAAAATGCATGTACGATACGTCGTCGGTGCTTAACGCTTGGGTAGGCCCTGAATGCGCCTTCCCCACCCCGGTAACTGCTACCGGACTGGTCACGGTTTTAGCCTTCGACCTCGACGCCCATGCTGCGGGCAGTGCCGGCGACCATTTTTTTGACGGCCTCGACGTCGTCGGTGTTCATATCGTGGGCCTTCCCTTCTGCTATTTGCTGCAGCTGAGCCTGGCTCATTTTTTTGCTGACCTTCTCGCTGTTCGGCTTGCCGCTGCCCTTTTGGATGCCGAGAGCGGCGCGGATACGGTCGTCGGTGGGTTCGCCTACGACGCGGAAGGCCATCGTGCGGTCATCATAAATGGTGATATGTGCAGTAACGATTTTGCCCATCATGTCCTTGGTGGCGTCGTTGAACGGCTGGATGAAATCCATCATGTTTACACCGTACTGGCCAAGCGTGCTACCGACTGGCGGTGCCGCACTGGCCTGACCGGCCTTGATCTTCATTTTGAGGTTTGCTTTGACGACTTTTGCCATTCTGAGTCTCCTTGATTACGAACGTTCACCGACCCGGCGAGCGCCGGTTTGAAGCGTGGTTACTTGTCCTCCTACCTTTTCAGTAGTGCGTAACAGGGTAATTATACCGTAAAAGATAGCCAAACACAATGAGGGGGAAGGCTATAGCTTTTCAAGAGGGCGTCGCTCCTCATAATCTGTAGGCGGCTCTTCGGCGCAATAACCTAGCCCCTCCGTAATCTGGCCGGCTACAATGCCCATGACGGCGGTGCAGCCAATAGCATTACAGGGTGTAGCCTTGCGCCCGTTCATGCCGTTGTCGCTCATACTTATCTCTCCTGAGATGAGCCTGCGTGTATACCCTAACCGACAGAACTCCATTAGACGCGTTTGACTTGCAGACTATCCAGCTCGACCGGTGTTTCGCGGCCGAACATGTTCACGAGTACCTTCAACTTGCCCTTCTGGGCGTCGATTTCGCTGATGGACCCGTCGAAGCCCTTGAATGGGCCGTCGGTGATGTTCACGACCTCTCCAATAGCGAAGTCAATCCTGTGTTTAACTTCGGTGAGACCCATGCGCTTCTGGATTTTCTCAATTTCCTCAGGGTCAACGGGGGTCGGTTCGGTACCGCTGCCCACAAAGCCAGTGACAGATGGGGTGTTGCGCACGATGTACCATGCGTCTTCGCTCATCTTCATCTGTACCAGGACATAGCCCTGGAAGATACGCTTTTCGACGACACGGCGTTTGCCGTTTTTGATCTCGATCTGCTTTTCTTTGGGTACGAGCGCTTGGAAGATTTTGTCCTTCATGTCGAGCGAGTCGGCACGCTGACGGATGCTCTCAGCTACTTTCTCCTCGTAGCCGCTGTAAGTATGGATGGCGTACCACTGTTTGCTGGTATCGTAACGCTTCGTTGCCATAGGTAGTTCTCTAGCTCCTTATTTCAAAAGTATTTGCTTAAATGCTTTGTCCAGACCATAGTCCACGCCGGCCATAATGGCGGCAAATATCACGGCGAAAATGATAACGGCGGACGTCAGGCGGGTGCCCTCGCGCTTCGTCGGCCAGGTAACGAACTTAAGCTCCTGCCAGCTGGAGCCCACAAACCGCAGGCCGGTAATGCGGCCGAGGAACCGGACTGGCTTCAACCGGAAGAACCAGCGGATAGCGTGGCCAATCTGCTTGAGCGGCGGCCGGTGACCAATCCACGCCAAGCCTCGTCCGATAAAGCGTGCGGGCCAGAAAAAGCCGCGGAAAAATACGCGCACCAGGCTTTCGTTGTCGCTGTCTTGTTTAGGAGCTGCTTGGAGCTGTCGTGCCACTTCTTTGTCACCTCTGGCCGTCTGTAAGCCGTTATTCGCCAATTAAAAAGCCTACGATATTTGTAGGCGATACAAGTCAAGCATACCGTACCATACCTCGTGCGTCAAGATGGTATAGTATAGCTATATGTTGTGGCTTATTGGCCTGCTGGCACTGGAAACAGTGCTTGAGGGGCTCCTGTGTGGCCTGAACGCTGGCACGAATGCACGCCAGCGGAAGGCAATGTCTGTTATCTGTATTACAACACTCGCGGTTGTGACGGTACTGCTAAGCACACGGCTATGGCGTGTATGGCTCTGGAGCGTACCATTTGCAGCGTACCGTATCGTAAACTTACTACGAGTGTACACGGCGCGATTGCCGCAAGCCCGCCTGAAGGCGGTGGCCTGGGGAGCGTTCTTTTGGCTCACCCTTGTCCAGTTGTCGCTGCTACTGGTTACGTGGGGAACGCACGAATTGCATCAGGGGCGACTGTTATTGAATACCACCATGGCCTTGCAGCTACTGGGCGCCGTATTACTGCTACGCTCTACCCTACACACCTGGCAGCATGCCGCGCTGCAGCGTAGCGAAAAACCACTGAGCGATCGCCAGCTGCCGTCTTTAAGTGTATTGGTGCCAGCCCGCAACGAAACTGCTGCGCTGCGAACATGTCTTGAGGCGTTAGTGGCGAGTGACTACCCTAAGCTCGAGATATTGGTGCTCGACGACTGCTCGGTCACACGGCGCACGCCGGAAATCATCCGCGACTTTGCCCATAACGGTGTACGGTTTATACAAGGTAAGCTGCCGGATGAAACGCGCTGGCTCGCTAAAAACTATGCCTACGAAGAACTGGCGGAAGCCGCCAGCGGTGACCTTTTCCTGTTTTGCGGCGTCGACACGATATTCGAACCGCATACTATTCGCCGTCTGGTGAACATATTGGAAGACCGCGGCAAGAATATGCTCAGTGTTATGCCGCTTAGGCAGCACGTCAGCCGTGGTGGCAACTCTCTGTTCCAAACGATGCGCTACTACTGGGAACTGTGCTTGCCGCGGCGGGTTTTTAAACGGCCGCCGGTTCTCAGTACCTGTTGGCTGATCCGGCGCGAGGCACTTACCAAAATGGGTGGATTTGCCGCCGTAAGTCATAGTATTAGTCCGGAAGCGACCTTTGCCCGCGAGGCCGTTACCACTGATAGCTATAGCTTTATACGCAGCGACGACTCTTTGGGCATGTATAGCAACAAACCCGCTGGCGAGCAGTACGATACCTCGGTGCGCGTGCGCTATCCACAGCTCCACCGCCGGCTTGAACTGGCGGCCCTGATGAGCATAGCGGAGCTGGTGTTTTTGCTGGGGCCGTTCGTGGGGCTGTTGCTGGCCGGCGAGCTGCCGCGTACCCTCGCGTATGTGCTGGTCTGGAGCCTGACACTTGTCTTCTTGTTTGTTACTTACGGCTTTGCGTCGGTTGGCGCCCGGCTGGCTAACCCGTGGTACGGCTGGCTGCTGATGCCGGCGGCGTTTGCGTTGGATCTTATGGTGCTGCACATCTCGCTGTGGAAGTATGAATTTGGCACGGTTGACTGGAAGGGTCGCAATGTATGCCTGCCGGTGATGCAGTTGACTAGTGCTGAGCCTGCGGCAAGTTCGGAACGGTGAGCGTGAACGTAGAACCGTGATTGAGTTCGCTGGTGACGTCTATGTTGGCTTGCAATAGTGTGGCGAGCTTTTGAGTGATATAGAGCCCCAGGCCAGTGCCGTTGCTGGCGCGGGTGCGGTAATCTTCGCTGCGGAAAAACTTGCGGAAAATCTTTTGCTGATCGGAGCGGCTCATGCCGATGCCGGTGTCTTGAATGCTAAAACGTATGCCGTTTTCGGCCATGTGCGCGCCGACGGTAACGCTGCCCTGCTGAGTGTATTTAATGGAATTGGTAATAAAGTTATGCAGAATCTCGCGGATATATAGGTTGCTGCTGTGTAACGTTTCGAGCGACGGGTCGAGATCGGTTTTGATCTCCAGCCCTTTAGCTTTCGCCTGGTCACGGTAGCCAGCGGCGAGTTCTTCGACGAGCTGGTGTGGGTTGATGGCGTCCACCGTCATCTGTAGCGCGCCGCGCTCGGCCCGGCTCAAAGTGGAGAGGTCGTTGACCAAGCCGCTCAAAAACAATACCTGGCCGTAGGCGGCGTCGAGTGCCTTTTGTACTTCGGTGATGTTGCCGGATTTTCGGGCGATAAACTGGGCGTTACTGATGTTACCCTCGGTTATGGCAATGGGCGTGCGCAGCTCATGACTGACCACGCTGATGAACTCATCACGCTCTTCTTCGAGCGACTTTTCGCGTGTAATATCGCGCAGCACGAGCACATAGCCACAATCGCTACTTTCACCGTAGCCGAGGTAGACTGGCGCAATGGACAGATAGAGGTTGGCGGTGCTGCCATCGCTGTAGCGTAGGAGGTAGTCACGGCTACTGACGGGCGTTTTGGCACCGCCGATAAGGGTGTGCACGCTCACCGCAGCACCGTCTTTGTCGTAGAGCCGTAAGATGCTACTTAGGGATTTACCGGCAATGTCCCCGTTTTTGTCGAGCAGGTCAAGCGCAGCACCGTTGTAGAGTTCGATGTTACCGGCCGCATCCACAGCCAGCACGCCGTCGGCCATACTGCCGATGAGGCTGACGAGCCATTCGCGCTCGGGTATGCTCGGATTATCCTGCTGCTTTCTACTACCATGTACCGTACTGGCGTCCATTACCCACTATTATGCCATAAGGGGGATGGAGGCGGTAGGAGACTATCCAACTTGGGAAGTAGTTATCGTGTAGCCGCCCTCGTTACTGTTCGAGCGCGGTAGCGGCGAGCGTGGTCAGGGTCGTGTGGTTCTTCTGTCCGTTCAAGACAGTACTGAGCGGCTGCAGGTCGATTGGCTGATGCTTATTGATCGTGTTGATACCGAAGACGACGCGGTCGCTCGGTTGTGTTTTGTAGCCAAGTCCATTGCTCTCGTTGCCAGCAAAGAGGACACGGGTAGCTCCACTGGTCACCAGCTGGTAGTTGACGTTTACAAAATGGTTATTGCTGATGTCTGCGCCGTTGGTGCTGTCGTATAGATACACCCCACGTTTGCCGCCGTAGAAGGTGTTGTTTTCAACGTAATTCTGGATCGAGCCGGCATTAATACGAACTTGGCTGCCGCGAGGATTGTAACCACGGTTATTCTGCACTGTGTTGAGGCTCGAGCCGTATATGACGAAATTGTCCTGGTTACCAATCGCTATGTTGTTTTTGAATATGTTGTAGTCTGAGTTGTCGTGCAGCATGAAGCCGTGATATTTGTTGTCGATGGAGATGTTGTTTTCGATGATGTTATAGTCGCAGCGCTTGGAGACAATGAAGCCATGTTTACCGTTGGCGACGAAGCGGTTGTACTCAATCGTAGCATTGTTGCTGTCGTCATGGGGGTCGAGGCCGTAGATGCGGTTGGCGGTAAACAGGTTGCTGGTCCACATCATACCTTGCGCACCGAAGGTGAAAGCTCCAATGTTGTTATGGCTGAACGTACTGTTCTGTACCCAGCCGGTCACGATGTTCTCCCCGAACGAACCGGTCGCGATCCGCCAAGATACACCGTAGACACCGCCTTGGGCTGCAAATGGTACCTTGGCAATGACATCCTTGCTCCTAATCTGCTCGATAGTCATACCGAGATATGAGGCGGTAGCGTTGAGCATGTCCATGCGGCCATTGTCATACGCACGGACAAAACTGCGGCCATCTGAAATGTTAGTGTCAGGCTGACCGGTGGTCGGGTCGTAGCTGCTGATGTGTACGCCGTTAAAGAGTGTCTCAGCGTTTTGAAAGGTCAATGTCGTGATGCTGTAGTTCGGCTGGCTTCGCAGGTAGAGAGTGCTGACCGTGTCGCTGGTGACGTCGACTTGGATATTGTCCTGGATGTACAGTGGGATATTAATCATGTACGTTTTGGGCCCCAGCTGCGTAATGCCGTTGTATGGCTGCACCATCCTCATGAGATCGGGAATGGTTAGATGTGCTTCCGGGTTTACGAATCGGTTGTTAACGTAGATGACACCCTGTCTTTCAGTGACGGTGGCGGCGGAAGCAGTGTCGGCGCTTGCCGGAAATGGAGCGAGCGGATGTTCGACCGGGGGTACTTTAATGGTGGTGCCCCACACCACCTGGCCTGGGTTGAGCTGCTGCAGTTCCGCAAGGCTTACACTGAAGTGCGCGGCAGCCCAGGCGAGGTCTTGCCCTTCCTGTAGCTTGTAGTACGCGAACTTGGTGCCGTACGTCGGCCGAGCTGCTGTCATGGTTGCTTCGGCTGATTGCCAGCCGTCGGTCACCAGGCGAGCGTTACCGCGATTAGCTAGCTGGGTCATGAGCTCAGGCCCGAAAGTGAGGTAGAGGGTGGCAACGCCGATAACGAGCGGTATGACGACAACGAGCGCTCGTATTGGCGGCCTAAGGTGTTTGGTAGGGTGTGTCGTCGATCGCCTTTTCATTGCCTGCTCCCAGTTGGTTGGATGTAGTACACCAGAGTTTGTCCGACGAGTATCCTCGAAGGACTTGTAATACCGTTCAGTTTTTTCAGCGTCGTTTCATCCATGCCAAGTTGCGCGGCGATTCCGGTCAGCGTGTCTCCCTGTTGGATAGTGTAAGTCTTTACGTCGCTCGCAAAGATAGCATCGGGCAAGATCCTCGGCTGCGTCGGTACGTTGGCGGTTAAGGATGTCGATACGTCAAACTCGCCAGGACGTACTGGCGTCGGTATTGGTATGACGACGGCCGCCTGCTTGTTTGCCTGGTCGATGAAGCGAGCGGTCAAGAAAAAGATGGCAGCAATGCCGAGTACACCGACCAGTACAGTGGCCCAGCGGCGGATGAGACGGCGGCGCATGCGACTTTTGTGCCACCGTGTTGCCCAGGAGTTCTCAAGGATGGTAGCGAGAGCATACACCTTCACGATGGCGTTTGTGTAGGTATATACGACCCAGGCTGGCAGATAAATCAGACGCTTTGGGTAGTGTCTGAAGTAGCTGAATAGGCGAACGGTACGGCTGATGAGCCACCAACAGACCAATACACTTACCAGTATCCAGCGGTGCTGGATGGCGCCGATTACTGCGGCGGTGGGGCCGAGAAGCATAAAGAATGGCTGCACAAATCTATCAAGCATGAAGTAGGCCAGTACCGGATAGCGAAAGACCCAGCCGCGCCGGATGGCCCGCAAGTCAGCTCGCCAAGAGTTGCGTGTCCAGCGCAGGCGCTGCTTCATAAATTTCTTGAAATGGCCGAGACCCTGGGTGTAGACAACGGTATTCGGGGAGTAGCCGACTTTCCAGCCCTGCTCTAAGATGAGGTGCGACAAACGCTTGTCGTCGCCGGAAATAGCGCGAGCATTCATAAAGAATTCATGCATGAGGTCGTGCACGTTGTCATAGTGTTCGTTGATGAGCGCTTCGCGGCGATAAATAGCGGTGCGTCCAGACAGGGTGTTGTAGGCCTTGCCGAGGCCGAGCAGGAATGGCACCTCCTCGCGGTAGCGATTCCAGAGGAGCATGTCGAAGAGAACGTTGCTGATCGTATCCGGATTGCTGACGCGCTGAGGTACGGTGACGCCGCCCATCTTTGGGTCGGTGAAGTACGGCAGCGTACTCTCTCGTACGTTGTCTGCCCAGAGAGTATCGGAGTCGACTAGCGCGACTAAATCACCGGTGGCCCGTTCAATACCGTCGCAAAGCGCGGCACGTTTGCCGGGTTTGGGGGTGACGATCAGGCGACACTTGACATCTTTGCGCGGTACGTAGTGCTTTTCAAAATTGAGGATGTGGTGTGTGTTGCTCTTGTCGATAACGGCGACAATTTCGTCGACGCCGTTTTTAATCCAAGATGTAAGTGCCTCCTCAAATAGCTGTTCGTCTTCGTTATAGACCGGCGTAACGATACTTGTCGTGAGTTTTTGCGTTTCGGGGTCAATGGGTTGCTTGGCGAACTGTGCTGCCTCACGGCGATATAGTGTAGCGCCCAGCTGACGTACGAGCCAGTAGGACCAACGCCATAAACCAATGAACGAGAGTGGGATGTACAGGAGGAGAGTTTGGAGCATAACTAGGCTGCTTCTACGGTAGCAAGGTGGTTGATACTGACTTTCTGGTTTTGGCCCAGGAGTTTCTCGTGGCGGAGGTTTTCGGTAATGACACTGCGGAGTATACCGAAGTCAAAGCCGTTTGTCTCTCCCCACTCAAGTAGTGCGCGAGTGTCTTTTGGCAGGCATGAGCCGTCAAACGGGCCATAGTCACGAATGCCATATACCGGATTCCACATGCCTTCACAGCTTTCGGCGGTGGCGCGGAAGACTTTGTCGGCGTCCCATCCCTTCTCTTTGATAGCAATGCGCATCTCGTTGAAGAAGGCGATTTTAACAGCATTGTACACATTGTGTACATACTTCTGGATCTCAGCTTCTTCGATAGAGCAGTGCTCGATAGGGGCGTTAAAAGGCCGGTATAGCTTGTCCACGGTTTTGCCGGAGCGTTCATCGAGTTCGCCGATAAGTACAAACCACGGGCGCTCGAAGTCCTGGGCTGCAGTTACTTCACGGAGATATTCGGGCTGCATGACGACACCGAAGCCCTTGCCGGCCTTTTTGCCGGACAATTTTTCAACGTACTTGATCATCTCACGGGTGGTTTGCGGTGGCACCGTTGAGCGGATAACCATGACATGGTATGCCTTGTGTAGCTTGAGACGGTTAGCAAAGTCGGTTATGGCTGACTTTAGAATATCGAGCTGAATGTGTTTTGCCTTGGTGGGCGTCGGCACACAAAACAGCGTGACGTCCGTGTCTATTTTCGTATACTCTGAGGCTACTTCAGCTCGATAACCTGCTTCGCGCAGCTTTGCCACCTTGGCTTCGTCAACATCTACAAATGTGACCTCATTTTTATGCTTGCTTAACCCACGCCCTGTTGCTTCACCTACAAATCCAGCACCAACCACTGCTACTTTCACAGAACCTCCTGCATCTTCGACCGTTACGGAAATACGGCATTATCTCTAGTATGTATCTGGTAAAAGTAATACAAGATGGCAATTTATGCAATAAGGTAGCCTACTTTGTGTTATAAATTACAATTTTCTGACATTGTTGGGGAGCGTTCGGTGATGGGCTAGAATAGATGGGTATGCAGGAATTTTTCGGTAAGGTGGTGCGTAAGGTAAGACTACCCGGCTGGCCGGGTAACAAGTTCTTTGCGCTGCTCGCACGGCGCCCCAATCTTAGGCTAGCGGTGCTCGGTACGCTGCTTGCTTGCGTGGTGGCAATCCTAGTGTTTGCGTACCTTTCCCTTTTTACCTACCACCCATCAACCGGGAGTAAGGAGTTAAATCCAGCTGGAACAAAGCGGTCGGCGTCCGTTAGCCTGAAGTCGAATACTATTCAAACTCAGCCCCGATCCAATCCACCTAGTACCGCGAGTAAGCCGCCGTCGTCGAGTACCGCAAACTTTCCTGCAGATGTGCTTAGCCTGACCCAGTGGAAGCTGACGCTACCAACCGGGCCGAGTCATGATGCAACCGAGATCCAACAGCCGCAGCTGGCCAGTTTTGAACTTGCACCGTACTTCCAGCTCAATGCCGCGAAAGATGGCGTTCAGTTCGAGGCCCCAGTCAACGGTTCAACAACCTCAGGATCGCAGTACCCGCGGTCCGAACTCCGAGAGATGACGGATAACGGTCGGCAGGAAGCCAGCTGGTCGACGACAGACGGTACAAATACTATGACGGTCCGCGAGGCGATAACCCACCTGCCTGCCTCTCGATCTCAGGTGGTTGCTGCACAAATCCATGGATCGTCGGCGTACGTTATGCTTATTCGCCTGAACGGTTCTGATCTGTTTGTCGAGGGGGACAACGGTAAGAATATGGGTAACCTGGACACGAACTACCGGCTCGGTACGGCGTACACTGTCCAGATCACGGCTATGAACGGGCGGATCATTGTTTCGTACAATGGAATAGAAAAAGCTAATTTTCCCAACGAGACTTCAGGGGATTACTTCAAGGCGGGCTGCTATACGCAGGCTAATATGAGTAATGGCGGAAGTGCGAGCGACTACGGGCAGGTCATTGTATATGGTCTGAGTGTGCAGCATTCGTGAGCGGGAACTGCGGTACGGCACCCGTGTTTAATGCCAGGTGCCGATAGCCGGCCGGTGCCGGTGTATTTGCTCAGCCAGGTCACGGGCGCGCGGCTGCATACTTTTAAGCTCACGCCAAAAGGCCTCACCGTGGTTCATTTGTAGCGTGTGAGCCAGTTCGTGCAAGAGGACGTAATCGACGTATTCCCAGGGCAGCTCCATTAGGAACAGGTTGAGCACAATGTTCTGATGGCTATCGCAGCTACCCCATCGGCGTTTGAGCTGCTTGATGCTGACGCTTCTGTACTGTTTGCCATGCTTGGCGGCGAGCCCGGCAACTCGGGGCGGCAATAGACGCTCGGCTTCCCGCTTGAGGGCCCGGATAGCAGCCTTCCCTGCCCGTTCTTGGACAGTCAGATTGTCGATAGTCTCGTCAGGGCGCATTTTAACGATTATCTCGGTGCCGGTGACGCGGCTGGCAGTGGATTGGCTCGCTGGCACATGCTCAAACCGCATATGGTGCATTTTACCAATGGATTGTCCTTGGACGAGTTGCGGGCCGCTCTGTTTGGCCAGCTCTTTGGCAATCCATTCAATGTGTTTGTGTGCAAATGCCTGGCCGGTGCTGAACGGCGTCCACTTAGGCATACTCACGCGTACTCCTGTGGGCGTGACCGTGAGGCGGATACTCCGATTACCGGCACGCTTTACTAACGTCACGGGCCCTACGCCCGCAAGCTCAATGATTTTTGTAGCCATAAGCTTAGCGGATAATGATATTGCGGCGAGATAAATCAACGCGGCCTGCGGCAGGGTTCGGTACGAGGTTTACCAAGCCCGGTTTGCCCATCTGGCCGGCATTGGGGTCGAGGTTGATCAGGCCGCGGTCGAGCAAGTGGCGCAGCATGGCGCTCCTCTGTGTAGCAAAGATGTGTTTACCACTGATTACCAGGTAGCGTTCAGTTTGATCAGGATTCTGCATGCCGCTGGCTAGCGTTTCAAACGTGCTCCTATCGAGCGGACTGGAGTATTTGTCGTCGGCCTTGCGGTGGTCGCGCTGGGCGGAGCGAGTCAAGGCGGTTTCGGCGTCTATCTGCAACCATATCAGGATGGTTTCGGCGCCGGTCTTGGAGGCCATATTGCGTAAGGCTCGGCGTTGAGCTACGCGCATGGCGTTGGTGTCGTATACCACGCTGACGCCGGCCTGTAGGAACTCGCCGGTCATGTATTGCATGAGGCTATTGATAATGTGGTTTTCTTCTTTACTGTAGGTCGGTTTTTCGAAGAGTTCAGCGCGCATGCGGTCGCCGTGGACATGGGTGGCAACCAACTGCTCACACAGTTGGCGGGCAAAAAACGTCTTGCCCGCACCGGGAAAGCCGTACAGTAGCACCAAGAGGGGTTTGGCGGGAACTATCTTTGCCATGCCTATTATGTATAGCAGAATTACCCTGTATACGCAACGCGCTAACAGATTGAACTTGTGGTTTTTAAGCACGCATTATAATTGGTCTGTATCCAAGCTCTCGTCAAAGCCGTCGCCGAAAGAAGCAAGTATCGCTTCGGCAGACATTGGATTGACTCCCGGATCTGAACCGTCAATCATGAACCACAGGTGTGCTCCTCGCTGGTTACGTAATACATGTCCAATCCACTGCGCAGCCTTCGTTCTTGGAGTGTCGCTTACCCATTCAATGCCGCTTCCAATAGCAAGGGCACCCATGAGAGCTTTGCCTCTACCTGATTCGCCCGATCCTTCGCCACCCTGTTTGCCTTGGCTCAGCCTTCTGTAGCGCGCATTTCTACCCCATTTTGTTCTGGGCTGTCCGAGTGCCTTCTTAAAACCTTTGAAGGTTTTTTGCGAAATCGGATCGAAACAGAGATAGTCCAGCCCTAGAATCATCTTCCCGTCTTCGTCGTGCTGTGTCAGTACAAACCATCGGTCGCTGTAGTCGCTGACGTTCTCCATGTAGTTGTCTATGACTTCAGAAAGTATAACTTCGGCGTTACGTCCTGCATCGCCAAGCGATCGAAGCAGACGATTCAGCCGGTCGCGGCCATTAAATCGGTCAGGAAGATCGGTGTACTGCCCGGTTTTGTCTTCGTTCGCACTAATAAAGACGCGGTAGTCTACCGGATTGTACACGGCAAGTACTCGCTTGCCAGTACTGCGTTCCGGCCACCTGCTCGGTATCTCTCCACTGTCAGTACTCCCTGGTCCGGTGAAGAAATAGTTGCCGCCGGTCTGCTCCCGTATATCCAGCGGTATAGGGTATACGAGCTGCATACGGTTTTTCTTAACAATCCACGACTCTACGGCTGGGTCGCCTTCTGCTGGCGTGGGGATTTGTTCGTTAGTCATACAAAATTAAAATAAAGCCGATAGCGGCTTTCGTTTAACGTATTGAAACAACAGAATACTACCATAAAATCAAAATTATTGCAAACAGGTACAATAAAGCATGCATGAAGATTACACGGATGGAGATTCGCAAGCTTAAACTACCGTTACAACGGAGCTTTGCGATGAGCTTTGGCGAGATGAATCGCAAAGAAACGGTTATCGTTAGCCTGCATACGGCCGATGGGCTAACCGGCTACGGCGAATCTTCCTCATTTTCGGCACCAATGTATACGCACGAAACGAATGATACCTGTATGTACATACAGGAACATTTTATTGCCCCGCGCCTTGTTGGTCGGGAGTTTGATACGGTAGAAGAATTCTGCTCTGCTTATCGCAGTGTGGTCGGTAACCGGATGGCTCGCACTGGGACAGAGTGCGCCTTTTGGCATCTGCTGGCGCAGCGGGATGCCGTTTCATTAAAGCACCTGGTCGGTGGCACGAGAAGTACGATTCCCGTGGGCGAAAGTATTGGCATCAAGCAAACCATGGCCGAGACTCTCGAGGAAATAGAGCAGCGGCTGGACGAAGGCTACGTGCGCATTAAGGTAAAGATTGCGCCCGACTGGGACACCCAGCTGCTGGCGGCAATTCGGGAGCGCTGGCCCGGCATTGATCTTACGGCAGATGCTAACGCGGCCTACCAGTTTACACAGCATCATAAAACGCTTGAAGCCCTGGATGCATTTAATCTGTCCATGCTTGAGCAGCCTTTCGGTGCTGACGATATGATCGAACACGCCAAACTCCAAGCCAAGCTCAAAACGTCGATTTGTTTGGATGAGAGCATTGAAAGTTTGGCCGATATCAAGACGGCTGATGCTCTGAGTGCAGGACGGATTGTTAATATCAAGCCCGGACGAGTCGGCGGCCTGGTTGAAAGCATAAAAATCCATAATTATGCAGTGGCTCACCATCTTGGGGTGATGTGCGGTGGTACGTTCGAGACTGGTATCGGGCGGGCCTTTAATATTGCCCTCGCTTCCCTGCCCGGTTTTATATATCCGGCTGATATGTCACCTTACCAACTTTATTTTGCCGAAGACATTGTGGAGCCAAGCTACACTGTTAAACTGGATGGTCACATTGACGTGCCAGATACGCCGGGGCTTGGTTTTGCGGTGCGCGAAGATCTGATCGAGCAGTTTACTACTCAGAAGGTTGTTGTGCGCTAATATATTCTACTGCCTCGAGTAGCGACGGCAGCGTGGCAGTCGCTTTGTCGCATTCTACGGTCGGTACGCCCGTCCGCACCAAGATAGTCCTGGTGTCAGCATTAACACCGGTCATGACATCGGACGGGCGGTCACCTATCATCCAGGAGCAGGAGAGGTCGAGACTGTACTCGCGAGCGGCGTCCAATAGTAGTTTGGGTTTGGGTTTGCGACATTCACAACCGTCGTGCTCGCCGTGCGGGCAGACATAGGTTTTCAGGATTTGGATGCCGGTCGGGGCTATGAGCTGCAGTGCTTTGTCGTTAATCTGGTTAAACTCGTCCCAGCTGATAAGTCCTTCGGCAAGCCCGGCCTGGTTGGTTGCAAAGAAGATCAGGTAATCTAAGTTGGCTAGCAGTTTTAACGCTTCCAAGGTGTTGGGCAACAGCTGAACTTTATCGAGGCTGTCGACGCGTTCGTACGTCGGCGTGCCGACAATGACGGTGCCGTCGCGGTCAAGGAAGACTGCGCATTTGGACATGCCTCTACTTTATATCAAAAGATCCTCAAAAATTAGCCAAATATCTGTTATAGGTACCCTTAAGTATGTTTCATACAGTAGAAAATCAACCCTATGGGATTGTGGGCATAAACCACAAAACGCGGTGCGTGCCGCAAAAGTTCCTCGGTCAATTCAGGCTCAAGCAAGCGATTCACAGAGAAGCCTGCGTCAATAAGCGCGTTAAAGTAGTCGGATATCGGACGCTGGTAATGCTCCACTTCAAACTCTTTACCATATTTCTCTTTCAATTCAGGGCTCGTCTTACTGCCTGCTCCCATCAAGAATTTAGCGGGCCCGCGTCTGAAGTAGCCACCTACTCCTTTTACTTTCGTCGATGGCGTTCCTGCTTTTTCTTGAACATACTCAAACAAATCCCATGCAGGGTGCGTTACCGAAAAAATAAATGCACCTCCATTTCTCAAAACCCTAAAAGCCTCCCGAATGGGCGATGTAATGTTTTCGATCTCGTTAAGCATCATATTGGAGTAGATAATGTCAATTGCTGCAGACTCAATCCTCCAGGGCTTAGTCGCATCATGCTCCACAAAGCTCACGCGTTCATCTTTGGTCTTCTCGGCGGCATGCTGCAGGTTGTATGCTGAAATATCCATCATGATTATTTGCTCCGGATCTTGTTCAAGGATTTTTGGTGCGAGATAGCCGTTGCCACAGCCAAGTTCTATAACAGTTTTTCCCTTGAAGCTTCCAACTTGCTGGAACATCAAAGGGTCCAGTGCGTAACGCTTGTAGACTTCGCCTGTGTCGCCAGCGCGGTCGTTCCAATAGTTGGCAAAGGTTTTATCTTGATAAAGGGATTTATGCATGGCCGTTATTATATCAGTTTCAGCGGCAGAGGAGTTGAACCACTGCAACAGATTGGAAGTGGACACAAAGTAAAAAGGCCTCAACTTGAAGAGGCTTCTTATCGGTAATCAGTTCATGGTGAACCACGGCCTATACGTACGCTTGACCATTACTATTACCTCCGAGTATAGTTTTACTCATGGTAGTTTCTTACCCTCTTCTGGGCATACTAAATCGGCAGCCAAGCTATGGTTACGAATTAAAACGGACATACGATAGGTTATTCGGCAAAGATAAGCCGCTGGCGGTTGGGTATTTATACGCAACGCTAGCTCGCCTTTCTCGAGATAACAAAATAGTTGAACAGGAGACGAGTGAGCCTAGTGGTGGCCCGGAACGCAAGCAGTATATCCTTACGTCACTGGGCAAGGAGGACCTTGCGGCGTGGCTGGCTATGCCCGAGGAACTTCGCCCCAATACGCAAGCCATACTGTATACAAAAGTCATAACCTCGATTCTTGTAGATGAAGATCCGAACTATTATCTTGATTCTCAGCGTCTCGCTCACCTGAAACGTATGCATGAGCTCACTGAGTTACGGGATAGAGGTGATCCATCCCTGGTACCTCAGGCGGATTATGATCTTTTCCATCTCGAAGCAGACTTACGCTGGATCGAGGTAACGGCCGCCAGGCTTGAAACTTTAACAAAGGAGATACGGAGTGAGCGAGAGAGATACTGAATATATTTTAAGGGCTGTCGACTTGCAGAAATCTTTTGGCCTAACGCCTGCATTACAGGGTTCCAGCTTGGAAGTGAAACAGGGCGAAACAATCGCCATCATGGGGCCGAGTGGTTCTGGCAAGTCGACGCTTTTGCACTGCGTCGCGGGTATCTTTACTCCGGACAAAGGCGAAGTATGGTTTGACGGTAAGCGCTTAGACCAAATGAACGAGGAAGAACGAACTGAGCTCCGTCGTACGCAATTTGGTTTCGTCTTCCAATTCGGCCAACTCGTGCCGGAACTAACGGCCGAGGACAACGTCGCACTACCGCTCATGCTCGACTATAAGGTGAGCAGCAAAGAAGCTTACAAGCGTGCTCGCAGCTGGTTTAGCAAGCTGAGTATTGAAGGGATGGAAAAGCATCGCTCCGGTGAGCTATCTGGTGGTCAAGCGCAGCGTGTTGCCATTGCCCGTGCGTTAGTTATCCAGCCAAAGGTCATTTTTGCTGATGAGCCAACCGGCTCGCTTGACTCTCTGGCTGGCGAGAATGTGATGAAGCTCATGATGAAAGCTGCATGCGACCAAGGGACAACAGTGGTCATAGTGACGCACGACGCTCGCATTGCTGCGTATGCCGGGAGGCAGGTCATGGTGCGGGACGGTAAGGTCATGGACGTAGCACACGAAACCCGGGTTGTACGATGAGACTCGTAAGTCTAGGATTACGACTCGTGTTCAAAGGCGGAAGAGAAGCACTTACCCGCCTTCTCGTGACCATGCTGGCAGTTAGTATCGGTACAGTGCTTTTGTCTCTGACATTCGCCACACTGAATGCCGTAAACACACAGAACCAGAAGACGGCTTGGCTTGATACCGCATCTCCTACTCTAAGTCCGAGCCGAGCCGTAACAAACGCTAGCCCATTATGGTGGCTGTTCACCACGGATCAATTCCAGGCGCAAACCCTTTACCGCGTAGATGTTGCGGCGACCGGGACAAATTCGCCTGTGCCGCCTGGTATCTCACACTTACCTGGCCCTGGGCAATACTTCGTTTCGCCCGCTCTCGCAGCGCTCTTGCGAGCAACGCCGTCGTCAGAGCTAGGGGACCGCTTTCCTGGCGAGCAAGCAGGCCTTATTGGCCAAGCTGCACTATCGAGCCCCAGTGCCCTTGTAGTAATTGTAGGGCATACGCCTAGCCAACTATCAGCCACTCCGGGTGCGGTTCAGATTTCCGAAATCAATACCTCGCCGGTGTCATCCCTCTCATCCACCCAAGAGGGGGCGAGCGTCACTTATAGCGCTTCAAATATGAAAGCTGTGATAGCAATCGGCGCGCTTGCACTGCTGTTACCCGTTCTCGTTTTAATTAGTGCCGCGACACGTATCGCAGCAGCACGCAGAGAGCAACGATTCGCCGCGATGCGTCTCGTTGGCGCTACACCCAAGCAAGTTACCATCATCGCTACGGTAGAGGCAGGTCTGGCAGCGGCAGGAGGCGTGCTTCTCGGCCTAATTTTCTTTTTAGCTCTTAGTCCACTTCTCCAGAACTTCTCTTTAACCGGGCAGCCCTTTTGGCGAGGTGACATATCTCTACGCGCCTTAGATATTGTCATCATTGGGCTTGGTATCCCCATCGTCTCCATAGTGGCAGGCTGGTTTAGTCTACGGAGAGTACGAATCTCTCCTCTCGGTGTGGCAAGACATGCTACTCCGGCTCCGCCTCGTGTGTATCGTGTATTCCCTCTCCTTGTAGGCTTGCTGATGCTTGTCTATTTTGTTACCTTCGGTAAGCCAAGTAGTGTTGGGGGTCAGATTGACGGCTATTTTGCGTCATTTCTCTTGATCATGCTTGGCATTATTTTTGCCGGCCCCTGGCTCTTATTGGTTGGCTCTCATTTGATGCTGCGCCGGGTACGTCGTGCAGACGTCTTGCTTGCCGGACGGCACTTAGCCGATGATCCGCGCGGCGGATTCCGTACCATTAGCGGATTAGTGCTTGCGCTCTTTGTGACTACCGTGACCGTTGGCGTCACGGGAACAATATTGAGAATACATACCACTTCCGCTGGCGTAGCGACGGCAGCTGCTCAAACCACGATTGTCGATCAGCTGGGCGATATGCAGGCGTCCGGGCTGCAAGGTATTTCCTTAGCATCAGTTCCCAATACCCTGATCTCAAAAGCAAAGGCCATTCCTGGCGTGTCAGGAGTAGTACTCGTTCGTGTACCTCCTGCGTACCAGATTCCTCACGATATTACACCAAGCGATATTCAGGGCTTGGCTTCCTGTGCTGAGCTTGCCACTGTCCCGGCCTTAGGCAAATGCCCCGTTGGAGCGAACGTAGCTTCCATGTACCCGGACTTCGGATTCTCGCTGACCAAGACAAGCCAAAGTGATACGGTATGGCCGATCGCTAACGTATCGACCCGGGAGTTGTCTGAACTGCCGGTCGAGGCGGCGGTTGTGTATGCAGACAACTCTAGTGCCACTATTGAGCAAGTGCGAACACTCCTCGAGCAGTCTCTTCCATACCAGGGTCCACCCACCATAGTTGGCGGTATTACCGGGGATAACATACAAACGTTCCAGGCGCTGCAGCGTATCGCGAACTTAGTGATTGCTGCCAGTATGGTTATTGCGGGCTGCAGCCTTGCAGTAAGTGTCGTATCGAGCATTACCGAGCGAAAGCGCCCCTTCACTCTTCTCCGATTGGCCGGAGTGCCCCTTACTACACTCAGAAAGGTCGTTGCTATAGAAACGGGCATACCGTTAGTGATTGTTGCCTTGCTGTCCGTGGGCCTGGGACTACTTGCTTCTGAATTACTCTTAAGGTCGCTTCTGAGTTTATCGTTGCATACACCAACGTTCTCATACTATCTGGCCGTGATTGGCGGTATCGTGCTCTCACTCGGCGTTATCGGTGCGACGCTGCCCATCATCGAGCAAGTTACTAAACCGGATGATGCTAAGTTTGAGTAAAAGGTCTTGCTGTCCTCTTGAAATCCGCGCTTTCAACTGATGCATACAGGACGATTGTAGAAGTTGGCTCTGGCTGAAGGTGGTGCTGTATAAAGTTATGCTGACATCGATGAGGAGGAAGACGATGAATAGCCTACTGCCTTTTCGCCTCTCGATAACGCCAGTACTATTTCCTGTTTACGTTTCCGTGCCTCTGCTAGACCACGGACTTTCCAATAGTAGGTTTCCTCTCTATTTTTCGCTGAAATAGTTATTGGTCGCTTGAGAATGACAAAAGACATAAGAGCGCCTAGGAGAACAAGTAGGAGCCAGATTAGGTCTGCGATAACCAGCAACAAAGGCCAGCCAATGAAAGTGAAGACTATCGCTATAACTATAAAGATTAAAAGAAGTCGTAGATCATCGACGCTATCAGGGATAGGTGAATATGTAAAGAAATTAGCCCATCCTGTTTTCTTATTGGGGTCCTTCTGTTTCTTCGATAGCCGGCCAATGAATCGTTCGCGGAGACCTATACCTTGTCGAGACAGTAAGAGCTGCAGGCTAACTAGCCATGTTTTTCCGGCGGGGTCTGTTATGTGTGTAATGAGCATATCTTGTATTTAGCCTGATGCTTACCCACTCATGATACCTACTATTAAAACAAAGTTCCATGAACAGACTTTCATGGAACTTGTTTGCATCTTTCAAAAGATGTGGTGCTCTGGAGCAACTTTCTTTCAAACAACTTCTGCAGTAGTCAGATCATCTCCAAAGTCTTTGATGAGCGACCGTAACTCATGGCAGTTATCTAAACAGTAGCCGTAACATGGTCCGTATCCTGTAAAGCTAGATCCTCAAATATGTCTCAACCGAATGGCAATCTTTCTATGTATCTTCTCACCGAGGATGGTTGAAGTAGTGACCATCCAGATAACTTTGATCGGACTATATATACTAAGATTAGAATCATGCCAGGGCCGAAATTTGCCATCTTAACCGCCACACATGAAGGTACGTTTGACTATCTGCCATATTGCATAGAGTCGGCACGGGCTCAAGTAATAGACGGCCCGGACCAGTACACGTACCAACACGTTATCGTGAGTGACGGCAGCGAGCGCGCTTGGGAGTACACTAAAGCCGAAGCTGAGCGGGATTCTCGTATAGTACCAGTTTACCTGGAAGAAAACCAAGGACAGGTTGCAGCACTCAGAGCTGGAGAACTTGCGCTTATCAACGCATCGCTGGATGCTCTTCATAGCCGCGGCGAACACGTCAACGAGACATACCCTAACTACTTCATAGTGGTTGATGGCGACGATGGACTTACTCCAACCGCCCTCTCTGACTACAGTGAAACCTCCCGCCAGCAATGGAAAACGACAGGTACTATTCCAGGGGTTATGTTTGGTCAGGCGGTTATCATCGACGAACATGGGAAAACATTGGATGACGTACCGCACATACCTGGCTACAACAACATACCCGACACTAGCGACGTTGACTCATTTCTGGCGCACATGAAAGTATGCAATCATCTCCCAAGCAAGCCGGCCTTTCACTGGGAATTTTTTCACCTTAGTCGCATACCACCTATGATCAATGGTGAAAGAGTAGTCTGTGTCGATTGGCTGCTGGCGCTCAGTGGCTTAAAAATGTGCAGAATCAAGCAGCAGCCCATATCGGGATATGTGCACATGCCGACGGCGACGAGCTATTACCGAGTGCGATCTGGACAGGCAAGTCTTTCAGAGAGCGCTAATGGTGCATGGGAACGTGAGCGAGTCGCATTGGTCAATGGAGAATTTGATCCATTTGCCCCAGAGAGCGGAGCTATACTGGAGGCGTGCCAAACTTTGGGTTTGACGCCATCTCGATTGGCACTCCGTGAAATGATGGCGTTTGAAACACGAGGATTGCCCTCTTCATAATCGTTGGTGGTGCGCTATGACGAGGGTCCACGATGCATAGTAAATATCTTATGAAATCCTTCGCTATCTGTGATAAATTCAGTGACCTCGAAGAAAAATGAACTAGAATAACCAAGTACTCTAGTTTACTTATGCTCGAATTGGTGCCCTTGAGCGACTTTCTTTCGAACACCTTTTGCAATGGTTAAATCACCTTGTCAAAAGCCTTAATGAATAGCTGCTGGCCGGTGTAGGACGTCAAGCTCTCGTGAGCTACCTGAGATTCTGTTGAGCCTAGCCTAGTTCTGATGTATGAGAAAGTCGTCGATTTAGCTTTAACCAAGCATTGGAACGACTCTATAATTGACTGCCCGTCCCACCAGTTTGGCCGGTAGACCGCCACTCAGGAGCCCCTTGAACTTGATAGTAACCGAGAAACGAGGGCTTTTCAGGCAACCCAGCCCGCTCCAGGTTAGTAGGTGCCTCACCTTCTATCACTAGATCTGTCCAGAAGCCTTTATCGTTTTTCTTCCTGCTGTACCCCTGTAGACACAACCTCTCTACGATGTTGGCAGGGAGATTCAGGCGTTCGATGACCTCTCCTGGCAGGATGCGCTTAGCAATCTTTTTCGGTAACGGTTTGAAAGATTCAAACCTGTAGCCCCCTAAGCACTTAGGACTTGCTTGACCTTCATCAACATTGGGGCTATACGGTATTAAGTCAAACCATTTGAACTCAGCAGGAATTGCAACGGGCGGGTTCGGGCTATTTGCCATATCGTCAAGCGCATTGCGCATCTCGCTCTCCCGTAATACAAAGTCTCTAGCCTCTAACTCAGCCACTACAGTATTCGGGCTGAAATGAGGCGTACCGCCGTATGCTGACATGCGGACTATATTCTGCATGCCTATCCTCTTCAACGCCCCTAGCATTACTCCGCTGACTCGATACTCACTGTCGATCTGCGCAAATCTTGTACAGTTTCCGAGGATGGTATGGACGTCCATAGTACCGGCGTACAGCCAGCCCTGCATGGCTACTTCTGCCGCCCGTCTTGCTACATAGTTCTTCTGCTCAAACTCCCGCCCTAGTTCCAGCCCCGCTAGCTTCAGTACTAATTCTGAGCCTCCGATTCCAGGCAGCTCCCAGGCGAGGTTTTGTGGTGGGCCTGATGAATCCAACCTTTCCCTGTTAACCCCTGGTATATCTCCTACAACGGCGAGACGAGGAATAATATTGGGGATGGGAGCTCTACAGAGACCTTTGGCGAACTCTACGGGCCCCAGCTCTTTAGGATGTACGGCGGCAAGGAATCTGTATCTGGGCATAACGCACGCAAGAATAGCATATGCCTAGGTACATAGTAACTCGAGTTATTATTAGTGGCGCGGAAGGCTTTGCTATCTATGTGTACTCTCGAAAAATAAAAATAGGGTATATATACTCATACTCAACTTTGCTTATGGTCAATTTGGTGCGGACGAGAGGACTTGAACCTCCACCCCTTGCAGGACTACCACCTCAAAGTAGCGCGTCTACCAATTCCGCCACGTCCGCACATAATTGTCAAATGGTGGGTTGTGAGGGATTCGAACCCCCGACCCCCTCGGTGTAAACGAGGTGCTCTAGCCAGCTGAGCTAACAACCCATTCAAACGCCTATTCTATCTGTTTTTGGTCCTTTTTTCAAGGAAGTCGCGGTTTTAGCTGTGCGGCATGTGATCGTAGAGATGCTCGAGACCGTAGGTGCTGCGCACGAGCGGGCGCACATCGTCCATACGTACACCGACTTTGACGCCCGGGTTGAGGGTACCGTAGGGGTCAAAAATTTGCTTCACTTTCGTGAATAATTCGTAAACCTCCGGGCCGTACAAGTATGGCAAATACGGCGCGCGCAGGCGGCCGTCACCGTGCTCACCGCTAGTGCTGCCGCCGAGCGAGAAAATGAGCTGGTAGTAGGTGTCCATAATGCGGAAGGCTTTTTGGCGGTCACCTACCTGGGAAAGGTCGAGAAATGGCTGCATATGGATATTACCATCGCCGGCGTGACCCCACAGGGCGACCTGCAGGCGCTCGTTAGCAAAGATCTGGTAGGCGCCACTCACGAGCTCCTGCAGCTTTTCGGGCGGCACAATGCCGTCTTCTATGATAGGTACGGCTTTGAGCTGGCCCTCGCTATGGGAAAGGACACTGGCGGCGGCATCGCGGACTTTCCAGAGTCGCGTCTGGCCGGCTAGATCGCTGGCACTTGTCACGCGGGAGGCAAGCTCGCTCAGGACTTTTTCGGTGCGCCTGACGATTTTCTTGCGCTGGCGGCCCTCGTCATCGAACTCTATGAGTAGGGCTACGGCTGGGAAGGGTTTGCTGACAATGTCCTTGAGCTGGTTAGGGTTTAGCCGGTCGATGAGCGCCAGCAGCTGGCCGTCAACCATCTCAATGGCACTGGGAAGCTGTGGGGTGGCACGCAGCTCTAGAATAGCTTGCACGGCCTTTTCGACGCTCTCAAACTCGGCCAAGAAGAGTTCTTTTTGCGGATTGTAAACCTCGGTTTCGAAGGTGATTTCGGTCACGATGCCAAGCGTGCCCTGGCTGCCGACAATCAGTGGTGTGAGGTCAAAACTCCCGTCGCGCCGTTTGATATCGAGCAGATCGTAGCCGGCCGAGTTTTTGGTGACTGACAGGTCGAGCTTTTCAATAACTTCGCGGTTGTCTTCGAGCAGCGCATTGAACGAGCGGTAAATTTCACCCTCGAGTGTCTGGAGCTGGAGCTTTTTGTTGAGCTCGCGCTTACTGAGCCGGAAGGTTTCGACAACTTCACCGTTCGCTAGCACCACACGCAAAGATTTTACAAAGCCCCGCGTCGCGCCGTATTTGAGCGTTTTATCACCGCTGGCATTATTGGCTACGGCTCCGCCCACAGTACTGTATTCGTAGCTTTCGGGATATGGCGGCAAAAAACGTTCGTGAGTGTGCAGGGTTTGTTCCAAGCGGCCGTAGTTGAGGCCAGGCTCTACGGTGACCACGCCGCTTTTTGGGTCGAGCTCTACAATGCGGTTCATGTGAGCCGGGAAGACTAACATAATGCCGCTGCCCAACGCTGCCCCACCCTGGTCGGTGCCACTGCCTCGGGCGGTAATGGGGATAATGCGGCCGCGCTCCGCCAGTTGCCAGGTGAAGCGGGCGGTTTTACGGACGTCCTGCTCACCCCGCGGATACACGACCAACGACGGCGTCAACGTAAAAATGCTCGCGTCGGTCGCGAAATATTTACGGGCATCCGAGCTCACCATAACCTCGCCCAGCAAGTGCTCCTGCAAATAATGCGCAGCCTTACTCATTACCTCTCCACCGGGTTCTCATAGCTGCCATCATGATAGCATAAACGACTTGTTTGTACGAAAAAAGCAGCCGCTCGGTACTTGCTAGTGTACTACTATGGTAGTACACTGAGGCTAGCATGATATTTCATATCAGTAGCCGTTCGGGTGTACCGCCGTACCTTCAAATTGTGCAACAGGTCAAGCAGGATATTCGGCTGGGGCTGCTCGAGGAGGGCGACAAGCTCCCTGCTGTACGAGAAGTGGTCACCATGATCGCTATCAATCCGAACACAGTTGTCAAAGCGTATCGAGCGCTGGAGGCGCAGGGGTACATAGAAAAGCGTTCGGGCATCGGTACGTTCGCATCTAAACCACCGCCAGCACCACCGCCGGGCGTGCAGGCTGCCTTGCTTGCTAAATTGAATGAATGGATAGCCGAAACCAAGGCCGCCGGTTTGGACGAAGAGGCGGCCGAAGCGTTATTTACCACAGCACTGCGTAATAAGAGAGGGGAATCACATGACGCAAGCAGTACAAACTAAGCTCAAATACGCGATTGAGACGAGCGGTCTTGGAAAAAGGTACCGCTCCTTTTGGGCACTGAAGGACTGCGCGGTTACCGTGCCGCAAGGCAGTGTTACAGCGTTGGTCGGCCCGAATGGCGCGGGCAAGACCACGCTGCTTAAACTATTAGTAGGCCTGAATCGGCCAAGCGCCGGTGCGGCGGTAGTGCTCGGGCAAACACCGAATCAAACAACTGAATATTTGTCAGAAATTGGCTATCTGGCCCAGGAAATCCCGCTGTACTCTCAGTTTAGCGCTGCAGATCACTTCGCCATGGGCGCGCATCTTGACCCGCGCTGGGATAACGACCTCGCAGTCAAGCGTTTGAACGAGCTCAAGATTCCGCTTGACCGGCCGGTTGGTAAATTATCCGGCGGCCAACGCGCACAGGTCGGTCTGGCCATGGCGCTTGCCAAGAAGCCGAGGCTGCTGCTCTTGGACGAGCCGGTGGCGGCACTTGACCCGCTGGCCCGGGTTGACTTCTTGACTTCACTTGCGCAGGCGGCGGCCGACGCGGATGGCGAGCTGACCGTCGTCATGTCTTCGCATTTGCTCGCTGATCTGGAGCGCGTTTGTGACCATGTGATAATCCTGGCTTCCGGCGAAACGCAACTCTGCGACGACATTGAGCAGGTGCTTAAAACGCATAAGTTACTCGTGGGGCCGCCAGGTGCATTGCCCGCAAGCAACGAGTACATCGTAATCAAAGAAAGCCGTTCGTCAACGGCGGCACACGCCCTCGTACGACTTAGTAGTCTAAGGATTAGTGTCCCTGGATGGCACGTTCGTGACGTGGATATTGAAGAAATTGTCTTGGCATATATGGGACAAAGCAGAGACGCGGCAACCAGTGAAGGAGCGGCACAGTGAATTGGTTAGTTTGGCGCCAACACCGCAAACAGTTTATAGCTCTGGCTATCATTCTCGGGGTATACGCGACTTTGGCTATACCGATCGGCCTGCACTTCTGGCGCACGTACCAGCAGGCGCTGACAACCTGCGGTAGGACGAATACGTGCGATCAGCTCAGCAGCATGCTCTTTCAGTCGGGGTCGGACAGTAACCTGAATCCGTCTCTGCCCGGTGGTGGGGTTAATATAGTAGTCTTACTGGTGCTGGCTTTGCCGTTTTTGCTTGGTATGTTCGTCGGTGTGCCGCTTATCGCACGCGAATACGACAAGGGTACTAATCTGCTGGTTTGGACGCGCAGTATTTCGCGGCGGAGGTGGTTGACGGCAAAGCTGCTATGGATACTTGTTGCGACAGCCGTTTTTGCCGGAGCCTTTGCTGTGCTCACGACCTGGTGGTCGAAAACGGGCAACACCCTATACGCTAATCGGTTTGATACACTCAAGTTTGATTTGCAGGGCATAGCACCTGTTACTTACGCTGTGTTTGCTGTATCGCTTGGGATTATGCTCGGCACGTGGCTAAAGCGCATCATGGTAGCGATAGGAATTATGCTCGTTGTACTTCTGGCGCTGCAGATTACGGTAGGCGCATTTTTACGGCCGCACTATGCGACCCCCCTTACCGTTACCGCCTCGATAACGCAGGGCGCGCTGGATGCTAAGCTGCCGAGTGATGCGTGGGTCGTGAGTAGAAATTTTGTAGATCAGCATGGCACAGTAAGCAGCCACCCTTTTGATCTTCCCGACTGGCCGCCTCGGTGTCAGGCTTTGGCTAACCAGGATCAAGCTCCTGTCATTAGCGGCCACAAAGCTGGTCCGGCCGACATCGATAACTGTCTGACTGCTGCCGGATACCACCAGACTGCAAAGTACCAGCCGCGTTATCGCTACTGGAATTTCCAACGAATCGAGGCCGGCATCTATCTGGGCCTGACTGTTTTAGCGGTTGCCACCACCTACTGGCTCGTGCTAAAAAGAGACGCCTGAGTCCCGAGCCGTTTCAAAGAAAAAGGTTCCATGTGTTATGGAACCTTTTTTATCTGTTGCAAGCTCTGGTACGCCACGCTGACTCTAGTGGTACCAAGTTGTGCGCAGCATACTCCCCCAATGCTACACCCAAAAAGTACGTCCGAGTCTCAACACCAGAACGGTGCAAACTTACGAAAAGACTGATGGATGCTTGCATAGCTTTACGAATCGTGTGATACTTTTACTAGTAATCTAGTATACTAGATAGCATGATTATACTCCGCATCAACACCCGTTCCGGAGTGCCGCCGTACCTTCAAATTGTGCAGCAAATCAAACACGACATCCGCCTGGGGCTTTTAAAGAAGGGGGACAAGCTCCCCACGGTCAAGGAAGCGGTGACGATGACGGCCGTTAACCCCAATACTGTCTTTAAGGCATATCGTGAGCTTGAGCACCAAGGTTTAGTCAAAGGGCAGCCGGGTATTGGCGTTTTCGTGCTAAATAATCCTGATACGCCGCCTGCAGATGCGCAAGCAAGGCTGACCGCTGACTTAACTCGTTGGATACAGGAAGCTCGGAAGCTGGGTCTAGACGACGAAGCGACGGAAGCACTGTTTCATATAACATTACGCAAGTAGTAAGAGAGGGCAATATATGGATAACGTAGCAGCAAAAACAACCACTGCCATTCAGGCAACCGATTTAGGTAAACGGTACGGTTCGTTCTGGGCTTTAAAAGACTGCAATATTGTCGTGCCTCGTGGCAGCGTCACGGCGCTCGTCGGTCCCAATGGCGCGGGTAAAACTACGCTCCTAAAACTTCTCGTTGATTTAAGTTCGCCAAGCGCGGGCAGTGCAACAGTCTTGGGGATGACACCGAATCAATCTTCTGGGTATCTTTCAGAGATTGGCTATTTGGCTCAAGAGATACCTCTCTATAGCCAAATGACGGTTGAAAAACATTTAGCTATGGGTGCACACCTGGATACTAATTGGGATAATGGGTTGGCAGTCAGTCGCCTCAAAGAACTAAAAATTCCTATGGGTCGCCCGGTAGGAAAGCTGTCCGGCGGCCAACGAGCCCAAGTCGGACTCGCCCTCGCTCTTGCTAAAAAACCAAAGCTTTTGTTGCTCGACGAACCGGTTGCGGCGCTCGACCCACTGGCCCGCGTTGAATTTCTTACCTCCCTCGCCCAAGCTGCTACCGACGCCGGTGGAGAATTGACAGTCGTTATGTCTTCGCACCTGCTCGCCGACCTTGAGCGGGTCTGTGACCACCTTATCCTCCTCGCCGCGGGCGAGACACAGCTTTGCGACAGCATTGAGCATATAATTGCGACGCACAAGCTGTTGGTCGGTCCTCGCAATGAAGCGACAAGCAGCCCGGGCTATTCGATCATTAAAGAAACCCATGCTGTAAATGAAACTAATCTGCTCGTACGTCTGAATGACAAAAACTTTCGGAGTTCATCAAGGTGGCATGTACATGATGCCAATATCGAGGACATCGTACTTGCCTACATGGAACAAGCTAAGCAGGAAGGAGATGAACGATGAATTGGTTTACCTGGGAGCAGTATAAAAAGCAATTTTTAATGCTTGGCATCGCGTTAGCATTGTATGCGGCACTTGCGATACCTTTAGGGCTGTACTTTTGGCATACCTATCAACAGGCACTCATAACCTGCAAACAGACGAATACTTGCGGCCGGCTTACGCAGGACCTGTTTCAGTCTGGCTGGTCCCGTGTACTGAATCCTAATGCTACTGCGGGCGGCCTTACCCTTTTTAACGTTGCTATTCTGGCAATGCCGTTCTTACTCGGTATGTTCGTAGGTGCACCACTCATTGCCCGTGAATATGCAGATGGTACTAATAAATTGATCTGGACACGGAGCGTCTCCAGGCATAAGTGGCTCACCATTAAATTGCTGTGGATTCTCGTCGCCACGGCCATTTTTGCCGGCATTTTTGCGGCACTTACCACCTGGTGGTCCCGCGCTGGCAACGTACTGTTCTCGGACCACTTTAGTGCAACTGAATTCGCTATGCAGGGCATCGTTCCGGTGGGCTATGCCGTACTCGCAGTATCGCTTGGTGTGATGTTCGGCGCCTTATTTAAGCGAACGTTGCTAGCCTTAGCAGTTACACTGGGCGTGCTTTTGGCAGTACAGATCGCCATTCCTAATTGGGTTCGTCCGCATCTGCAAGTGCCCCACCACACAACCCTTTCGCTTTACCAGAGAAATATAGGGACGTCGGTTGGCGCAAAGACTTTTGCGTTAACCGTCCCCGCCATTCCTAGCCAACCCGGTGCCTGGGTGCTTTCCAGTCATGCTGTCAACGCTAGCGGTCAGCCGGTCACTGCTGTGCCGCCGGCCTGCCAGGGCGCATTCGGTATCTCCCAGGGATCAGGAGGAGCGTCGGATAATGCTCAATCACAAGACCCGTTGGCCTGCCTGGCTGGCCAGGGACTCCATATCGCGGCTACCTACCAGCCTGCCTACCGGTATTGGGACTTCCAGCGCATTGAAGCAGGTGTTTACTTGGCACTCAGCTTGATTCCGATCGGCGTGACATATTGGTTGGTACTGAAGCGAGACGCATAAAGAGAGGTCTTGGATTTACGAAAAACCACGATGAATAAATGCTAAGGTTCCATGATTTATATTCATGGAACCTTAGCATTCGAAAAAATATTGATCAAATTTTGATGCCCTTGAGCGACTTTCTTTCGAACGCCTTATGTAATGGTTGGATAAACTCGTCAACGCCTTCGAGGACATACACCGACGGGCTAAAGCAAACCAGCTGACTCATTTTAATGCTCCTTTGATGCTCTGCAGCTTGCCCATCCCGTGGGCGCCAAGCATCTCACGCTGGTCGTGCAAGGTGGTGGGAAATTAGACACGCAATATTTCTGACTTCCGGGAAATTATAGCAGTTAGTGGACGTCTATGGGCTTACAGTAGTTGGGCGCAAACCATCAAGCACAATATCGAGCACATGTTCTCGTGCCGACTTATCGCTTTGGATATATTTGCTTGACTGCAGAAGGCCCTGCATAAGAGCTACGAGTTCATCTAAGTTTATATCCTGTCGTATCTTGCCGCTGCCTTGTGCCCGTTTAAGCAGCGCATCAAGGACCCTCAGTAGTTCGATTCTGTTACTGGTGTCGAGGGTAGCCGGGTTTCCTGTTTTCTCAAGGACAGCGACAATGATTTTTTTGGTAGTCGCTAGCTCAAACGCTCTGCGCAAGAAAAGGCGAAATGTCTCTCCTGCGTCATTTGATGTGGCTACTAGAGCATTTGCTTCAGCGACCAAAGCCGTTACCTGACGGTCAAGTACTGCTTGCAGCAGTAGCTCCTTGGTCGAGAAGTGACGAAAAACCGTGCCAATGCCGACTCCTGCTAGCGTAGCAACTCTATCAGTCGAGGCCGCAAGTCCCTCTTCGGCGAAAACTTTTTCGGCAGCGTCCAGAATGCGTGCTTTGTTGCGAGCTGCGTCGAGGCGTAGGCTTTTCGGGGGGCGCATATTTGAATCAGGCGGTAATGGGTACAACATGGAGGTTGACAAGCGGAGTGTTGGCTCCGTATGATTATTATGTGGAGTGACGACTCCGATTATATCATAAAGCTTAGCGAAGAAAGGCAACAACAATGCTTGAGACTATTATTTTATGTTTTATTGCCGGAATATGGTTCGGTAATGGCACACCACACTTTCTAAAGGGCATAACGAAGGAAGACTATCCATGTGGGCTTGGCAATGGTCCAGTGCCAAACTTTCTTGCCGGCTGGCTAGCCATTACCACCGCTCCGCTATTTTTATATTGGGGGCATGCCAGTAGTCATCCGCTGGCGGCATGGATAGCCGCCGCGCTCGGCGTAGTTCCGATCGGGTTATTTCATTCGTGGCATGGGGCGTTTGGGAAGAAAAGCTAGCTCAGACCAACACAAAAGGATGCTCAATCTAGAACGTCCTTTTGTATGTAATAATTCCTTAGTGCAGCCCATTGACCTATCGTGGAGCATCATAGAACCTAGTCTAATCTTGATGCATAAAAAGCCTATCGACTTTCCTGACTCCACGGAACAATCACAAAGAGAGTTACAATAAGCCTATGCAATTAGACAAAGTAAAACGCCTACTGGCTATTTACGAGCAAGGCTTAATCCCCACCCTTCATCAGCATGAGGTTAATCCGGGTTTACCTTTAGATAGTCGCGAAAACTATCTGTACTTTACCCTGCCCGTTTGTATTAATTTTCAGCGCAGTTCACCTGCAATGTGGGCAAGCGCTCTTAAGACATACGAAGATGAAGCTACGAGGTATGTTTTCTTTCCTGAAGAGTTGGCTATACGGCCAATCGAACAAATTCGTGCCGATCTGACCAAGCACAAATTAGCACTTCAGCCTAATAAACATGTGCTAATCTGGACGACTATTGCAAAGGCTCTCCATGATTGCTATCGCGATGACCCACGTGAAGTTATAGCTGAAGCCCAAAACGACGCCGGCCAGCTCATTCGCTTATTGCAGATAACGCATTGCAAGCGATTTCCATATTTAAGTGGTCCGAAACTCTCCAACTACTGGCCGTATATTCTGTCCCATTACACTGACGCCGTCTTTACGAATGGGCATGAGATTTCCATTATTCCTGATACGCATGTCATGCAAAGTAGCGAGCGTTTAGGTTTGACGCTCGCAGGAGCGACGTCTCTGCAGGTAGAGATGGCCTGGCGAGAACTCTTAAAAGATAGCGGTATCAACCCCTCGCAGGTTCATCCAGTGCTTTGGAACTGGAGCCGAAATAAATTCCAGCCTACGGTATAACGTGAAGATCATATTCATTACCAGTCACCCGCACAAGGCCAAGGAAATCTCACGGCACCTTGGCTACCCTGTGACGCACCAGAGATTGGAATTACCAGAGATTCAATCGCTGGATCCGCATGAAGTAGTACGAGTTAAAGCAAAAGAGGCGTACCACTTGCTGAAGCAGCCGGTTTTGGTTGAAGATTTCTCTCTTCGCTTTGAAGCGCTCGGCCAACTGCCGGGGCCGCTTATTAAGTGGTTTTTGCAGGAGCTGCGAGCAGAGGGACTCTGTCGGCTATTGGATAGCTATCCTTCTCGTGTTGCGTATGCACAGACTTGTTTTGGGTATTGTGACGAACAAGGTGTACAAATTTTTGACGGAATCTTGAAAGGCACCATCTCGCATGAGCTGCAGGGAGATGACAATTTCGGCACAGACAACATTTTTGTACCAGCTGGTCAATTTAAGACTTGGGGTGACATGAATGAGCAAGAACAAATTACCTATTCAGTTAGGCGAGTTGGGCTTAAAAAGCTCGAGACATTTTTAGTCACTGAGGACTTGAATCCATACGGCAGAGGAGAAAATTAATCCAAACAAAAAGTGTTCCAAATGTGGAACACTTTCATGCCTTGACTCAAATGGCACCAAATTATCCTAAGTCCGATTGCTCTATATGAGAAACTCGTGGGTTTAGGCTTTGTTAGCTACGATGGCGAGACACATATTATTGAGCTAAGGGAGAAACGAAAATAGGTGTAGACTCTCTGGGCCTGGTAACTTGGCTACGCCTTTAGGTTTTACGGAAGAGTGTCTTGTGTGCAATTAGTGCTGCCACGAGTTGGATGGCCGCCATGGTTACAAAGATGCCCTTAAACCCAAAGGAACCGATAATAATGCCTCCGATACCCGCACCTATTGCTGCGGCGAACATGTTGCCAGCGTCGAGCCACGACCATTGTTCGCTTTCTCTGCCTCGGACTTCATTCTTAGCGAACAGTGTCTTGTAAGCCGGCAACGTCACACCAGCTCCTAAGGCATTGAGAAGTAGGACGACTATGAGCGACTTTTCATTGTGCACAAACAGGAAAGAAATAGCCCCAATGGCATATATGAAATAGCCCAAAACCACCATTCTCCCTTTTCGGCTTCTATTTTCGAGTCTCCCCATAACGAGAATAAAGATAGCGGTAGCGAGGGAATATCCACTCCAAATAAGACTAATGATCCTTGGGCTTAGATCAAAGCCATGTGCGTAGATCGCATACAGTGGGGCAAAGATGTAAAATCCCGCGAGACTAAACAGATTTACGAATAGTAAGTATTTGAGACTTTTTATCTTCACTTTAAGAATACTATAGCATCCATGTCGCCACTCTTTAACGCATGGGAGGACTTGAACTAATGAGAACGGAGGTAGACATGAAACAAAGGTTCCAAGAAAATAAATTCTGAACCTTTGTATCTGGGAAAGTATTGATCTGATCATGGTGCCCTTGAGCAACTTTCTTTCGAACACCTTCTGCAATGCTTGGACTATCTCGTCAAGAGCTTCGATTAGGGGATGTCATGTGCTGACCGCAATAAACACTACATAGTTTCTAGGTGATTGGTGTATGTATTGGATGGCTTTTGAAAAAGTATAGTGTGACGGTGCCGGCACGAGCGCCTGGAGATTATACAGCCGTTCAGAGTCGGAGGTTGTCCCGTCGTCACTATCTACAATGACCGATAGTATTTTTCCATTCTTAGTTAAATATGACTGCTCGCCGAAAAAGGCGGCTGTGAAAAGTCCAAAAGCCTGCGCGCCAGCGTCTTTGGTAGCGCTATCTACATTGACGCCTCCAAAGTTGTCGCTAGCCTTATAGACACGAGTAATCTGAGCGCTAGTAAGTGGTGTCCCACTGTATTGCCAACCCTGCGTTACAAGGTTGCGCCCAAACGCTTCAAAGTCCTGTTTGCCGGGAGACTGCATGGCTAGCATCACCGTGTACATTTGTCGGCAGTCGGTACCGGGGGTTTTGCATCCTTGGCCAGAGGTAGTGCCTAGAACTTTTCCGTGTAAACCCTTGACCAACGGCTGAATATCAGAGTTACCGACATGGAGGGTAGTAGTATAGTTTACGGCGATTAGAGTTGCTGCCGTCGACACGGCTATAGCCAGGGCTGCTATCCCTCCAGTGAGCGCGGGTCTTCTTATTTTTGTCTTTATTATTCTCATGACTCTGACTGTACGAGCTTTGGTGATTTAGTCAACAGCTACCCTACAGGATATTATTAAAAGTGTCGCTGCCTAGAAAAAAATGACTGAATTTCCGGAATATATTAGGACACCCGTAAGTCCTCGGATACCGTGAGGATATGCCAGAACGGAAGAAGTCTGTAGGACTGAGCAATGCTGAGCGAAGCGAAATAGCCATACTAACCAAACGTGGATGTGGAGTCCGGGAGGTTGCTCGGGCTTTGGGGCGAAGCCCCAATACCGTAAGCTACGAGCTCAAGCAAAACAGCACTGCCGGTACCTACGACCCACTCAAAGCCAAACAGAAGAGCCGTCTCTCTCGTCGTTCCCGCCGCTACCAACAACACAAGATTGAGCGAGATGTTGCTCTCAAAGCCTGCGTCATTACCGGACTCAAGGCCGGCTGGAACCCGGACGAGATTAGTGGCACCATGCGCACTACGGGTCAGCCGTTCTACGCCAGTAAGACGGTTATCTACGACTGGTCGTACAGTGCCTACGGTCAACCGTACTGCCAACATCTACCCTCGCGGCAGTACCGGCCAAAGAAACGGAAGTCAACGCCAACCGAGAGAGTCCTCATTCCTGGCCGCATATCTGTTGAGTTGCGCCCGCAGGGCGCCACCAACCGAACCCGGTATGGCCACTGGGAAGGAGATACGGTCGTCAGCGGCAAGAAGACCGGCAGCAAAGCAGCGCTGGCCGTGTTTGCGGAACGCAGAACAAGGCTTGTTGCCGCCACACTTATTCCGAATCTCAAACCAGAGTCATTTACTGTCGCCGCGATTTGCCAACTGGCCGGCAAGAAAGCCCTGACGCTCACGCTCGACAATGGCATTGAAAACCGAGCACATGCTGACATTACCCGAAGTACCGGCGCACGGACTTTCTTCTGCGACCCATGCAGTTCGTGGCAGAAAGGCAGTGTCGAGCACGCCAACAAGTTGTTGAGACAATACTTGCCCAAGGGTTGCGATCTGAGTCAGTTTGACCAGGGTTTTGTTGACACGGTCGTTGACCGTCTCAACAAAAAGCCCAGGAAAATCCTGGGCTACAAAAGTGCATTACAATTAGCGGAAGAGAAAGGATTATCTGAGAGGGTGTCCTAATATTGGGCGGAATGTAGGTGAAAATAAAATAGAGTATTGATATACTCTATTTTGCTTATGGTCAAATTGGTGCGGACGAGAGGACTTGAACCTCCACGAGTGTTAAGCTCACTAGTACCTGAAACTAGCGCGTCTACCAATTCCGCCACGTCCGCACGTGGGTAGATAACGGCCCTATCTTAGCTGTTTTTGGGGAAAATCGCAAGAGGTGCGGCTAGTTGTCTGTAGCTTTGACCGTGCGGATTTGCCAGTTGGCGACTGAGCTGTAGCGGTCGGCGTCGGTATTGAGGGTATGCTCAGTCATGCCGTATACCGTGCCGTGGGTGATGTACAAAATGCGTGGTTGGTAGAGTCCGAGTGCTGGTGCGTCGGTCTGCCAAGCCTGCAGGAACGGTTGGTATTTTATAACACGCAAGCTTGGATCGAGCCGGGTACGGCCAGCTTCAAGCGAGGCATCAGCAGTACTGTTTTTATACTCCGAAAAGTTGAGCTGCGAGTTGCTGCGGATGTCGGCCTGGCTGCTATCCCAATATGGGAATACGTCGGGGTCTGGACCGATGGAGATGCCGTACAGTAGGGCGTCGTAGGTGTGGAAGGCCAAAGTACTCTGGAAATCAGTGGTAGATTGCAGTACTGGCACTGCTTTTACTCCAAGTGCCGACCAGTCGCGTGCCAATAGACGTGTGGTGCGGGTATTTTCGGGCGTATCCTGGGCGTAAAGATTAAACGTTAGCAGTTGGCCATCTTTGCTACGTCGGCCATCGGCACCGCGGGGCCAGCCGGCGTCATCCAACAGCGTATTGGCGGCAGCAGGATTGTAGCCGGCTTGCTGGTATTTCGGGTCGTAGCCTAGCTGACCGACTAGAAGCGGCTCGCGTACTGGACGCGTGGCGTAGTCCAGCTGATCCAAGATGGCAGTAGTGTTCGTGCCCTGTACTAGCGCTTGGCGAACTTTGACATCGCTCAACACGCCGGTTGACGTTTTAAAGAAAGTCATTGTGGCGGCGGTGGAACTAAAGCTGGTTGTGACGGCATCGCGGTCTTTGGCTATGACATCCGGTACGCTGTTTAGACCCGCCATAGCGATAATATCGCGATGTTGGAAGGCGCTGACCATGTTGTCGCTACTGCCAAAGACGTGCAGTACGAAGCCACTTAACTTGGGCTTGCCGCCGGCGTAGTTATCGAACGGTTTGAGGGCGACGAGGCTGAGCGATTTGCTTGGGTCGGTGCCCGGACTGGTCTGTATGGCTTGCCAAGCAAACGGGCCGGCACCAATTGGATTGGTGCTGTTAAAGCTGTTCCCGCGCAATTGCGCAGGCGGTACGTTCTTGAGGAGGTGTTCGGGCAGTATGCCACCCACTAAGCTATACGGGAAGGCGGCGAAGCCGTTGGGCAAGTCAAAGTGGACGGTCAGTAGGTCTGGTGCGGTTATGGCGATATTTTGCCAGCTTTGCGCAAATGGCGAACCGACGTCGGGGTTTTGTACCAGGTGGTAGGTAAACACTACGTCGTTAGCCGTCAGAGGCTTGCCGTCCTGCCAAGTCAGTCCAGGGCGTAGTTTGAATACATAGTGATGACCAGTGGTATCGGCGGTATAACTGGCGGCGAGGTCGGGCACGAGCTGGTTCTGACCGTTATATTTGAGCAATCCGGCAAAAACCAGCCGCGACACGGCTTGGTCGGCCGGGCCGGTGGCAAAAATCGGGTTGGCGTTAGTGTAGGTACCAACGATACCTTCATCGTAGATGCCGCCGGGAGCTGGCCGAGTAGTCTGATAGTAAGCGCTTAGACTGAGCGTCTGGGTGATGGTGCATATGACGACCAGCGCCGCTAGGCCCAGCCAGCCAAGCACAAAGCGCCGAACCCGCAACAGCCGGTCAAATCGACCGATCAGATTGTAGTCAAACTGCTTTTCAGCCGTCTGGGCAGCTGCCTCGACTTGCCGCTGACGCCGGCGTATCAAGCGCCGGAGACGCAGCTGGGTAGTTCGGTTGACGAGCGCCATGTGCCCCTTGAGGAGTCCCCTTAACGTTTTAGCGGATAATGCCAAGCAAAATTGACATCACGAAAACAATCGCCGTAATAATCGTGAGTTGGTAAATGGTCTTGTCGGTGCCGCGCCGCTCGGTGTTGACTTCACCACTGCTGCCGAGGCCTGCCCCTAACGAAGCACCCCGTGTCTGTACCAGAATCAAGAGCGCCATAAGCAGCATGGACGCGAGTGTCACGTAGTTGTAAATACTCATCGTTCTTCTAGTATAGCCGTCACGAGGTAATTTACCAAACCGATGATAACACCGGTAAGGATAGCAACGCCGAAACTGCTGATTTGCAGTCCGGAGTATAGTTTACTTACCAAGTAAACCGTCACCCCGTTGATGACGAGCATGAAAAGTCCGAGGGTGATAAGGATGGCTGGCAGGCTTATCAGTACCAGAAGGGGTTTAATAATAGCATTCAGTGCAGCTAGGATGAGCCCGGCAATTATCACTGTGGCTATTTGGTTGCCGTGGTACGACACACTATTGCTCAATAGTCCGGCAGCAATCCACAGCCCCAGCGTACAGACAAACCAGCGCAGCAGGAATCTGTAGATAAACCCGTGATGTATTGACCTCGCCATAATGCTTGAGCTTTATTGTACCGGCGTGAGTTCGCGCAGGCAAGCCCGGCTCAGCACTTCGCAGCCGGCCTCGGTAATGAGTATGTCTTCTTCTAACCGTACACCGATTCCTTTTTCAGGCAGATATATACCGGGCTCTATGGTCAGGACCATACCGGCTTTTAGAGGTTGTCGGGTATCGCCGACGTCGTGTACGTCCAGGCCAAGATAGTGTGGCGCGTGCGGGTAGTACTGGCCGATGCCTGCCTTGTCGTCGGCTCGTTCAATCAGCCCGAGCTCTTTTAGCTTGGTGCCGACGAAAGCGCGGACGTTTTGCTCGCAGTCGTAGAAACTCGGGCCTGGTTTTAATTGATCGAGCCCGTACTGTACCGCTTCGTTTACTGCATCGAAAACGGCTGCCTGGAGCTTAGACGGCTTGCCGAACGACCAGGTACGAGTGATGTCCGCGGCATAGTTGCTGACCGTTGCACCCACGTCGGTGAGTACAAGACTAGTCGTCTCTAAACGAGCGTTGTTCTCCAAATAGTGCAGCGTACAGGCGTTTTGACCACTGGCGACGATAGGGCTATAGGCGTGACCAGCTGCGCCTTGCCGGCGAAAGCCGCAGGTAATGTCGGCTTCAAGCTCGTATTCGTGAGCATAGGAGCTGCACTGCACCTCATTCAGCGTAGCGCAGGTAATGTCGACTGCCCGGCGGATAGTGGCGATTTCCGGAGCCTGTTTTACGACACGGAGTTCCGCGAGCTGGGGCCGTATATCGGTTAGCTGTAGACCCGGCACGGCACGCTTCATCTGACGGATAATGCGGGCCCGCGCCGGATTGGTGTACATATTGTAGTGTGTAATGTATGCCGGGTTTGCGGCTTGGATGCAAACTTTGCGGCTTTTCTGTAGTTCGCTTTTTAACCGGGACCACCCCTCAGCGGCGCTTAATACTGTGTCAACGCCGGACTGTTTTTTGATGCTGTCCGGCGCGGTCATGCCAGCAAATAGTTCCATGGTCTGGCTGCGCGCAGGGGCTATGACATAGGCTGTGGTCGGGCCGATGACCAAGGTGTAGTCGGGTAGGTCGATGCCGCACAGGTACCAAAATCCGGAATCCTGGCGGAATGGGAGCGGATTGTCGCTCGTGGCTTGGAGTTCTCCATTGGCGGTAACCACAATTGGCGTGTCGCTCCCGATTTTTTCACGTAGTCGTGCACGGTTGCCGGCAAAAAATCCGGCCTCAAAAAAATTTTGCATGTGTAGTCAAGTATAGCAAATAGCAGGACTATCGGTTGTCACCGCTGCCGGTCAGTGTGCCACGTACTTTACGGCTGCGTAGCTTTTCGATGTTGGCTGCAGCGATGTCCTCTAGCCGAATGTCGAGGTCGTGCGCGATAACTGCGATGTACCAGAGCACGTCACCCAGCTCTTTGGTAACATTCGCTTTGTCCAACTTGGCAAAATCTGCGTCTTGGTCACGGATCCATTTCTTAAAAATCGATTGCACCTCGCCGGCTTCATCGGCTAGACCGAGTACCTGCTGCATCAGCTCCAGAAAGCGGTCGTCTTTGGTAAGGTTGGTCGTGAGCGCCCGTTTTTGGTAATCGTTGAAATCCATGCATCGCTCCTCTATTTATCGTAAGTATAGCAAGCTTATTCCGTTTCGGACTACCGTGTTTTTCCCTACGGCCGAGTGAGTAGCTGTGCGAAATGATTGTTTACTATCGAAGGTAATTCACGCCTATCTTCGTATCTCGCGATATCGATATTGGGAAACAACTCAGCCGGGCCGATTACCATCCGCGAAAGTCTTGTACGAGTATCTGCGGCGATCAATGTCGGCTTGTTTTCTCGGACGGCATGCTCCAGCTCCATACCGAGCCCTGTGGATGGGTAGTCGGCGACTGCCAGGAAGGCGTTGCACGCATTGACGTTTCCAATGTCTTGGAGATATACCTCGCTGGACGTACCAGCTGTTAGACCCAAAAATCGCAGTACTTGCCATTTTTCATTGAGTTTGTCCTCTTTTTTCATGGCTTCAAGGTCGCCCTTAAAAGCCTCAAACTCTTCCAGCACCTCACCTTGTAAATAGTCAGGAGGCGTAAGGGCATTTCCTATGTATAGTTTCGGTTTTTCTGCCACCCACAATTTACTGTTAGTCATACGAGCGTTCCTTTGTGTGGTCGGGTAATATTTTCACCGGTGAATACGCCTAATGTTTGCAGATCGCGAAAGGTGATTCTAGGGTAAGTGGGTACCCTAGAATTCGCTAGGTGTGATAAAATATTGCAAAGTATATATGGCAACCGACACGCAAGAGTTCCACAAAGCGCAAATTTCGATTTTACGAACACTCAGACATACGCCGTCAGCACGATACACTAAACTGCGGCAGCCAACCGGCCTGGAGAGCGATGTCTTTAAGTTTCACTTGCGCAAGCTGCAACACCAACGCTATGTTCACAAGTTGGCCAACGGTGAATATGAACTGACGCCGAGCGGCAAAGAGTTTGCCAATAATTTGAGCAAAGTGAAGCGCACGGTGCAAAAGCAACCGAAACTGTCGGTCACGATTATTGCCAGCCGTGGTGCTGGCGATACTGTTGAGTACCTTTTCCAGTGTCGGTTACGCCAGCCTTTTTACGGATTCTGGAGTTCTTTGAGCGGCCCGGTGCAATGGGGCGAATCCATCGAGATAGCGGCCCGGCGTGAGTTCGAAAAACAGACGGGTCTAGTCGCGGCGGTATATGCCGTCAAGGGATTTTATCGTCAAACAGACTACACGCTTGAAACGGATGGGTTGCTGGAAGATAAGCTGTTCGCCGTTATCGAGGTGACAAAAGTGCGCGGCAACCTAGGCAATGGTTGGCAAAAGGGACGTAACGCCTGGATGACACTTGAAGCACTCAAATCACAGCCAAAATACTTTCCGTCAATCGTGGAGTTTATTGAGATGATGAGCTCCGGCGAGTTCTATCGTACGCAAGCGGCACGGTATGCTCCTGACGAATACTGACTGTTAATGTCGGGTCAGATGCCACCAAAAGGTTGGGCCAGCGATGGTACGACTGAGATGGAGTGATGTGCTGGCACTTTCCGGACCGGCGCTGGCTCTTAGCGTGCCGACGGTGCCGCTCCGCAAGCTGGCGTCGGCGGTGTGTTTGAGGGTGACGGGTATGGCCTTCCAGCGGACGAGCTGTACGGGTTTGGCGGTAACAATGGGCGCGGAAGCACCCCAGGCAGTGTGCACCATGCCGACGGTTTGAGCTCGTTGTACGACCGCAACTTGCTCAAACCCCTGCTCTGCCGAGGCTGCTAGCTGTACGCTGGCATGTAGGGCAGTGTTGAGGTCGGACACTCCCATCACTGATCCACTAAGGCGTATCTGGTGGCTGCCGACCTGCGTGGTGGCGGTGAATAGAAACGCGCCGGGATCGGCATCGCTGTTGCCGGTTTTGAGTCCGTCAATGCCGCTCTGGCCCCGTACAGTGTTATAGTTCCACACCGTACCAGCAATAGGCAACGTGGCTGAGCCCTGCCCAGCAATACTCATTAGCATCGGGTTTTTGGTGGCTAGCAAGCCGAGCTGCGCCAGGTCGCTCGCAGTGCTGGTGGTGCTTGGGTCGAAGCCGCTGGCATCGGCACCGATGTGCGTACTGTCAATCCCATTCTGTTGCAACCAGGCACTGGCATATGTGGCGTACGCTGTTTGGCCGCCAAAGACCCACTGCGCCAGCGAATCAGCGATGTTGTTGGCCGAGGGCAACATCAGCGCTTGCAGCGCCTGATACTCGCTCAGCCGCTCGCCTACGACTACCGGCAGCGACGAGCCGCCCTGCGCGGCAGTGCTTTGATACAACGCTACGTCGGCTCCATTTATGGTGTAGATTTGGCCGGCCTGCCCGGGCGCGATCGGCTGTTTTTGCAGGACACACAACGCCAGAATGACTTTGGCGGTTGATGCCGTAGCGAGTGGGGTTTGCGCACCAAATGTATCGAGTGGTCCGTAGTTTTCGGCAGCTACCGCGCTTTGGCCCTGTGCTAGCCAGCTCAACCTTGGCTTGGCACCGGTCGCGGGGGCGTGTATGCTCCAGGTCACGGTCGCGGCTGGTAGTGGCCGCAGATAGTTTACGGCGCCCAGGCCTACCGTCAACAGGGCTGGCGTAATCACAAAGGGCCACCACTTACGGCGTGCGGGTCGCGATTGGTAGCGTTCGGGCTCTATAACATGCATGAACTTATTATACCTACCCCTCGCTGACAGTTTGGGATATACTGAGAGACGTCAAGTAGACATAAGGAGCACACATTCTCATGGTTCTATGGATTATCATTGCAGTCGTTGTACTGCTAGTCGTTGTACTGGCGGCAATGTACAACGGTCTGGTTCGTTTGAACGTTCGAGCTGATGAGGCCTGGAGCGACATCACGGTCCAGCTTAAACGGCGTGCTGACCTTATCCCTAATCTTATTAGCACTGTCCAGGGCTACGCCAAGCACGAAAGCAGCGTGTTCGAACAAGTCACCGCTGCGCGCGCCGCCACGGTGAGTGCTGCTGGGCAAGGGCCTGCCCAGGCGGCAAAGGCCGAGGGCGACTTCCAGGCCGCCATGAAAAGCCTGTTCGCGGTGGCCGAAAACTACCCTGACCTTAAAGCTTCTCAAAACTTTCTCGATCTGCAAGCGCAACTGACCGACACCGAGGACAAAATCCAGGCTTCCCGCCGCTTCTATAACGGCGTCGTGCGCGACTTTAACACCAAGCGCAAAGTCTTCCCCACGAGCATTTTTGCCAGCATGCTGGGCTTCAAACAGAACAAAGAATTCTACGAGGTGGACGAAAGCCAGCAGGCGGCTCTTCAGCAGGCCCCCGAAGTCAAGTTCTAGCGGCGGGGGTCGTGCCGATGGCCTGCGTTTCTCCTGGATCGCAGGCTTTTTCGATTCCCGTGAGTGGCTTACCAGGGTATACTAATGGGTAATAGTTATGTATAGCGCGATTGCGGAGAACAAGCGTAAGTCGGCCTTCATATTGGCCGGATTTGTGGTGTTTGTGGGAGCCTTAAGCTGGCTGCTTGGCCGGGGCTACGGACAAGGTCCAATGTATTTCGTACTGGTGTTCGGCTTATGCTACGCGGCCATCAGCTACTTTACTGGCAGTCGCTTGAGCCTAGCAGTCAACGGTGCACACGAAATCGAAAAGCGGGACAACCCGCGTCTGTACCGCATCGTCGAAAATCTGGCAATTACCGACGGTTTGCCGACGCCGCGTGTGTTTATCATCGACGATCCGGCGCCCAATGCCTTTGCAACCGGTCGAGATCCGAACCATTCAGCCGTATGTGTTACGAGCGGGCTGCTGGAAATCATGGACGACAACGAGCTCGCCGGCGTACTGGCGCACGAGCTTGGCCACATCAAAAACTATGATATTCGGGTCAGCATGCTGGCGTTTGCGCTCAGCGCGGTTGTTGCCGTCCTGGCCGATGCTATCTTGCGTTTGACGTGGTTTAGCGACCGCGAAGAACGGGAAAGCAACCAGCTCTTATTTGTGGTCGGTATTGTCGCAGCTATCGTGGCGCCTATCGTCGCTACGCTCATTCAACTGGCTATCAGCCGCAAGCGTGAGTATTTGGCTGATGCCACCGGTGCACTCACCACCCGTTATCCAGAGGGTCTGGAAAGCGCACTCGCCAAAATCGAGCAAACCGGTAGTACGCTTAGGCGCCAGAATACCGCTACGGCCCACTTCTTTTTCGCCAATCCCCTGAAGAGCCACTCCATAAGCAATCTGTTTAGCACCCACCCCCCTATCGAAGACCGTATTGCAAAACTAAAGGAGATGGAAGACCGTGCCTAAACCAAACAGCAGACCGCGGGCTGCCAAACGTCGCTCCGAGACCGATCCCAAGCCAAAACCTATGGTTGTTCGCTCCGAGTCCGGCAAGCGCCTTTTGCAGGTGCCGAAGCGCATATGGTACAACCCGCTGTCGTGGCGTCACCGCCCGCCCGCCCCCGACTATCCGCCGCTGCCCAAAGCACGCCTATTATTCTGGCGGGTACTTAGGCAGCTCTGGGCGCATAAAGCGCTGTTCGGCGGCATTACCGTACTATACGGCGTGCTAAATCTTATGTTGGTACGTGGCTTATCCGATGGCAGCAACCTTGCAAGCTATAAGGCCACGCTCGATCACCTATTTAACGGCAGCGGTAATCAGCTAGGTAGTTCGGTCCTGTCGTTTATGTACTTGTTGAGTACGGCGGGCGGTGGCAGCTCGTCGAGTGCTGGGGTTTATCAGGGAATATTGCTGCTGACGTGCAGCCTGGCGTTTATTTGGGCGTTCCGGCAAGTCTTAGCCGGCAACGAGATAAAAGTACGGGATAGCTTTTACCGCGGCATGTATCCCTTAGTGCCGTTTCTGCTCATATCTTCGTTGATAGGCTTGCAGCTTTTACCGCTCGCGCTCGGACGAGACTTTTACAGCATAATGATCGGTAGTGGCATCGCTATCGATTTCTGGGAAAAGACCGTGGTGTTGCTGATTTTTCTGGCGTTGGCACTGTGGTCCATCCGGATGGTTACCGCTTCGGCCTTCGCGCTCTACATCGTTACTCTGCCTGACATGACGCCCCTGCGTGCCTACCGCACCGCACGCCAGCTGGTGCATAGGCGACGTCTGCTCTTGTGGCGTAAGTTTATCTTTTTACCTATAACCCTTCTGGTGCTAGCGGCCATAGTTGAAGTGCCGCTCATATTTTTCCTGACACCGTTAGCGGCGTGGACGTTCTTTATTTTTGGTATGATCGCTCTGCCGCTGGTGCACGGATATGTCTACACCATGTATAGGGAGATGATATGAGTAATGCGTCGCGGGCGGCGGAACTGCGGAAGCTGCTAAATCAGTATTCCTACGAATACCATGTGCTTGATGCGCCATCAGTGTCAGATGCGGTGTATGACGCGCTAATGCAAGAGCTCAAAGCTCTCGAGGCGGCACACCCGGAGCTAGTTACATCCGATAGTCCTACTCAGCGGGTAGGCAATGCGCCGCTCGACAAATTCGCCAAAATTACACACAGTCGCCCCATGATCTCACTAGACGACGTCTTTGACCGCAGCGAAGTGGAGGCTTGGGTGCAGCGCATGGATAAGCTGCTGCCCGGCCGTACGCATGAGTTTTTCTGCGACATCAAAAAGGATGGTTTGGCCTGCGCGCTGGTATACCAAGATGGTATTTTGGCACAAGCTGTGACGCGCGGCGACGGGTACATTGGCGAGGATGTGACCATGAATGTACGCACGATTCAGAATGTGCCGCTCAGCCTGCGTGGAACGTCTGGCGAGTTTGCCCGCTTCCTAAGCGGCCGTACCGAAATCCGCGGCGAAATCGTGATGTTCAAAAAGGATTTCGAGACACTGAACAAAAAGCGTGAAGCGGCAGGTTTGCCGATATTTAAAAACCCACGTAACTTAGCAGCCGGTACCATCCGCCAGCTTGATCCCAAGCTGGTCGCCGAACGCCCGTTGCGCTTCGTCGGCTACGACCTGCTGCGCGAAGTTCCAGCCGAAGTGCCGACCAACATGTTTGCCTACGAAGCCATGAGCGAGCTTGGCATTTATCGCAGTCCCGAAGCCACCGTATTCACAGCACTCGACGAAGTGATGAAATTCGTAAACAACTGGGACGAAAAACGTCACGCCCTCCCTTACAATACCGACGGCCTGGTCGTAAAAGTCAATGACCGCGCCCAGTATGATGCGCTTGGCACGGTGGGCAAGAATCCGCGCGGTGCCATTGCATACAAATACGCGGCCGAGCAAGCGACTACTGTCGTGAAAGATATTGTGATCAGCATTGGCCGTACCGGTGCGGCGACACCGGTAGCGGTGTTTGATCCGGTGAACGTGGCTGGCACAACTGTGCAGCACGCGTCCTTACATAATGCCGATGAAATCGTCCGTAAAGATGTGCGCGTCGGCGATACTGTGGTGATTTACAAAGCCGGTGACATTATCCCGCAGGTTGAGAACGTGGTGACGGAACTGCGACCTAAGTTTGCGCGAGCATTTAACTACGAAAAGGCCTTGAAGGATCAGTATCCCGAGCTGGAGTTTGACCGTCCCGAGGGCGAAGCTGTGTACCGCGTCAAAGGCGCCAGTGGCACGTTGCTGCTTAAACAGGCACTCGAACACTTCGCTAGCAAGGGTGCGCTGGATATCGACACGCTTGGCGAAAAAAACGTTGTTGCACTCGTGGACGCCGGATTGGTGAAAGATCTGGCGGACATCTACACGATAACAAAGGACCAACTACTGGAGCTTGACCGCTTTGCTGACATCTCTGCTGGGAAGCTAGTCGACGCCATTGCTGCTGTCAAAACCCCACCACTGGAACGGTTTATTTACGGCCTTGGCATCCGACACGTGGGTGTGCAAACGGCTATTGATCTGGCGAGCCAATTCGGGAGTATGGACGCACTGCAACATGCTACGCTTGAGCAATTGGAAGCGGTAGATGGCGTTGGCACGGTGGTGGCCGAAAGCATCGCTGCCTGGTTTGCTGACCCAGACAACGAAGAGCTACTGCGCAAGTTCGAGAGCCTCGGCGTTAGACCGCACTTTGAGCAAAAGACAGGCAAACTGGCGGGCCAGTTTTTTGTAGTAACTGGTACGCTCGAAAGCATGGGCCGTGACGAAGCTGCCGAAAAAATCCGGGAGCTCGGCGGAACCTTCCAATCTAGTGTTGCAAAGGATACAACATATCTTGTCGCAGGCGGTAAAGTCGGCGGCAGCAAGCTTAAAAAGGCTCAGGAGTACGGCACTAAGGTCATTACCGAACAGGAGTTTTTGGGGTTGCTATGACTATCGAAGAGGTAATCGACCTGTCTGACTTGCTGGGGCAGCTTGGTCATGTGCGGCGCGCCACACGGTTACCTAACGGCGAGCAGGAGTCCGACTCGCACCATGCCTTTTCTCTAGCGCTTATCGCGTACCAATTCTGTCTGCAACATTGCCCGGAGCTGGATCTCAACAGGATAGTCCTGTTTGCGCTGACCCATGACTTACTAGAGATAATCACCGGCGACGAGGACACCCTGCATTACGATGCGGAAGCCCATAAGGCTAAACAGCGACGGGAGGAGAAGGCTTTGCGGGAATTTGACGAACTGTTCCAGCGATACCCAGCACTCAAGCAGGCCATGTACGATTACGACCAGCTAGATACTCAGGAAGCAGCGACCATTTTTGTGCTGGATAAGGCTTGCACAGCGTGGACACATCATCATGATAAGGGGGCTAATTTGCGTAGGCGGGACGTGGTAACGCGTGCGGATGTAGCTTCGTGGGCGAACCGGGTGCATGTCAAGCTGCAGTCACGCCTGAAGGTTATGCCGCCGCAGCCGGTGCTTGACTTGCTCGACGACTCTTTCGCCAGGCTGGAGGAGTTGTACGAGACGTAAACCGGTACACAGTAATTAAAACGGAGGGATGGTATGTTGGACGAGTTGAATGGTGCACTGGGAACATATGGCCAAAAGTGGCAGATGCTGGTTGGCGGACGTAAGGACAAAGCGTTTTTCGAGGAGCTAAAGCCGACGGCGGTAGGCTGGAAAACAGAAGACCGAGCGGAATATGACCGACTGGTGGCCGAACTGCACGATCAGGCGGACACCATTATAGAAAAATGGATGAACGGTCGTTGGATCGCCAAGGTTCATCTGAAAGATGCGAAATTGGTGAATGGCGTGGAAATTGTAAAAGTTATGCAACGGCGCTCCGGTTCGACTGACGCGGTTGGCTTGGATCATGTAGATTTTTATGCGAAAACTGACCTACCCCACAACCGTGAGGTGTTGGCGGCGGAATCCGACCTAAAGTGGTCGGAAGAAAGCAACGATGTACTGGCGGGCTACGACTGGCTTTCAATCTGGTTTGAAGGCGTGGAAGCGAAGATAAAATCGGACACGATTCTCGACATTGTTGGCGTTGAACTCAAGCAGCTGAACGAAAAGATATTAGGCGCATGAAAGACCTGACGTTTATAACAGGCAACCAGAACAAGGCGGACTTCCTGGCCAAGCACTTAGGCATACCGGTGGCACACCACAAGCTCGACCTTGATGAAATCCAGTCGCTTGATCCGCACGCAGTTGTGGAGCATAAAGCGTTGGAGGCCTATAAGGTACTTAAGCGGCCGGTGTTGGTAGAGGACGCCGGGTTGATATTCACAGCCATGGGCCGCTTGCCTGGTACGTTCGTGAAGTGGTTTATAGAGGAAATTGGCTACGACGGGCTACTGCGTATGGCGAACTCTCTGCCCGACCAGACTGCCCTTGGCAGGGTATGCTACGGTTTCTATGACGGCGGCGAGGTGCATTATTTCGACGGTGAAATGCGGGGACGTATTGCAACAGAGGCCCGTGGCGACGGGGGCTTTGGATTTGACCCGATTTTCATAAACGACGGGTTCGAAAAAACGCGGGCCGAAATGACCGAGGAAGAATACGCTGCCAGCTCGTATCGTACGCCGGCGATTGAGAAGCTGCGCGAGTTCTTGACAAGTTCGCCAAACAGCTTATAGTTATATGTAATTCGTGCGCTTTAAAAGCGGCGCTTGAAACAAACATTGTAAAAACAAATGCTCTCACCCGCCGCCGGGTGGGCGCGCACGAAAGAACCGGCCCCGACAGGCCGGTTTTAAATTACTCTCTTTTACGCTATAATTCCCCCTGTTCTCAGGCAGACTTAGGGGAGTAGCTCAGCTGGTAGAGCACCGGTCTCCAAAACCGGGTGTCGCAGGTTCAAGTCCTGTCTCCCCTGCCATATAGAACGCAAGCAAATCCAGACCTGTAAAACGGTTTGGATTTTTTGGTTTATGTACATAGGGTGACAGGACGATCCAAACTTATGATCCATATCAACTAAAGGAAGCTTCGCATTTTATCAATAGACGTTTTTATGTCTACCATGGCAGCCGTACCGCAACTGCTACGATGATGGATTTGGTTGCGAACATAGGTATGCAGGCTCACCTGATTTGGCGTCCCCATCCATTCGTAGCTAGCCGGCTCACCCTTTACTCTTTGGAAAAAGCTAACGTCAAATGGCTTAATGTGCGTGCTAGTGGCATGTTGGCTAAATAACTCCTCGTAGAGTTCGTTGTGGTATTCTTCTGTAGCGAGTTGGAAGGCAATGTAATTTACTTCATTCGCTGATAAATAAGGCAGCTTCCTGTCTGCAATTGGTGATTCGCTTATAACCCCAGAATCTTTAGTTAAAACCTTAATCAAAGGCCGAGGACTCGTCATAAGCTGCTTAACAAACAAGGGGGAATGGGTGGTAATAAATATCTGAGCGTTCTTTGAAAACTCTAGTAGTAAGTTAGAAAATACCTCTTGAAGACTGGGGTGTAAGTGAAGCTCAGGTTCATCGATAAGTAGGATAAGTTGCTTGCCACTTTGTTGTGATAAGTAGTACGAATAGAGAATAGTGAATATCATTTCGTAACCCGATCCCATATTGCTCAATGGAATTTGGTGGTGATCTGCCTTAGCGTATGCAAAGAATGCGTTTTTAAACGGCTCATGATTGTCGATAACGCTGAGCTGGATGGGTTCACCATAAATTGTTTTAAATTTATCAAGTGCGTCCCGCAAATGAGGATTTTCGAAAGTTAATATTTTAGTCGTAATTGCCTTATCGATGTCTTTCATCGGCACGAACGTTTTAAGATGCTGATAATTGTAGTCCTCCATAATGCGGTCGAACCGTGTGGAGTTGTAAGTGCCGCTTCGTATCTGAAAGGTGCGATTCTTATCAAGGTATAAAATGTCGTTTTCGCTAAATCTTGGGCCTTTCCAGGGATTATCGACCTTCAGCCTTAAGTCAGGCCTGCCGTCTTCTGGTTTTGTCTCACCGTCAGCGCGAATAAAACGCTGGTCGCTAACTACTATGGACGAAAGATAGCTTGAGTTTCCTCGCGCACGAACTTTAGCTTCAAATTCGAACCCCTTACCTGTATAAGTCACTTTTGGCATTGTGCCGTCGTATGAGAAATTGGCATCAGCAAGTATTTGAATTTTTATATCCTCATCCTTATTTTGGAAGTCGTCTAAATGAATAGAATCAGCTTTATATTCCAATAGCGGCAACACAAGTGCGTCCAACAGCGTAGTTTTACCACAACCATTCTCGCCGATGAGTACATTTAAACCAGATCCCTCATCAGTGGCGTCCGGAATATTTAAGTTATCAATGACAAAGCTCGATGTGCTGCTAAAGGGACGAAAATTTTTTACTGACAGTTTACTAACAAACATAATTTTCCGAACTTTCTTGGCTTAGCCTTAGTTTCAATGTTTATTAAACCAACTATTGCGCGCTTCTAGGTAATCCTTGCGGACATTTTTGCTTCTATCATCAAGTCCTACTAACCTATCGATTACCTTTTGTGTTGATTCGCTGGGTGCGTCATCCTGTTGAATATAGTGAGGCTCATTCCACCTTTGAAATCCCAGCAGGTAAAGAATTTCAGCGAGTTTGTTGAGTATTTCTCTCGTTTTAGCGTCTCCGGGCGCCAACGCCTCATTTCGCTCGCCTAATTTCTTGAAATGAGCTAACTTACCGCGTAGATTATGTATCATCTCGAGACTATCAGCCTCATTCTTTAGCAAAGCTTCAAACGCCTCTCGTGCGGAGCGCTTTCTAGTAATACGTGTTTCATCATACAAATATTCCGCCAAGCTACCCTGATCATGATTTCTAAGCCGTACACGACCTTGTCCTAAATTCCAAAAAGCTCCGATGAACCCATCGAGCTCAATATAAAAGACTTGCATCATTGACTCCATGCTCGCGGTGAGGAATGCGCCGTAATCACCCCAAACATATAGTTTGTTATGGTAGTAGCTGGAAGTATTAATATTTACTGCCTTATTAGTATGTAGTCGCAGCTCAGACATCACAGAATAGAGCTGCAGAAGCTTAAGGTGTCGATAGCTTAGCTCCTTGTATCGCTTAGTCATGGCAATCGTCGGCATATCCATATAATAGCTCAGGAAAGCAACTCTCGTATCTGACGAATGTCGAAATCGATCTCACTTAATTTTTCATCGCTATCATCTTGCGCCACTTCCTCCCACCGTATAGTTCGAACTACGGACTGGAACTCCTGCCAAGGAATTATTTACAGATATGACCACACTGCGTAAGTGGTCATTTTTTATTGTGGCAACAATTTATATCTGTTGAAGGTTTGATTAAGTTCGATTCCCGACTCCCTATTAGCGTCGCACAATGATAAAATGATGTTGCTATAAATCTGCTCGAGGGGAGCAGAAAAATATGGACACTAAAGAATCCGAGAAGAAAGATAGTACTCCAATTCCAAGCTCTCCGTTATGTCAGCTTAGAACTGGATTACTCATGCTGATATACAAACAAAAATTGAACGAGAAAGAGTACGACGTTCTAGGTCGCCAAACTTTCCAGCATAGCGTCATAAGCAACCGTCACAGCTACGCAGGCGAGTTAGAGCGAGTTCTAGATGAGCTTAAACTTACAGCAGATTTACTGGCTGAAGTAAGCGAAAAGCGTGAGGGTAAGTACAGAACATACGAGCCCGAGGAGATTATCTCGTACTACAACGGCACTTTCCTAGATGGCGTACATCAGGCAAAAGACAAATTGCTACGCCTCGTTGATTATATGGCCGTGGAGGATGGACCGCTAAAGCGACCCTACGATGAGGCAAAAAAAGTAAGCGTCGGACCCATTCGCAAGAAACACGGCAAACTTCTTAAGCAAATCGGCATCGACGATCTACTTGATGTATGGCAAGAGAGCGCCCAGCCCATTGGCATTGCTCTTCGCAAGCGTACACAACACCATCACTTTCTGAGTCGACTACAGCTAACTGAGGATTATCAAAATCTGCGGATGACGCGTACCATGTTGCAGCCCACAACCATTGAGCAATTAAGCGAGTATGGGAAAAAGCGCATGACTGAATTGGGCGAGGAGTCGTTCAAGAAATACAAGGAAGACATAGTCGCCAAGATTCAAGTCTCAATTGCGCAGATTGAGGCAAGCCTAAACGTCATCGCCGAAAAGCTAATCGCACATTATAAAGTGCCCACCGACCCGGCTGAGCTTGCAAAGATTGGCGCAGAATACATGGACTTCTTGGGCTCGCTTGAGATTAAGAATGAAA
>JAICKC010000021.1 GCA_025928155.1 Candidatus Saccharimonadota bacterium
CAAGCTTTTGTCGATGCGGTCTGCGACCGCCTCAACAAAAAGCCCAGGAAGATCCTGGGCTACAGCAGTGCGGTACAATTAGCTTACGAGAAAGGCATTATCTGAACGAGGTAGTGTCCTAACAATGGGCGGAATTTAGGACTCAACGAACAGTTTTATTGTAGCATACAAAACTATCTTTGTCAATAAATACGTACTCCACAACCACTGCAACATAAAATCAGGTCTCGCTAAGCTGAAGTTACATCACTAATTACAGAAAAGAGGCCTGCTATAGCCTATTCTATCAATCCTCACATCCCTAAGGCGAGAGCAATTGCTCTCAAGCTCCTTAACATTGTGACACCTCATCTTGTTCTGATGGCTCATCAAGTAGCTCTCGAATCGTGGCAATGTCTTGCTCTAACTCTAGTGGATCACCCTCAAAAGTTTGGACAATGCCCCTCCTCTCCAGCCAGATATTGTACATTACATCAAACTTATGTTTGACGTTTTGTTTTGTCGTCGTTTCATTTCTCTGTTCCTAATTAGATATTTGATATGATTACTGCATGGAACTTACGCAACCGGTTGAATGGGTAAATAAATCTTTTATCGGCTACGCTATGAACACCGAATTCACAGATGACAACGCGAGAGTACTCATGGGAATCATCGATAAGATCAAGGCAACATTTACTGATGCTGCATTTTGCCTGCCACGATCGGCGTTGCATATAACGCTTCTGGACTGGATTACTCCGCTCGTAGACTATGACGGTCAAGACAAGGATGCATTATTCGCAGAAGTTCGATCCAGTTATGACAAGGCCATATCTGATATTCTTGCATCGACACACCCCATTAAAGTGTGTTTTGACGAGATCAAAGTTTCACCAAGCACTATCTATATAGTGGGACACGATAACGGAGAATTCCAAAAGATTCGAAACCAGTTTGTAAACAGAGTAAAGCTCTTACCAAATACCAAGTTACCGCCCACGATTATCCATAGCTCTCTAGCTCGCTTTACCAAGCCAATAGAGCTTAGTTCAGCAAACGCATTTGTAGCGAACCAGCAACTAGACATTGTTCAAAAAATTACGAATTTTCGTCTCATACATACCACTAGAGAACCTAACCTTGAATTTGAGACTTTAAAACGTTACGAGTTACAGTAGCCCTCTGACAGTTTGGATACTCGCCTCATCGGAGTCTTATTATATAGCTTTCGCTCTTCGAACCTTATGTCCAGCCAGATTCGATAACAGATATAAAATACTCCGATTTTTCGGGGCATTTGTTTTTATCTGGAACCCCAGTATTTTTATTCAGTAGAGCATACAAATATGCCGTCATGTTCGACTAGCTTTAGATAGTCTGCGGTAGACATAATGAAAGAGCTTTCAAAATCAGCAGCATTAAAGCCTATCTTGTCGTGTGCTTTCAGAGATTCATCTATAAATATATAGGTAATGTCAGGAAATAACGGGCGGCCGAACGGCGGCTTCTTGATGTACTGGATTGGTTGATTTGTCATTCATTTCTCAAGAGTACAGCATTCTTCGAGCTATGTGCACAGCGTATTTAAAAACGTCACTCGTATTGCCTGAGTGACGTTTTCTGAATTTAAACCTAGCGTCCTACTTATGGCTTAAGAACTTGTCGGCATAAGAGCTGAGCACACCATTAATCATGGTCTGATACTTGGCATCATGCTTCTTTGCATATTTCTTAAAAAGCTCGAGACTACGCTTGTCTACGGCAATGGTAATCTTTTCCTTCTCCGTCTTGAGCACCAGCTGCTCTGGAGAGGGCAGGAAATCTTCTAAAGCAGTAGCCCCCTCTAATGCTGCCGCAATCTCAGCAGGTGCGTCCGTGTACTTAATGTTGTTGGTCATATAATTTCTTTCCTTCCCGCCAATATCCCGCACCAATGATGCGAATATTGTCGTTTCTCTTAGTAAATCTGACGGTAGCAATGCCGCCAGTAACCGTTTCGCCAATACAGAAATACCGGTTTTCCTCAGATGAATGCTTGGCGTCTGGAAGAATGATTCTCTTCTTGTCGAGGAAAGCCGTCTGGGCTTCGTGGAATGACAAATTATGTTTACGTACATTGAGCGTATTCTTTGCGTCATCCCATTCAAATTCCATACATATTATTATACAGATGATTATATGTATTGCAATGTGTCTTCAATGACCAAAACCCTGCTTTGCGAATATCTGAATCCGATTTCTTCGAGCCTTCGTCCAAGCAGAATAAAATCAGCCAGTAAGGGGTTCAAAGCGTCGGACTTACACCCAGCCATGAGATTATTACAGATGTAAAAGAGTTCTAACTTCGAGCTCTTTTTGTTTTTGTGATCTGTTAGCATAGTTCGAATCCCGTTTCCTATATTGCTATAATACTATAATATCTTGCTCTAATTTTAGCGGATCACCCTCGAGAGTTTGGACGACACCCCTTCTCTCCAGCCAAGTTTTGTACAATACGTCAAACTTATGTTTGGCGTATTTTCTTTCTGAATCATCTTGATTCCTCTGAATTCCTTTGGATGTCCTGCGCTTTAACTGGCATATTATAATGTATTTTGGCGATAACAAAAGAGGCCAGAACCTTGGTGTTTATCGGTTACGATTTACGAAGTATGCCACGATACCTTGCAGCAGGTTTGTGTTAAATGGTAACCTTGTGCAACACTCTATTGCCTGCTCGAGGTGCTCACGCATGACAGCTTCAGCATATTTCGTTCCATACTGCCGGGCGAGATTTACCTTTCGCGTATCGCTCTCGGTATCCTTGCCAAGAGCCTCGGTGTCGCCAGCGATGTCTAGTATGTCATCACGTATCTGGAATGCTATGCCAGCATGATCGGCGTATTGTTTAATTAGCTCTATCTCGGTTTGAGACCTCCCGGCGAGCATCATGAGGGGAATGAGTGATGCTTCTATGAGTGTGGCGGTCTTTAGTCTATACATCTCGATAATATCTGCCGTTGTCTCGTTTCTGTTACCCCGCTCCATGTGGAGATCAATCGTTTGGCCACGACATAGCCCCTCAGGTCCCATAATAGTTCCCAGATACTCTGTTATCTGCAGTACAACGTCTGCGGGATAATGCTTGGCCAGGCCCCTTAACACGCCAAACCCTTGCGATATCATCGAGATACCGGCCAGTTGAGCATCGGCTTCGTTAAATGCTATATGCGCACTCGGCCTCCCCCGCCTTTTCTGGGCACCATCTTGCGCGGGAAGGTCATCAAAAATCAGACTGGCTGTGTGGTATTGCTCGATCGCTATGAGTAATTCACTGATCGACTCTGGCTTTATACCAAGACCCTCTGCTAGCATCAGTGTGAGAGCAGGCCGTAGTCGCTTGCCACCCGACTCCAGCATATAGTAGGCAACCGTGTTAAGAATACCCTCACGGTTAGCATAGTAATCAGTGACGACTTGGTTTATATACCCTAGTCTATCTGAGACAAATGTTCTTGGATCAACTTCGGTTGGAGGTAGGCTTCGGAATGCGGTAGAGCCGGCCTTCTGTAGTCGTAGATCACGTGGCAATAAATGCGGGCTATCAACTATACCTTGAGACAGTTTGCTTGCAATTTCCAGGAAAGTAGCCATTTCCGGAGTCGTTGTGGGAGAGCACATGGCAGCTTCTGTGAACTCAGGGTCTGCCCGCAGATAGACGGCTAACTTGGCAGCATTATGATCCGTAAGCACTCCACTTATGCGTGGGTCGTCTTTGAAGATCTGGGATGCTGTATAGGCGCTATAGGCGAAGAGATCGTAGAGCGGATCGACATCACTCTCGGTGGGACCTTCGTAGGTAAACGGCGTCAGTCGTCCGGCGCGTTGGTCGGCACGTCGATCAAACAAATCATCCCGAAACTGATTCAGAAATGTTGCATTTATGGCACGTCTGTAGAAATCGCTAGTCAGCTTCCGTTGGCCAATAATATTGGCTATGATACGGGTCATCGCCGCTTTTATGAAGATATCCGGGTAGAGGCTTCTCAGTCCATTGAGTGCGACACTCTCAACTGTTCGATTAGAGTCTCGTTCTTGTGACAGGAACATAGATTCACCTGCGTGATAGAAATGGCGATAGTCTGTGAAGGGAAACGTGTCGAGAAGAATAGCGTAGGCTCGTTCTAGCTCCTCGGCAAGAGGGTGATCGGGCATTGTGGAGGGGTTTATCTGTCCGCCCGTACGTAGCCCATGAAGTATGGCTTGGTGATACTGTTCCCTATCCTGAGCAGAGACGTAGCCACCGTCTTCTAGTGTATCGTCGATGATTGGATAGGTGGCTGCATAGGCGTATGCTGCAGGTAGTATTCGTGTTAAATGCTCTCTCTGTACGCTTGCAGGCTCATATTGAGTATCGTATGCCCCGATAGTTAGAATACCCGCGACCATCATGGCGGCCTTTGCTAAGCCTCCTTCTCGAACGACATCCTCAGGAAGAATGCGATGTAGTCTCCTTAGCTGTTCCCCGAGTTGTGTTACTTCCTTGACTCCCTCTAAAGCAGGTACATTGCGTTCTATTGCACCCAGGAGTGTGCCGACACCGTCGTCCCCAATGAAGACCTTTTCGTCCAGAAGCATCTGGCCTACGGGCGTCTCCCGAAAGGTGTCAATCTCTTCTTCTGCCGGTATTTCTGCCATGTTGTATATGCAGAAAAATCCCACTTCTCTTTCTAGCTGTCGTTTCTTGAAAGCTCTCCTTTCGTCCGGAAGTACAAGCCTTCGCAGCCGTATACTTGGACGGTAGTCAGCAACGGTGGCCTGCAGGGCTTCTGTATGAGCGATAATGTGACTGGCAATCTTATCGGGGTGTGTGTCTCGCCATTGGCTAAAGTCGGCAAGTGTACATTCAGCACCAAGCATGAGTCGTGCAGGCGCAAGATCATCTTCAGTAAATCGATAGGGCCCGCCCGCCTCAACATTCGGCATGTTCATAATAAGATATAATATATGTAGTCATCTGGGGTTACTATGACAAGCGTTGATTTATGTCTACGCGCATCCCCAATTACATCAGAAATATGGAGATAAAACAATCTATCCACCAACTACTATGGCCTGAGAATCTTGAGTTTTTGACTCGTAGCCAGATCCGTAACTACCCAGGAGTCTTAGGGCGCATTGCTTGCACGCTCTACGTAGACAGTAAGAATCGTAAGACAGATAAAACGCTCGGAATTCGCATGGTGGATCAGTACATCTCTAAGAAACTCGCAGATGCAAGTGAAGCGCCACTACCCCAGCCGGATCATGAACGGATACGTGGGTTATATGCTACCGCCGCACGATGGCATGGAACCGGGCGGCTCCAGACTCGTAATGGCACAGTTGTAGACATTCTCGCAGAGATAGCACAGAGCGGTGGACTACTCCCCCATAGAGATCCCATTGATTTAAAGACGGGTGATGGTGATTTTATATCAACTTCGCGTGCTCGCATGTACGCAAGGCCGTATGCCGATATGCATCATGATCGGCAAAAAGCTCTAACATATCGTTACGGCACTCCGAGTTTTTGGGGCAAATACTTTATGGGTTCGGTTCCCTATGAAACATTGCTTGAGGCAAAATTGTGGCGTCGACAAAATAGAGACCACTACAGGCAGATCGCATTGCCCGCTATGATCCAGTGGCGTGACAAGGTAAATATAGAATCGTACAGGTGTGATATATATGACGCCCTCGATCGGGGCTCGGACATTCCTGGTAATTACCCTATATTGGTCGGCCTTAGCGATACGGCGTTTGAAGAAGTTGCTGTATCTAAGGCGATAGGCCGCCACGAGAGCAGGTCGCGGCAGCTCATACCATTAATACATGTGACCCATCTCGAAGTCCCCTTGGAACATATTGCTGAAACTTGTCGAATTTTTGAGGACGCTGAAACGCCAGTTGAGGTCATACCAATTGAACATGGTGAGCGGTATTGCTCCCAATTATCATTTTCTGATTTGGTTTCGGGCAGGCTACTGGCCTGACTTTTACATATGCCCGTATGTTGATCTCTAATCTCTATGCCCCCAGCCACAATGTCAGCAATCCAGGCGTTACAGCAAACTGTTTTAGGCAACTCAACTCATATAAGCGAGCTTGGGGAGTAACCCTTGGAAGCATTCTTTCGGCAGTCATCGCAGCTGACTATGTTATGATAAGAATAAATGACGTTAGGAACAATAGACCGCCTGTCTTCAGAGGGAACCTCCCCCGAGTCACTCCCCGAAGGTGTTGAAACCATCGGCTTGACAGAAGATATGCAAAGCTGGGTAGACAGTTTGAAACTGCCCCCAGGCTATGCTCTCATTGGAGGCGCAGCCCGATCTATCGCAACGGAGGCACTCACCGGTGTAATCACCCCAGTAAGAGATGTCGACGTTGCCGCGTTCGCCGAGTATAATCCGGACCTGTCTCGATCGCATGAGGTATCCGAGCGTCTCATGCCCGAAGACTACACCTTTGGGCATGGCGTTCAGGTTGTTTCTAGCTTAGCCGGCTATTTTTCCAGCAGAGATTTTACCATGAATGAAGTGGCCGTCGTAGATGGCCAGCTTCTGGCAACAGGTCAAGCAAGCTACGATTTATCACATAATATCATCAGACCTACAGCGTACGAACATAATCCAGATCAGGATTGGCGCCTAAGCTCGAAGCTGGCAATTAAAGCAGTACTTTTGCAGGCTATGCTAGAACAATCAACCGGCAGGCAGGCTACGGTAGAGGGCGTCGATCTTGGTGATTATCGATGTGATCTTACTGATGGCAGTCAGAGCGTATGGATGCGTTCTTTCTTCGTTGCTTTGGGATTCCAGAAAGCGCTCGAGTACGGCGAAGATGTAGCTGGTGCCTTTTTAGACAAACTGCAGCGATACGGCATGGTCCGTGCGCATTCTTTAAGATTTGGTGACACGACAAATGAACAGCTCTCTGCTTTCGCCGACGAGGTCGCAGCCGCAAGTGAATTTGAGTTTAGAGGTGCAGCATCTGAACGGCTAGAGAAGCTCCGGCACCTAACTTCGGGCAACTACTCCTTGGGCGATTTATTGCATTCCGTGGGCGGCGACGAGTACGCCCAGTACGTCCGCTACCATGAAATGGCTGAACGCTACGGTGGTAAGGGCAGAGAATATACAGACGAATCAAAGTATTGACGTAAGCACTACACCGTATACAACTCAGCACCTCTGCAACATTCCAGCTGGTGCCCGTAACTGTAATCCCACGTGTACTCGTCTCATATTGTAGAAGAGGTACGCCGTCAGGCGGGCCTGGACTTTCTTATTCGTGTCTTTACACGTCAGGGGGCAACCGAGGCGTTCCTCCTGGACGGCGCAGTAAAGCGCTGAACCGCCCGCCAGGTTAGTAAATTATGGAAGCCCCGCCATTTGTCCCAGGGGGGAATGCGGTGCTCGATTCAGGCTCCGGCCTGCCAGCCTGATAAAATGCTGTAGTGTATCATAAATAGGTATGATAATTCCCACAAATAATGGAAACTGCTACAAGAAACGGCCAGTCACAATCCTATGCCGTAGGTCACAGCCGCGCATTATGCGCTTACTAACTCGCCCGCGAGCATCTGAGCTCCAAGTTCCCTCATAAGAGCTTCGGATAGATCAAATTCGTCCCGATCTACACCATCATCAAAGGCTGCGATCTCAGCTGACGTAAAGGTCAAGCTTACTTTCGGCTGATCACTCTTAACCCAATCAAAGGTACCAGTACCGTTCGGTACTTGTGCGAACGTAGTGCCATCGTTGAGTACACGGGTTACTATGCTACTGCCGATAGCGTTGCTCGAGAGGCTCCTGCTATTCTTCCGTATACCACCGTAAAGAGAGTCAAGCTCTCGCTGTGCTGCTTCAAGATCTACAAAACCTTGCCATGCAGAAAGGCTGAAATTTAGCGTTGGCGTAGCATCTGGCTTTTTTCGTGTTTCTGCATCAAGTTCGCGAGACACTTTTGAATCGCGAACAAGGACAATCCGGCCATCACTCATTGTCTCGACAGACGTAACGTTCGAAGATGCACTTGACGTGCTCCAGGCACCAGCTTCGACACAGCTACAATTTGTTGTACTACTGGATGACGTGCGAAAGCCATCGATAGGCAGTCCATCTATGTTTTGCGCGGTTGAACCTGTTCGTATCATAGAGCAAATTCCTTATTTCTTAGATTATTGTAGAGCCGTTACATAGGCGTAGACTAATCAGGGACGCCAGTGAAGTCGCTTCCGATTCCAAACTGCTCGGTACCCTCCCGTATCTTATCCGAAATATCATGGCCGCCTACATATGCCGGCACGGGCACCCCTTTTGTTACGTCAGGGCTTGAGAAGTATGTCATCGTTAAACGGCGAAAATCGCGTTTTTCTGGGGATAGAAAATTAAATGCCCTATGTATAAAAGGTGGTACGTCCCCACCGGTCGCTTCCGCCAAAACACGGCTGCCGAACACACTTACCGCACGTTTTCTACTTTCCCCGTGGCTTACAGGGACATACAAACCATTTCGTGTACGTCCGGCGAGACCGAAATAGTTGGACGAGAGAACTGTAATCTCAACTCCGTCTTCGTGCGGGCCTTGAGCCTGTGGAGCCTCAGGGTCCTTGAGTGGTATGTCCTCTGTACCCACCGCGTGACGTTCATCAGACAAACAATAACTGTTAATCTGCGTGACAGACCCCTTACGAAAGGGCCTTGCATACGGATAACCGTAACGGTCTGCAAGAGCTGCATGGACAGCTTCGACGGTCGGAGCGGCGATTAGGTCTCTAAAATCCCTCATCGCCGATAGAAGACGAGCAGCCTTTGGATCATCCTGCCCAGGAATTGGAGCTTCTGCCCTTCCTAAGAGCATCGAATCATTTGCATCCGGGTCCGGGTCCATCTTGCCCTTGTCCGTGCCCGTATAGGCAGCCCCGTGGGGACGGTAGCCGACTTTCCTGTCACTTGTCTCATGGTTCTCTTTTGTTGGGAGTGGCTGGGAGAAGAAACCATCACCAGCACTATACAGCTCGACCAGGACGTCATTCTGCTCTGGGCTGAGCCGTAGATTAGCAACGCCGACTTCTACCATACTATCGAGGACCAGCTTACCGATCTTCGGATCAACTGCCACGCCAGCTATCGGAGCCTCCCCTACAGGCGGTGGATATATAGGTATCTCTAAACTCATCATTAATGAAGTATTGCTCAGTAATATATTTGCGCTAAACTGATCAACATGGTGTTGAACATAGACGAACTACTAGATCAGCTACAAAGACTAGGCCTACGCAAAGACGAGGCGGCAGTATACGTCGAGCTTCTAAAGGAGCCGGGCAACCATCTTCAGCTCAGCCGAAAGACAGGCGTCGACCGGGCAAAGATATACAGGCTCGTGGAACACCTGGAGAAGCGGGGTCTTATAGCTCGCCGTACTGATGATCGTGGTACTTTTCTGGTAGCCTCAGATCCCGATTTATTTGAGGCCGAGCTTGCAGGCGAGGAATATAGGCTTTCCGATCGGCGCAACACGCTCGGCACTGTTTTGCCTACCTTGCACACAATTCAGACTCTAACCGCCGCAGGCGAAGGAGACTTTAGCCTTAAAACGTATGACGGCCAGGCCGGCTTCAAGCAAATGTGCTGGCATGAGTTGAAAACAAAGGGTGAAATTATAACATTCGGGCACGGTAATATTGAGACACTAGTGAATGATCTCGGCTGGGCTGCAAAACACCGTACCTTCCAGGTGGCAGCTCGGTACCATACACGCGACCTGGTCAACCCCGATAAAGCGATACGCTCCAAGTTAGCGAGCGAGCGACTCTACGAAGCGCGACTGTATCGAGCTGGCGTCATTACTCCCGAAGTACTCCGCTTTGATGACCAGATGGTTGTATATAACAACACAGTTGCAATCTACCACTGGCAAGATGCTCACAAAGCGGGGCTTGAAATTATTAGCGCCACTTTCGCTAATACGATGCGCCAACTTTTTGAGCACTATTGGAAGCTGACAAAAGAGATATCATTCAACTAGTAATTCTAAACGCATAAGACAAGGCCGGTCCTAGTCCTTCAACAGGGATGAAGCCAGAAAAGAGTACGGCATGAAGTTGTGCGCTGCGTTCACAACCACCGATAGAACACCTTCGTTGAAGCTATCCGCAACAGGCCTCCGATCGCATAGCGCGGTCTATACCTCAGACGAAGTTTTGCGCCTCATCTGCCGTAACCGCAATATAGACAGACGGCTCCTAACCTGCGCTGTACTCTCCCATGTCCAGTTACGAGTAATGAGTATCGCGCCAATCACCAATAAAGCGATTAGCAGTACAACGCCGACGCTATTGGTAAACTCTAGTGTCACGCCCATAAGTGCGCCTACGGCCCCTGCGCATGGAATAGTAATGAGCCAAGCGGTAACAATATGACGAACAACTTTCCAATTCACGATCCTTGGTCGAGTCGCCGCACCGGTACCGAGAATCGAACCGCTAACGGTATGGGTCGTAGATACGGGGAAACCTAGATGTGCCGCCAGCAAGAGTATCGTGGAGGTTGACGCTTCGGCGGCGAAGCCTTGCTGGGGTTCAAGCTTGGTGATCTTTTGCCCAAGGGTGTCTATGATCCTCCAGCCACCGAGCGCCGTTCCTATCGCCATGGCCAGGGCGGAAGACATAATGACCCAGAGCGGTATATGAAAAGCTTTTTCCGGATGTCCAACGAGCAGCGCAAGTGCAATAAGCCCCATCGTCTTTTGGGCATCATTGGTCCCGTGCGTAAACGCTAAGAAGCTGCCGGATACAAGCTGCAAACGCCGGAAAAAACGAGGTATATCTCCCTGGGGGCGATTGCGTACAATGCGCAGAATAATCAGCGTCAGCGCCGCAGCGCCAAGCAGGCCGAGAAAAGGCGAAAAGAGCGACGGTATGGCTACCTTATCCCTTAAACCTTCCCACTGTACGACATGAGGGCCAAGTGTCGCAGTGGCAGACCCGGCGACCCCGCCTATGAGGGCATGCGACGAGCTTGACGGCAACCCTTGCCGCCAGGTTATTAAATTCCAGACAACCGCGCCGAGCAAGCCTGCTAAGATTACATGCATAGTGATCGCCCCTGGCGACACAATGCCCTTAGCCACAGTCGCAGCGACGTTCAATGACATGAAAGCGCCCAAAAAGTTGAAAACCGCCGCCCCAACGACAGCCATCTTCGGAGGAACAGCTTTTGTAGAAATAACGGTGGCAATAGCGTTTGCAGTGTCGTGGAACCCGTTTGTAAAGTCAAAGAAAAGAGCAATAATAACAACTGAGGCCAAAGTAAAGTTCACGGGCATTGTCCAAGTTAGGTTTGGGTTCGGATGACGTTTTTAACTATACTCGCTTCATGAGAGCTCACAAGCTGGTTTCTAAAAAATCAAAAAGAGGGAATGTTTGCCCGTTGGCTAGTCGTTACCAACGCCCGCATCATTGGAAGCTTAGCTCCTACAGCCAGGCATACTCGCTGCGCTTCTTCAGCAGTTTCTCAATATATTATGATATAGATACCTAAACTATGAATATACGCCCATTAGTTACAGTCCTGAATATATCAACGATACTGCTTTGCGGCCTGATTTGGCTTGGCGCTGTCGTATTCCTTCGGGTCAAGAAATATAAAAGCTTCGTATACTTGCTGCTCTTCACCCTATTCTACTGTTATATCTTCGCCGTACTGTATTACACAATATTTAAGTTTCAGTCGCTCTTTCTGCTGAACTGGTTAGGTTCAGACCGCCTTATGCTAAAGGGGCATACCGTCGCCCAAGGCATTAATCTCGTCCCGCTGGTTGCACTTGGACGGGCAGATGCAAGCACCTCACTACTCAACATCCTCTTGTTTATTCCGTTCGGCTTTGGGCTGCCCTTTATTACGAGGCTGCGCATGAGAAAAGTAGTTATCGCCGGCGTACTGTTTAGCACTGCAATCGAGCTTGTGCAATTGCTGACAGGTGTTATGGCACATATGACGTTTCGGACTGCGGATATCAATGACGTGCTATTCAATACTACCGGAGCTGCAATCGGCTACCTGTTATTTATCTTATTTATACGCATTTATCGCAACGGTTCCCGCAGCTGGAAGATAGGAAAGCACCCAATCCTGAGATATATCGCTGAACGGCCGCAGGGAGATGCCCCACTGAGTGGTACACCGAATAGGATACCGATGGACGGGACAGATCATCAGTAAGGGAGATTCCGCCCTCGCTATTTAGGCGGTGCAGTGACGCAAACTATTAGAAGTAGCCGCCGAGGCAACGGCCATGGTACTATAGAAGAATGAAGATAGTTTTCTGGATTGCGTTCGTACTAACCGTCGCGGAATTTATTGCTTCGCCGGTGAATGTCCTGCGCGGCAGCGCCATGCACCTGAAGCGTTTTGCCGAAGTCAAATTTCCGCTCAAATGGGCCCGGGGGCTGGCTGTGCTGGAACTATGCGCCGTTGCGGCAACAATCATCGGCCTCTGGGTGCCAACCGCACGTCTTATCGGCGGCATCGTGCTCGCCGCGGCATTTTTACCGCTGCTCATTTGGGCCGTAAAAGCCAAGCGAGCCGCTGGCGATCTGCTGGGACTGGCCTTCTTTATGGCCTGCGCCCTGATCGTCGCGCTATATTAAGCATTTCGTAAATCCTATTGCAGCGGGGATGAGCCTTTTGATGCCGTGCCTGTCTGCTAGCTCCAGGCGCTAAATTGATTGCCGAGTCCTTGCATGGCTCGTTGGAAGCTACGATCTACGTCTGCCGGCAGGCCGAATCCGCCGCGGGTTTCCAGGGAGATAAAACCATGCAGCGTAGCCCGCAGCATCCGGGCCGCATCAATCGCGTCATCTCCGGTCAGGTTAAAGCTCTCGAGAATACGGAGCGTAAATTCAAGCATCTCTTCTGACCCATCTCCAGGCGTATGCGCTGCAGCCAGGGTGATGCTATATCTGCCCGGATGGGCAACGCCCCACTCTCGTGCTGAGGCCGCGAGTGCCAGCAAAGCCTGCATGCCGCTGCGTCCAACGGCGGCATTTTTCATAGTCCCAAGGAGTTCGTGCTGCGCTGCAACGACAAGGCGCTCATGGAGATCCTGCAGGCTTGAGATGTGTTTATAGAGACTTGGCAATTGCACGTTGAGGTGTTTGGCTATACGGGCAAGCGTGAGCTTATCCACGCCTACTTCATCAATGAGGGCACTCGCCGTGCTTACTACCTGGGCTGTCGACAGCCCGACCCTAGGCATTACGATTCTCCTTAAGGAATGGGATTACGTATTCCAGCACCTTCTCTGGCTGTTGCGATTGCGGGTAGTGGGAGGCATTCTCTATCATTGCGCCCTTGCCGTGTAAGGTGGTTTTGATCCACTCCATCTCGGCTTTAGGATTCGGGAAGTCCGGGTCAAACGTCCCGACGAGTGCCAGGGTGGGCACCTTTACCCGGTCGATGACACGCTCGGAGGCTGTGTGAACCGTGCGCGAGGTAAGCGAGAAAGCCTTAGTGTAGCCTGGGCGTTTCATGTTCTCTATGAGCTTCTTGCGGTACTCTTTGTAGTCGGCAGGCTTGTTGCCTTTAAACCACATCGGCAGCATCATGTTAAATGATTTTGGCGCCCACAACGGAAGGGTGAGGAAATTGAGGATCGGCTTCACGTATTTGCTGTTCTTTGGCTCGCGAACGAACGGACCGATGAATACGAGGTCGCGCACGAGTTCTGGACGATTTGCGGCTACGATTACGCCCGCGCCGGCAGCCATAGAATTGCCAATTATCGTAGCCGGTTCCTTACAGTGCTCAATCATGGCGATAATATCATTTGCCGTGTCTTCGTCACCATAGCTGCTAAAAGTCGTGTCGCTCTCGCCGTGGCCGCGCAAGTCCATAGATACTACTTTATAGCCGGCTGCCACCAGCCCGGGAACCATATAGCGATAGCTGCTGCGCAGGTCTCCCATACCTGCCACGCAAATGACCAGCGGGCCTTTCCCCTGTACGTCATACGATATTTTACCCTCAGCTGTCTGAAGAAATTGTGTTTGTTGGGTTGTATTTGTCATAGATTGCTCCTTATATAATATTACTAGCCCTAATGCTAATACTATTAGCTTTTAATGTCAACTCTTTTTTTTCTTACTTTTTACTCTAGAGCCGGGCATTTGATAAACCCATTTCATATCTCCCCCAGCTACAAACCACTCCAGCGGCACCAGCTGCTTGTTTTACTCCTCACCGTAAACCTATGTGCAAGTACTCAAAGCAGACAGGAACTAACTCAAGCACCCCCTTCGGGCTCAATTGTTCCGGCGACGTAGCTCACCTCTTCTCAAGGTATTCCTTGAGCATGACCGCGTCATTGTGCAGTCCATCCTTAGCGCCAAAGATGAGTGTGACCGGTCCGTTTTTGAGTTCTTCGCGCAGCTGATCAACAACGGTACTATTCGCATCCAGCTCCTGCCGGTAGCGATTCCGAAACTCCGGCCATCTCGCCGGAACATGCCCGAACCATTCCCGCAGCTCCGTACTTGGCGCGATATCTTTCAGCCATAAGTCTACCCTGGCCTTCTCTTTCGTGAGTCCTCGCGGCCACAGCCGGTCAATGAGAATGCGTTTGCCGTCTCCGGACGACGGCTCTTCATAAACTCGTTTGATGCGTATGTCCATACTAGCCCTCCTTTTATAGCCTACTCCAGTGCGCGCAACCCTTCACGCAGTACTTGTCCACGTGCCGTTCGATCTGTTCAAACAACGGCTTGACCGTATCCTCATTGATTGCGTAGATTCGTTCCTTGCCGTCTTGCTTCACTGTGACAAAGTGGCAGAGCAATAGTTGTTTAAGGCTATGCGATGCGGCCGATTGTTCTACCTTGAGCGTTTCCGCGATCGCCGTCACTCCCATAGTCCCCTGCTTCGCCAGTAGCTGTAAGATACGTACGCGCTGTTTATTTCCGAGCGTCATGAAAAAATGATCAAGGGACGCATAATTCATATGAATAGCATATCATATGTTATGATATGACTGTAATCACAAGCAACATGAACAAAGGGAGGGTATAGTTGAGTCATGGATAGCGACAGTATGCCGCTTGTAATAGTGATCACGCATGCCATAAATGCGTTCTGTATCCTGCTGCTTATCCGGAGCGGCCTGCACATCCTGGCCGATCATCCAATGCTGTATTGGACCGACCATACCAGGCGGGATAACTACTGGCTCAAGTTCGGCAAGAAAAACATGCCGGAGGGCAAACTGTGGACGGCTCACGACGAAGCAGAGGTTTCTAGCCACATCTACACGCTGCCGGGCGGCGGACACCATGAGTTCGGTTCGGCGCGGAACTGGCACTTTGCGACCGCTACCGTCTGGCTCCTCACCGGAGCCGTCTACTGGAGCTACATGTTTACGACCGGTGCCTGGCGGCGGCTCATCCCGACGCACTGGAGCATTGTCCCGGCGGCATATCACGACCTTATCGGCTACATTACGCTCCACAAACCGCCCATCGGTGCCTTTCAGCCATACGATCCGTTGCAGCAGCTCACTTACGCGGGCGTAGCGTTCCTGCTGCCAGCGTTGATGATTGTGACCGCCCTGGCCATGAGCCCGGCGTTTATGAACCGCTTTCCGCGCTATATGTTGCTCTTTGGTGGTCGCCGGCAAGTGGCACGAAGCATCCACTTCATCGGCATGCTGCTGTTTAGTATTTTCATCGTTATACACATCCTGATGGTGGCGCTTATTTACTTTTCGCGGAATGTCCGCCTCATTACGTTCGGCAGCACAAACGCGAAACTTAGCGATGCATTGACCGTATTTATATCCGGGATATTGCTGATCCTGGTCTTTAACGTCTTCGCGACTTACTTTACGCTCCGGTACCGAGTCGGCACGCGCAAGGTCCTAGTGAGCATTTTCCAACCGGTAGTCAACATTGTCTTCGGCAGGCTCGTGCCCCGAAAGACATATAATAAAAACGATATTTCACCATTCTTTCGCGTCAATGGATACCCGCCGGAGACCGAAGAATTCTATAAACTGCGCGACGAGGGCTACAAAGACTGGCGGCTCGAAGTCGGTGGCATGGTAGAGCACAAACTATCGTTGAGTCTCGATGAGCTCAAAGCAATGCCCAGAAAAGAGCAGATCACCAAACATATCTGCATCCAAGGCTGGAGCGCGATCGGTGAATGGGGCGGCGTGCATATGAAAGAGATTATTGCCCGGGCCAGACCTGACAAACGCGCCAAATACGTCGTTTTCCATGCCTACGACGTCGACGCCAAGGGCAAGCCGTTTTACGAGGCGCTGCGAATCTCCGACATGAAAGATCCGCTGACAATCCTGGCGTACGAAATGAACTGGAAGCCCCTGAACCTCGAACATGGCGCGCCGCTGCGGCTGCGCTGCGAACGGAAACTCGGGTACAAGATGGTCAAATATATTAAATCCATCGAATTCGTTGAAGACTTCAAAAATATTGGAGAGGGGCGTGGAGGCTACCGCGAAGACAATGTTTTATTCGACTGGGAAGCCGCAATATAGTTTATAGCAGAGCCAGGGGTATCAGGCTGCGGCGTCAAGTTCTATAGTATGCTGCACAGTCCGCCACTCTCCCGGGCCATCAGTTGCCATTGGATCAATCGAGCGCACCCACAACAGTTCGGGCGCTTGTTGGCCAGTCGAAGGATCGATTGAAGTAAAGTGGATAATTTGACCATTGTGGATGTGATCGGTATCCACCGTAAAACCGAGGACAATTCCTGCCGCCCATATCCAATCACGGTGCGTTTCCGCCAAAACTGTACGGGTGCCTTCGATATTCTCCATAAACTGGCAGACTCGGCGGGTAACATCGGGTACGAGCGACTCTCCGCCTGGCGGTAACCAATGCAGCGGATTGTTTTTCATTTGTTCGAAACTGCTTGGGTATAGGGTTTCGTGCTGCTCGGGCCGTAACCCACGTATTGTGCCGCGATTTCGTTCATCGAGATTGTGGTCTTCCTGCCAAACAGCTACGGCTAAATCGAGTGCTACGGCTGATTGCTCACTGCGAAGTGCCGAAGACACATAACAGCCGTCAAAGGCCGCTAAGCCATACGCGGCAAGAATATGTTCTTGAATCCATAAACCCGCTCGATGACTTTGCTCTACGCCCCCGGCCGTAATCTCTTCCAGTTTGCGTATCTTGGTAGCCGTAACCGGCTCGCCCCGTTTCCAGGCAGCCCGGCGAAGATCGCCTTCATCTTCCCCGTGCCGCACTAGTACCAAGTGCTGCATTGCTTCACCCATGAGGCCGTTTATCGGCAGCACTACATACTAGAGCGAGGCGCGTAATCATATGAATATGATATCATATGTAAACCTTTTGCTTGACAATCAAGCAGTGAGTCAGTGGCACTTTACTCCGAAAAAGTTCCGTGACCGGGTATTTTCGCAACTACGGATGCGGCGCTCCAATTCGTCCTCGGTATGATCCTTACCCTCCCGGGCAGCGACACTCGCGGCGCATCCCATGCAGCGTACAACGTGGCATTGTTAATCAGTACTGCTACAGCTTAGATAGTAGTGATTGATTGACGAACTAAAAACGTTGGCGTAGCATAGAAGCATTAGGGGTTTACGTGATGGATAGTTTGAAGAAGATAGCGACGAACCTATCGGTTCACGAAATAACGCACAGGCAATTTCCTGCTGCCGGAGGCAGCAGCTTTCTGAGTATGCCTGGCGCATTTCGTCTTTCAGAGGGAGCCGGCAACGACAAGTTTGAGGCAGATGATTTAGCAACTGACGACTATGGCATATTCGGCGGGATACTGTGGGCAGGGACTAGAAGCCAAGGCGAGCAGACCCATACAGTAAGTAGCGAGGATGTCCTGTACTAATGGCTAGGCAACCGATAGTTGGCAGTGATGCAGGCCAGTGGGGTACTATTCTCAATACCTATTTGTCTGTTTCGCACGCTGCCGACGGTACGCTTAACAGCGGCGTCGTAGGCTCATCTCAGCTGCAAAGTAGCGCGGTGGGTGCTTCTCAAACCAATTTGCCATCCGTTGCCAGCGGTATGCTCCTCAGCGGAACTCTTGCGAGTCGGCCCGCTGCCGCAAGCAGCAACACTGGTTTCATTTATATCGCCACCGACACTAACAGCGGCACGCTCTATCAGTCGAATGGGAGTGCCTGGACGCAGATCGCAGCTGGCGTCAGCCAAAGCCAAACACCGACAGGAACAGCGAGCGGAGATTTGTCTGGTTCCTATCCCGGCCCGACCGTCGCAAAAGTGAACGGCATCAGTGTCTCCGGTACACCTTCGCAGGGCCAGGTGTTGACCGCCTCAAGCTCCTTGGCCGCCACCTGGGAGAACGCGCCAGTGGATTGGCTGAACGTCGTCACTGGATATGGCGCCGACTCCACAGGAACCACAGACGCAACCACAGCCATACAAAACTGTGTTAATGCCTGTATTGCGCAAGGCGGCGGCGTCATATATATCCCGCGCGGTACTTACAAAATAACGAGCACCATAACCTGCGACCAAAATGGCGTGCCCGTCTATTTTATCGGAGACGGCACTATGGTAACCACCCTGAAATTCTCCGGCACCGGCGACTGCATCCGGCACTACGACAGCAGCTACTACTATTCCCGGCTCCATGGAGGCTGTTTCAAAGGGATCGCCATCGATGGCACCGGCGCAGGCGCAGGCTCATCCGGCCTGCGCATGGGCGACATATTTTATTACGAATTAGACCTGCGGGTGCTCAACTTTACCGCCTCAAACTGTATTGGCGCGTGGTTCCAAAACTCCTACTACTGGACCGAGCAGCTGCACGGCCGAGTGCGCGCCGAGTGGTGCACGCAGCATGTGGTTTTCGACGTGAATGCTTCCGGTGCGGCCACCACAACTGGCAGTTTTATGCGCCTCGATGCGGATTTTTCGATAGAAGGTTCGGGAGACGGCGTAGTGTTCCAGAACGGCACCTACCCGAATCATGGGCGGCTGAATATCATCGGCAACTTCCAGGGGAACAGCATACCCGTTACTACAGCCATACTCCGGCTTACCGGCTCGGTGCCGGCAGGTTTAGGCGAGACCAATCACGCCAATATCAGTGACTGCCGGCTCGATATGGGCTGCGAGGCCAATAATACCTACACGCCCCAGAGCATCGTCTTTGGCAACAGCAGCAACTACATTCATAACGTAACCGGCACGCTGTCGTTTTATAATGGCGTGTCGGCGTCAAACAATGCAGGAAACCTGTTCCGCTTTGTCGGCACTATTACCGGCGATTCTTCGCTTACTCCTTGGGTGCCGCTAGGACAAACCAACATAGCCGACGCAACGCAGACAATCAGCAGTACGACCGCGGCAAACATAACCGGTCTGAAGGGAAACGTTGCGGCTTGGACACCGTACAAAATCAGCGCCTTTATCCCCTATCAATCTACCGTTACTGCCGGTACGCCGGTGTTTAACTTTACTGGTCCCTCAACCGTCTATATCAGAATCGCCGTAAAGTTCTATTCGGCGTCGGGGTGCGTAAAATATACGCATTACGTAGCGCTTGGCACCTACCCCGGTCCAACCCTTACTAACAGCTCCGATTTGCTGTGCGAAATAGAGGGCACTATTATGTTCGGCGCCGCCGGCACACTACAGCTTCAAGCCGCCGAGGGAACGTCAGGTGATAGCTTCAACCTATCTAACGGGGCGTATTTGGAATTAAACCCCTTGTTCTCTGCATAGCGATAGATGTTACGACGCTACCGGTAATCGTGCCGTCATCTAATACACGTTATCTTTATGATCATGTACATGCTGAGGTTCAGCGTCTCCGCCATAGAACCGTTCCCCAAAGACTCCCTCAGTGCTTTTGGCAAGGTCTGCCTCGTCCTCTTCCAAGTGCCCGTTTAGTACTTGCTCGGTGAAGCGGAGTAATCCGAACATGCCTAAAAATGCTGCGCCAGCCACACCTAAAAACTGTTTGCGCGAAAGCTCACGGTCTAAAAGACTGCCCGTCTGCTCATCGATAGAATTATCCTCATCCATACCGAGCGGTTCCCCTTATGCTCTCATACTACTATCAGGCCCGGTGAGAGTCAATTCGTAACCGCAGTGTAGAGTACTGACACGCTGTAGATACCAGATGGCACCGACGTGTTTGCACAAACACCGTACCAGAGTTTTGTGGTTGCGCCAGAGCTCGCAGGTGCTGATGTATGAGCAAGCTGGTCAGGAGTGCCATTGCTCGCTGGGATTCCAGCAAAAGTAAGACCTGGGATGGTCCCGTTCGTCTGGGCAGTGGTTGGCCCAGTGCCAAAACCTCCCAGATTGTCGACACGAAAGCCCCATTGGTCGCCCGTAAGCACCGACGGTGAAGTTTGCGTGGCGGAAGTACTCGGGATAGCATTGCCGCCACTGGTCATGTTGGTAGTCGTGGAGCTTGTGGTAGCTGTCAATGTATAGCCTGTTGTGCTGTCCGTTGTCACTGTTACGGCATCACTCTGCACCGTACATGCACCGCTCGAGCTAGGCGTAACATTCACGCTCACTGACCCAGAGCTGCCGAGTGTAATCGTACATGAACCGTAGTCACAGTTCCCGTAATTGCCGCTGCCATACGTCGTTGAATCAGTCGTATCAGCGAAAGCGCCCGAACCCAAAAACACTATGAGTAACCCTGCAAAGATAGATATATGTCGTTTCATAACTATTTTATTCCCGTTTCCTGTGTTTAGCCGCAACAATCATACGTGCTATTACTGCATATATAGCGATGCCGATACCGCTAATAACTGCGAGGACGCCACCTGCAAGGGCTATGCGAGCAATAATGCCATGAGCTGCATGAGCAGGCGGAACGTAGTCTACGATAATAACCTTTGAGCGAATAACGCCAGTGGTGAGAGTGAGCTGCGCAGTTATGCTGTTGATGCCTTCATGGAGGGGTATGGACGTGCTAAACAGGCCATTGATGCCCGTAACAACCTGCGCTACGATATGGCCGTCATCGACAATCTGGACTACTGCGCCCGGGTCCGCCCTTCCCGTAATCGTCAGCCCCGACTTGGTAACCACAACGCCAGATTGCGGGACTAACACCACCGGCGTACTGTAGCTACGCGTAGGTACAGATGAGGCCTCCGGGGGTAATGGAGCAGTGATTGGCGTTGGCGGCAAGATAACCGGCTGTAAGCTCGACACTCCCGGCGTGGTTCCGGGAACGGCCGTACCACCTTGTGTTGGCGGTATTGCAGGTGCAGGATGGGTAATAGTCACCGTATTTGAGCTATTTACGGTGTTACATGCGTTCGTTACATGCGCCTGTAGTACATTCGGGCCATACGCGAGTGGTATCGAGATACTGTAGGCACCAGTACTGTCGGTGCCTGTGACGCCACTACCAGCACCGTTGTCCGTAACCTCTACGGTGACAGCGGGGTCCGCGGCGCCGCTCACGACTATCGAGGCATCACCATCGGTGGCGTCCTGGGCGGGATCGGTAATAGTAGGAGTGCCGAACGGGAGACAAATACGAGATTGGATGACAGTGCCCGTAGCGAATGCCAGCGGTACCGCAACAACTATAAGACCGCTGCAGAGCGCAGCGGCAGCTATAGCAACCTTATTTGCGTGCCGCACGTCGCTTGCCCATTAGGACTACAGCGGCTACGAATAGCACAAATATGGCGGCCGTTACAAATCGCATACTACTGCTTGCGATAAATACATACCTTGTCGCTAAATGAGACGTCGTGCCATTATATTCCACCGTACCACTCACCTTAAAAAGACCAAACTTAGCCCCACCCTGCCAAGCGATAGGTATCTTACGAATCTTTTGAGGTAAGATTTCGGGTACACGGTTGAACCGGTATTTCGCACCGCCGAATATATCGCTGAACGTAACGTTTACAGTCGCCTTGTAGTTCAACGTACCCGTGTTACCCATGCGGAGTGTTGCCGTTAGAGGATACTTCTGCAACCAAGGCGCGCCCCAACTTACCACATTACCCTTCAATGAAGCAGGGCCAGCAACACGAAGATAAAAGATAGTACCGACCCGCTTCTGGATCGTAATCGTACCGGTGCCTTTCGGGGCAGCCGTCTGTGCGAATGCAACGGCATAGTAGCTTCCCGCAGGCGTTCCGGCAGGGACGGTGATGCTATACGAAATGGCATCCTGACCACCTGGTTTTAAGTCGCTGCTGGTAGTTCCAAACCTAAACCACTTCGTTACCGTGGGGGCATCAGGTTCGGGCGTAAAGACCGGCGTATAGTCTTCGCCTGTTACATTATAGGGCGATGCGTACACGGTGTAAGAGAATTCCGTAGAACCCTGATTGAGGACCATTATGCTTCCTTGGTAGGTCGCACCCGGCTTAACGCTCAAGTCAAACGATGTCGGCGAGATAGATAAGCCCCCCTGCGGTGCAGCAGCGCTCGAGCGGCCAGGAAACGCACTAACAAATACAGCTAAGAGCGTTACCTGAAGTACTACTGCGTATAAATATCTTCTCACTATACCGTACGTTATACCTTAATTTGCGGTACATGTATACGTAACAGTGTTGGTATACGTACCAGTTGGCTGACTTGTGTCCGCGGCAACACCGTACCAAACTGTCGTAGTGGCATTCGACGCTGTCGTTGCGGTAGTAGCGAGCGTATACGGTGAGCCTGTTGCTGGAACCGCAGCAAATTTTACCGTACCGATAGCCGCACTGTTCTGCGCAGTTGTTGCGGTAGCCCCGAACCCACCAATATTGTCGACATGCCATCCCCAGGTGTTGGCTGCCTCGACTATTGGTGACGCTGGCGTTCCAGCTGAAGCAGGAATCGTATTACCGGCGGACGTCAAAGCTGTGGCGGCACCCGACTCAGCGAGCTGGAGTGTATAACCGGATGAATCATTCGTGCTAACAGTAACCGTATCGCTTGCAATCGTCTGAGCACCCGATCCGGTTGGTGTCACGTTTACATTTACGGTGCCGTTTGTCGTAAATACGCTAATTACCGAGCCAACGGCAGAGCTAATGATAGTATTCGATGTAGCAGCCCCGGCCACAGCAGGAACAGCTACGGTTATTAGTAACCCCGCCACTGATGGCAACACCGCATATCGGACAGATTTTAGAGCTTTGTATTTCATCATAAAAAATTCACGTTTATTTAATACCTACTTCCAGAATACCCTTACGCTTACAATAATACAACACAGAACCAATAGGCACAAAGCTAATTAATTTTTTCCACACTGCACGGATAAAAAACTGCCCCGCCGGCCACATGCTTGACGAGGTAGTCTCGTCTTACGATGTGACCGGCGGGGCCTTGCTAGGCTGCCGGGTAAAGCCCCAGCTGCCTTGCGAGATCAATCGCCTCCTTGACCTGCTCAGTGATGATCTGGATGCACTCCCGCCACAGCTCAGGCCCGAGCTCGATGCCGACCTCAGCGAAGATGTCGGTCAACGTGCTCTTGCTGCCAGCCCCCATGAGGGTCAGCAGCAGTCTGATGGCAGCGGCGGGGTCGGCCTCGTACCGCTTGCGCACAACGATGGCAATCATGCCAGCGATTGCGTACGCGTAGTTGTAAAACCCCTGGCGCAACTGCGACCACGGCAACCAGTTGAGCGATGCCAGTTCATCCATCGCCACAGCGTCGCCAAACTGCTTGTGCATGTACTCCACGAACAGCGACTTGAGCCGCGGCAGGTCCAGCGTACCCTGATTGAACGCAGCGTACATCTGCTGTTCGAACGCGGTCGCGATCCCCTGAAGGAAGACCGTCGAGATCAGCGTCTCGAGCTGCGCCATCGCGAGAACCAGCTTGCCGTTGGCATCCAGGTCGAGCTTGTCGGCCAACACCAGCGGAACCAACAGCTGCCAGCCAACTCCTTGCGATTCCGCAAGCGGAATCCGCGTGTTGTAGCTCAGCCCATCCCGCTGTTCCGAGACCATCTGCGCTGCCCTGTAGTGGGCGAAGAACTCGTGGACGACCTGGGCGATGTTCTCCAAGTCACCCGTAAAGGTCACCGCGAACATCGGCTGCAGACCGAGGGCCCACCAGCAGGCGGTCACACCCGTCTTGCCCTTGCGAGGCTCCGCGTCAACGCAGCCCTCTGCAAGTGCTCGATTGAACTCGGCGCCAATTGCCGGGTCGGTTCGCTCACCGAACATCCGAATCAGACCCACGGCCTCCGGCCACGTGTACGGTTGCAGTACCCCATACGGAGTACGTCGCTGCGCATACGGCAATTTGCCGTTCACAAGATACTTCTTGTTGAGGGCGGCCTTGAGCTCGTAGTAAGCCTGGACCGTCTCCAACGCGTCGGGACCCAGGAGGGTCTCGAGCAGACTGGTGAGCACGTCGGGTGCCAGGGTGTCGCTTGCACAACGAACGGTCTTGACAGTGCCGCCGTGCAGGCCGGCTTCCGCCGTCTGTGCCGCCAGCGCTGCCATAAGCTCCTTGAAAGCAAGCTCTTCCAGTTCAGCATACAGCTTCGGGAGTGTCATTCCGGCCTCTCGCGCCACCCGAGGGTCGGGTGAGTTCACCAGCGACATGATGCCCGGAAGTGACATAACCACTTCGGCAGTGCCATTCCAGACCGTCGCCGTCGCGTTGCCGATGGCCGCATTGAGCTGATACTTCAGCCGATTCGCTTCGGCAATAGCCTTGGCGGCCGCCGCTCGGGCTTCCGCTGTCGGTGCCGCCGCAATGGGCAACATGAAGCGCTGCTTGAGCCACGGCCAGTATGCGCGCAGTTCGGGTGCCGCCAGAAGTTCCGTGCGTCGCTCCTGCGAAGCGTTGTCGAAGGCCTGGAAGAAAAACTCCAGTTTCTGCAGCTGCTGCTGGTGCCAGTTCCCGAGGCGCTGCATCTTGTCCCGCGTGGTCTTCGTGTTCGACATCGCCAGGCGAAGCATCCAGTAGTATTCCGGCTTGCTCTTGCCGAGCTGGTCGTCAATCGTCGGCTCCGCGAGGAAGGAACGCTGCAGCTCCTCGAAGTCGTGGAGTGCTGCGGCCAGCATCTGGACGCTGGACTCAGCGCTCAAGCCGGCGTACTTCGCCACGAAGACCGTGATGGCTTCCGTGATGACGATGATGTCCTGCCTGATCTGCGGGTCCTTGCCGTTCTTGTACAGGCAGTCGAGATTCCACTTGCCGGGCATCCGGACAACGGGCGTCGGGTTCATAAGGTGCGTACCTTTCGGTCGATGGGGATCACTCTGATCACCATCTACTATAATAGGACATAATGTGTAGAAATAGCAAGGATACGCTGCACCTTTGGACTAGCTAATGAAAGGTGTATCCTTAAACAATGCCCGAAAACAGTACTGACGCGATTACCCCTACTGCCGTGGCTGAATGGATGTTATCAGTCATCCAGGAACAGGGAGAACTAACCCAAAACAACGCTTTTTACGAAATCAACAAACGATTTGGCAGCAATTTTACCTCTATAAGCAACAGCGGAAGCCCTTCAGTTGGCAAAAGTGTACTAACTGCGTTTCGAAAGATAAGCGATGATGTTGTTATTTGGGAACGGAGTGATAAAAAGTGGCGGAAGCGCGAGTTCTACGACGCGCCTGGCCGGCAGCAACACTAACCGTAGCTAGTTTAGATACGCCAAGCGGAGTCCCCTCAGAAATCTTTTTCTTTTGTTTGGAGTTTTTAATAAAATAGCCCTATGAAATACGCGTACGTGCTTATTGCCGGGTTACTGACAGATGGATGATACACCTTGCACATATAGAATCTCCGTGAAGGCTGTGATTAAAGACGACCTGGGGAACATTCTGCTGCTTCGGGAAAGAGATGGAAGCTGGGAATTACCTGGCGGCGGATTAGAGCACGGTGAAGGCGTAAAAGAAGCACTTACCCGAGAAATCTCAGAGGAAACTGGTCTTACCCTAACATGGGTTAGCGACAACCCTGAAACCTTTTGGACAGTTAAGAAGGAGGTTGGATCACCCCTCCTCAAGTGGTTTGCATTCGTAATATATGAAGTAAAAGTAACTGGCACGTTTCGCCCAGATACTAACAGTGACGAGGCTCAGGAAGCCAGATACTGTAGCCGTGATGAAGCCAGGTCACTTACACTGCACGACAACACCAAGCCTTACTTTGCATAAGGCATCCAGGGCTCGGGCAAAACTGCGTGATTACCTCGATCAAGACCTTAATCACCCACTGCTACTGTGTGGCATGTCCTGGGATCAAGACCGATACTACGATCTTTTTGATACGGTCTTCCTCTGGGGCTAGATGAGGCGACCGTTCGCCACAGGCTCCTAACCCGAAACAATGGCAGTGTATTCGGCAAGCACCCACACGAGTTACAGCTTATCCCCTCGAGAAATTACAGTCATTTCAGGAACGGGCGAAAGCTGCCGGTGCCATTATCATTGATGCGCGGCAACCCCTTGACGTCGTTGTCGCAGAAATTGCACGCCTCATTCCCTAGCCTCTGCTGCGCCTAAACTAAGCCGGCTAGCCAGCTTTTCAAGACATATATATCTAATGTTGACATACATCGTAGTGAGACACCACCGGACAAGCCGGTGGCTTGATGAGTGGGGTCGCCTAAAAGGCGATGCCACCGCGAATTTAGTGTTATACGACGTTAGCTGAGACTAAAAGCGTCCTGCTTCAGCTGCGAGTTCATCTTTCTCCTGGTCACGGATGTAGTTTCGGATGGTCTCCTCCTCCAGGCCAACCGTGCTGACCGCATAGCCCCTGG
>JAICKC010000022.1 GCA_025928155.1 Candidatus Saccharimonadota bacterium
AGACGGTATTAGTGACTTCTTGTGGGTAAACGTTGATGGCTGGGGCGGAGAGGTTGACCCATCACTGTCAGTGCACGTCTGCAGTGCATCTTCCTGGTATGCCGTCTCCAACCAGGCAGACCACGGAGGAGCGGTAGAGTCCTATCCAGATACCGAGTATGATGTTGGCGGCAGGAGCCACTTGAACAGCTCAAAAACCATCTCTCAGTTCGCCACGATCACCTCAACCTTCTCCGAAAACTACCCTACAGCCGGAAACTGGGACGCTGGCTACGACATATGGACTAATAACTGGAGTAACGAGACGATGATTTGGAACCAATGGGCAGGCGGCCAATCCTATTGGCCTGCTCAAGCCACAATGGCCCTTACCCTCGGCGGAGTCCCCTACCACTTTTACGCTAATGGTAGCGAGCTAATGTTCTTCCGAGACACCCAAGTTACCTCAGGATCCGTAGACATCCAAGCGGCCCTCCAGTGGGAGGTTGCTCATGGCTATGCTACAGCGACCCAGAAGCCGACTCAGCTGGAGTATGGGGTCGAGATATGTTCTACAAGTGGTAGCGAGGCATTTCCTACGACCGGGCTCACGTTCACAGTTAACTGATCTGTACGAAGTTACTTCTTTATGTTATAATATACATATGGGTGAGGAGTTATCCATATACCTCCTGCGACTTCGGTCAACGCCCCGCTACTTTCAGGTTAGGAAAGATACGTGCTCAGTACCAAGCGTGTCGCTCTGGCCATCGTCGCCGCCTCGGCTGCTTTCGCGCTAGCTGCGTGCGGTTCCAGCAGCACAAGCTGCACACCGAGCGCACCGGCTGCGACAGATGCATCGAGCACCCCCCGGGTCAATACCCCGAAGGCGACCATTCCTGCGACTCCGAAGCCGGTTACGCTACCACGCAAAGCTCCGAGCATGCCGTCAGGCATCACCGCACAGCAACTCTGCGCGGTACTCACGGGCATCCTGCACGTTCCCTATAAGCCGATCACGGTGAACCAGAATAAGCAAAGCGACGCCTGCTACGCCCACGGCCAGGACGGTACCACACCCAGCTACTACAATGTAAGCATTCAGGTATTGTATAACACCGTGGATCCTCGCGGATTCTTCCTTGATGAGGAGCGTCACGAACCCACAGGCGGCAAGATCGTCAAGCTCACGTCGTGGGCCTACATCGTTGTTACCTCGGACGGATTCTATACCGCTGAGTGGGTCGCCTCCAATGCTGTTGTAGTGCTGGGCGTGCTAGAGAATGAAGTGCCATCTCTCGCACAGCCCACGGTCGCTATGACATCAATTTACCGGACGCTTCAGGCATTCCGCTGACAGTAGCGTGCGTGTGGCGGCGGCATCGAAGGATGAGAACTCAGTGCATGATCAATGCGCCAGAACATTCTCTCCCGAGATGTCCCGCCCACGCCCGACTTTTATTACTCTACCAGGTAGCGTTCCAGCTGTTGGCCAAAATGGATAGGTCACCTATCGTAACCTTACCATCGCCGTTCAGATCGCCCTGGCTGTACGTCGCGCCGCTCTGCTTATTCCAATTGGCAGCCAAGATTGATAAATCACTGATACTTACTTTGTTGTCGTTGTTGAAGTCGCCGTTAGTAATGAGCACCGTGGACACTGCAGTCCCCACGTTACCGTGATTATCGGTAGCTTTGACCGTAAGCGTATAACTGCCATCGCGATAACTGAGCGTGTTCAGGCTAAACGTGTATGGAGCAGTCGTGAACGTTTGCACAACCGTAGCACCCATCAGTAGCTGGACTTGGGAAACCGTGTTGCCGCTTGCGGGAGTCGCCGAGGCACTCACCGAGTACGCGCTCCCCGTCAGCTTTGTGTTGTTTGGCAGCGCCGTCAAGCTCACCGTGGGCGCCTGCGCGCTATTGGGTGTCGTCACCATTGCGGCGCTGGACGCCGCCGACAGGTTACTGAGAGTGTCATAGGCTTTGAGGGTGTAGCTATAGAGCGTAGCTGGCGACACTGTGTTATCGACATAACTCGTAGCGGCGGCACTAGCGGTACCGACTTGCGTGCCACCACGGTAAATGTAATAGCCGCCGAGACCCGGGCCACCAGTGTCGGTACTAGCCGTCCAGCTTATTGTCACACTGTTAGAGCTTGTTGCCGCAGCTGTCACCCCGGAAGGAGTAGAAGGCGGCATTACAGTGGTACAGTTATCACCCGTGCCGGTCGGTGTACAGGAGATGCCCGGCACGGCCAAAACGCGATCTACTTCCACGCCGGCATAGGTTCCCACGAATTGAAAGGTGTGGCTGCCCGCAGTCAACGACAAGCTTATGGCGTTACTGCTGCTACCGTCGTTATAATTGACCCACTGCCAACTCCCGGTTGGCAGTGAGCTGCTACCGCCAACGTTGTAGCAGCTAGTGCTGTCTATTTTGAGTAGCACCGCGTTATTAGCGCTGTCGGGAATCTGCATACGTGTCCAGATAGTATAGGTACCGGTTGACGGTACGCTTACCGTGAGATTGTCTGTGCCGTACGTAGTACCGCTCGGCGTACACGAATCAGTAGCGGCTGAAGCTCGTCCTAGCAGCAAAAGTGGCGCGACCACCAAAGCTAGTACGGCAGTAAAGAGCAGTCGGCGGGCTATACGCATAGGTTATTCGTAGCATACTGCTTGTAGCTATCTGATTCAAGCGAAGCGCCAGGCAAAGCGCAGCACATGCGAGAAGGCTGGGGATAACATACGCTTGCCACACAAAAATGGTTGTAATTATTGCGCTTTCGCTTAATACTAATGAAGAGATTAAAGGTGGATTATGGACGCGAATAATACTCCCCAATCAGAGCCGGCCCGGACACCGCAACCTGGTTCGCCGCATCGTCCTATGCAACCTATCGGCCGGCGACCTATGATAGACGGCTTTGTTTCACGCCGCCCTATGCCGCCCTCGGCTCCCGGCGCTCCCAACGTGGCCCAGCCCCGCCATACGCGGCCGCACCTGCCCGGATATACGACAGTTACGCCGCAGCACCGCCCAACCCTCCAGCAACCTGCTGCCACTCCACAACCGCACCCAGTACCCCAGCCGCAGCGTATACAGGTTGCCAGTGCAGCCCCTGCGCCCGCTCCCGTCGCCGTGCCGCGACCGATACAGTCTGATTTTGTAGGCGCACCCCGGCTAACCGTTGCACCAGCTACCATACCTCAGCAAACGCCGACCAGGACCGACGAGCAGGCCACTAGCTCAGCGCGGCCGCCACGCGAAAAAAACCGCACGGGCCACGCTGGTTGGGTCGGATTTATTGTATTTATTTTACTCGGGGCGCTGTTGCTGTCGCCGTTTCTGCCCGGCAGGATTATCCAGAACTTCCCATTTGCGTCCAATACGTTTTCTACCGGCGATTCGGCACTTGAATGTATAAACACGCCCGGCCAGCTCAGAGCTTCCACCAAGTACAACACTAAAGCCGGCACGCCTATAACCTACACCTACACTACCAGCACTACTCAGACTGCAACCTGTAACGGCCAAGAGCAAAGTGCTGTCATCGGCCACACCTCACAGTTCAACCCACTAGGCCTAGTTGTGGATGTGGCGGCAGCGCTCGTCGCCGCAATCGTTGTTTCCCGCATCTGGCGTCTAATTTTCGGTGAGAAGCGGTATAAGCCTCGCAATCACGACGACTAAGGCTTCTCAGCTTACTCGTCTTCGAGTGCCACTTCAGGGTGAATCTCCGGCGGGGCAACTGCATCGTGGCGAACGTAATCTTTGAGCGGCAAGTTTTGTCCCTTTTGCGCCGTGAGCACAAAGTTTTGTGGCAGCCATAGGCTGTAACCACGACTGGCTAAGAAAACATCAACTGCGTCAAAGGTGCGTGTGGCCGCCGCATACACTTCCTGCAGCGCCTGCAAACTCGGGCCGTAATAGCCGCTGATAACGTTCATGGCCAGCACGCCTTGTGCTGTAAGGTGACTGCGATAGGCTTCAAATGCCTGCAGCGTTTTAATTTCGCGTGGGATGGTAGTGTGACTATAGGCATCGACAATGACCATGTCGTAATGGGTGCTGTGCTCACGCAAATAGGTACGGCCGTCCGTGTTAAAAATATGCAGCCGGTCACCAGCCGGCAAGTCAAAAAACTGGCGGGCTAGCTGGGTCAGGCCGATGTCCAGCTCAACCACATCGATAAGTGTCGACGAGAGTGTTCTAAGCAGTGCCGCAGGCAGGGTGAACACCCCTCCCCCAATGAGCAAAATTCGTTTAGGCACTAAACTAGTCGTCAGTTCGTAAAGCCGCTGGTTATAGTCGAAAAGCAAGTCTGGATTACCGTCTTTTGCTACGCCGCTCTGCGCCGCCTGTCGGTCACCGCTGTAGAGTACCCGCGCTTCGCGTCCGTCGTACAGGGTATCCACTACTTGGTAGTGTCCGTGGGGCGTATCACCCTCCCAAAGAACGTTTTGCATCCATTTTAGTATAACGTAGGAGCGGAAGTAAGAGATGAGCTTACGAGACTACGCGGTGGAGCAATGCGACCAGGTGGTCGTAGTGGCCCCAGCAAAGCCACAGGGCAAAGGCAATCAGACCTGGCAGCACTACGCCGTTTTCCATCCAATGGCCAGTTGTAATTCTTAGGCGCTTGAGCGGCGGTATGCCGATTTTAACGGGGGCGGGCAGCAGCCACGGCACGCCTTCTTTGGTAAAAGTATCCATGATGAGGTGGCTGCCATAGCCGATCAGGAACGCGTACCATACCAGCAGAATGTCAACGTGCGGCATGAGCGGGTGCAGAAAGTGCAGCAGCAGATCACATAGCCAGCCAAAGAGCGCGAAGCCGATAAGCGAGTGACTGATAAACCGATGACCACCGAGCAATTTGCCAAACACTTTCCCCACCAAATGGCCCTCGGGCAGGTTACGCCACAGCGGCGCCGTAGGCTGGTCGATGTCGGGCGCAATGCCGCCGACTTGGTTCGCGAACACGGCGAGTAGCAGCGTAGAAAGCCGCAACGATACGGGCATATTTACCAGCACCACGACCAGCAAAGCCGTAATTGCCGCCAGGTCATGGGTGCGCGCTGTCATGCACTCTATTGTAGCTTATGCTTGCTCGTTTCGAGCTTCAGCGATAAGCCGCTGCTCTTTGCGGAGCGGGCGCAGATACTGTTTGAGAATGGCCGCCTTTTTTTCGCCTACGACCTTTTCAAGCTCCCAGTCACGGGCCTGCAGCACGCCGCGCATACTGCCGAAGGTTCGTATGAGCTTCTTGCGCGTGGCCGGACCGATGGTGGGGATGTCATCGAGTACGCTCGCTGTTTGCTGCTTTACTTTGAGTACGCTGTGGTAGCTGACAGCGAACCGGTGCGACTCGTCGCGGATGCGCTGTAGCAGCTTGACCACATTGGTGCTGTGCGGCAGGTTCACCAAGATAAAATCTTCACTTTCGTGTGTGAAGCCGCCGAGTCTGTGCAGCGCTTGCTCGCTCAGCGTGACGTTTGAGCGGTTTACGGCGATGACGACCTGCTCTTCGCGCTTCGCCAGTCCCACAAATGGGATTGCGCCCTGCCCTGCCTCGTCGCGCGCTCGTATGGCTGCATCCAACTGGCCTTTGCCGCCGTCTATCAGCACAAGGTCGGGCCTACCCCACTGCTTCAGATTTTTTTCGCTCAGACGTCGCCCGATGGTCTCATTCATGTTATAGAAATCATTGTTGTGCTCTTTGCGCGTTTTGAACTTGCGGTATTCCCCCTTGTCGCTAACACCGTTGGTGAACACGACCATGCTCGCCACCACGTTCGTACCCTGCATATGAGATATGTCGTAGCCTTCGATACGGCGCGGAAAACCGTTTAGACTCAGCACCTCCACCAGCTCATTTAGTGCATGGTCTTTGCTTATATCCAGAAATTCTTTATCACTAAAAATGACCTGCTTGCTCAGATTTTGCAGCAGGAACAGTTGGTTGCGATAGTGGGCGGCCGTTTCGTAACTCTGCGCCTTGGCAGCCTGCTTCATGTCGTGTTCAATTTCTTTGATAATCGCCGTGCGCTTACCTTCAATGATAGCTATGAGTTTACGAAGATTTTTGCGGTAATCTTCCAAGCTGGTTTTACCCTCCTCTAACCCTGGATCGAGACCCAAGTGGTAATGCAGCGTGGCGCGCTTTTGCCCGGGAATACGCCGCGTCGCAAATGGGAAAGCGCGGCGCAGGTATTTGAGCGCCTGGCGCACCGCATACGTTGAAAAATACGGGCCGAAATAGCGCGCACCATCATCTAGCGGCCGGCGGGTTGTTCCAACGGTCGGGTAATCGCTATCGTAGTCGATGCGAATGTAGCTGAGTGCCTTGTCGTCGCGCAGCAGGATGTTGTAGCGCGGCATGTAGCGACGGATCATTTCCGCTTCCAAAAACAGCGCTTCCAGTTCGCTATCTACGATCATCCAGTCCGTGTCATAAATTTCCTCCACAAGTGCTTCAGTTTTCGGGTCACGATGTCGGGACGCCTGGAAATACTGCCGCACACGGTTGCGCAGCACGGCCGCTTTGCCTACATAGATAATCTCACCGGATTTGGATTTGTGAAAATACACACCCGGCTCTTTGGGCAGCGTCTTTAGCTTTGCTTCGAGCGCCTTGTTCACCCCTTAATTATACGCTTATAATATTCCCTGGCGACCAGGTAGCTTTTGGTGTGACGAACTTGGTCGACAAACAAAATGCCGCAAATTTAAAGGTACGATTTGCACTTGTCTACTGCACGCCTATATGGTTTATTGGTCTGATGGCTGAAGCAGGATTGCGTTACGCTGAGCGCTTGGTCGAAACACAGGGCATTGATCCGAGTTATCTCGATCATCCTGTTTTTCAAGCACCACAGATATCGTTGGAAGGCACGGTCTCGACATGCGACACTTCGAGCACGGCTGAATTGGATAAGTGGCTTGACGACTGCCTGTTACCAATCGTGAGTATAGAGCGAGCCATTGCCCGACAGATAGGGCTCACTATATCGCCTACCCACCTTAACGATCGTTGGGAAATATCCGGCGACACCACCCGTAAAGTTTTACGACACCCGGCACACACTACCGGGCTGCTGGCTAGCCTTGCGATTCAGCTTATTGACCCGGGAGCGCTGCCTGGCACGCCAGCCCAACTGAGTCATAAGATCTTGCCTACAGAGGAAGCGTATCCGACAGTTCCGGACTCACAGTTTGCGCTTCGCATTGACGCGACATATAACAGCCAGCCCGTGGCTTGTGCGCTGGGCATCCAGTTGCAGCGCGACTCTGAACATTCGCCCGATGCCGCTTATCTGTCTGGAAGAGTACGGTATATACGAAGAGGCACAGACAGATGATTAAGCTGCTTTCCTTTTGATCGGTAACGCCCGGTCAGGCCTTGGCCGTTATGCGCGTATAGCACACGCTAGTATGGTACGCCTTCGCCGGGTCTTGCCCGCAGGCTTCGCAGATCAGGACGAGTTGGTTGCAAGTTTTGAGCGCGCAGTTTTCGTAGTTGCTGGTTTTACCGCCACAGTGGATGCACACGCCGATGTCTACTCCGTGATCGGAAAACTTCATGCCTATGCGGTCGTCAAAGACATAGAGGGATCCTTCCCACAGCCCGTCGTCGCCGTACTTCTCTCCATACTTTACGATGCCGCCGTCCATCTGGTAAATGTCTTTGAAGCCGCGGCTTTTCATGAGCGGAGTCAGAATTTCGCAGCGAACGCCGCCGGTGCAGTACGTAATCACCTTTTTGTCTTTCAGCTCGTCGTATTTGCCGCTGTCGAGCTCCGCAACGAAGTCTTTGCTCGTAGCAGTATTGGGGATTACTGCGTTTTTAAAGCGGCCTACTGCCGCCTCGTAGCGGTTCCGGCCGTCAAAAAATACAATATCGTCGCCGTAGGCGTCGACCAGCTCGTGAACTTCTGCAGGATTGAGGTGTTTGCCGCCACCGACTACACCGTTCTCATCCACACGCAGTTCGTCTGCCGCGCCAAAGCTGACAATTTCCGGCCGCACTTTAACACTCAGTTTTGGAAAATGATCGCGCGAGCCTTCGCTCCACTTAAACACGGTCTTTTTGAAATACTGCTTGGTTTCTTTGACATATGCCTTCAGGCCTTCAATATCGCCGCCCACGGTGCCGTTGATACCGTGCGGTGAAATCAGAATGCGGCCGCGCAAGTCCAGGCGCTCACACAGCGTCCGTTGCCACAAGCGCACCGCCTCTGGGTCGGCCACCGGCTGAAATTTGTAATAGAGCAGTATTTTTTCCATTTTGGCATGTCCCATTATAACAGATAGAGCACTTCCTTATTGCCGTATGGTTGACAAGGGTGCTATACTGCTACGGTTAGTATTAAATTTAAAGGAAAGGGCGAGCCAAATAAATGTACGAGCAGATTCCAGTAGAGACCGTCGGCGACGCCGTTTCCGTTTCTCTTTAACCAGTTTCCGAACCAAACCGGCAGTGTGAGCCGGGAGCAAAAATAACCTAACTTCATTAATACCTATTGCTGTCTGTTGCTATTTGCGTGATTGTCGCACACAGCAGACTAAATCTGGTCGGCACCAAGGAGGACCGCACCATGCCCAAATATACCAAACCCAAATTGGCCTCGCAAACCTTCCGCTACTTTTGGCGGCATGTTCGTAAGTTTCCGCATCTGTTTGTCCCGGCGGCGATTATCTTTCCCGTCAATACGCTGATCGGGAACTTTCTGCCACCGCTTGTTCTGGCGCATATCATTAACCGCCTGACCAAGCACGACTACACCCCCCACCACGTCTGGCAGTCATTTGGCGGCAGCCTGGTGCTGTATTTTGCGCTATCACTGATGGGTAGCCTAGTGCTGTGGCGCCTGTTTGATATGTTCTATTGGCGGCTAGAAGGCAAAGTAGAGCACTCGATCCGCGAAGAAGTGTTCTCCCACCTCGTAGAGCAAACTGCGGACTTTCACGCCAATCATTTCGGCGGCTCACTGGTATCTGCCACCAGTAAGCTGACCAGCTCGTACGTGCGCCTCTTCGATACCTTGCTCTTTCAGGTTATGCCGCTGGTGATCGGCTTGCTGTTTGTCAGCGCGGTAATGGTATCGCGCTCGCCGCTATACACGCTAATCCTGCTTGGTTTTTCGCTGTTCTATATAACCATCTCGTTCCGAGTGAGCCGCCCGGTACGTGAACACGGCACGGAGCTGGCGAAAGCTGAAAGCAAGCAGACCGGCGCGTTGGCCGACGCCATCACCAATGTCATGGCTATAAAAAGCTTTGCCAACGAACCGGCCGAAAATCAACGATTTAACCGTTCCGCCAACAGCGTATATGACAAGCTCGTGATGATGATGTACTCGTTCCAGCGCCAGCAACTCGCGCTCGGCAGCGTGGCCGGCACTATGGGTGGCGTGGCACTGGTTGTGGCTGTAGCAAGTGTAGTGTCTTTCGGCGCCAACCTGGCGACCGCGTTCCTGATTTTCAGCTACACCAGCACTATTGCCAGTCAACTGTTCACGTTCAGCAACAACAGTTTGCGTAACTTCAACCGCTCATTCGGTGATGCCAGCGATATGCTCGAAATCCTCGCGTCGAAGCCGAGCGTGCTTGATCCTGCAGAGCCTGCCGCAGCGCACTTTACCCGCGGCGACATCCACTTCAAAGCGGTCACCTTTACCCATGCGGGCGCGGAAAAGCCGATCTTCGACAAGCTGGACCTGCATATTAAATCCGGCGAAAAGGTCGGCCTAGTAGGTCACAGTGGTTCGGGTAAAACGACATTAACGCGCCTATTGCTCAGGTTTAGTGACATCCAGGACGGCGAGATTCTGGTTGGTGGCCAGGACATTTCCAAAGTAACGCAAGGTGACCTGCGTAGGTCTATTGCCTATGTGCCACAGGAGCCATTGCTGTTTCACCGCAGCATTTCGGAAAACATTGCGTATGGCGATCCGGGCGCTTCGCAGGCGGCCATCGAAGCGGTCGCCGAAATGGCGAGCGCGCACGAATTCATCGTCACGCTGCCGCAAGGTTACGACACGCTCGTAGGCGAGCGCGGCGTGAAGCTTTCCGGCGGACAACGACAGCGTATTGCGATTGCCCGCGCTATGCTCAAAGACGCGCCGATTTTGGCACTTGATGAAGCAACTTCCGCGCTCGATTCCGAGAGCGAAGTGCTGATCCAGAAGGCGCTCTGGAGGCTCATGGAAGGCCGCACTGCGATTGTGATCGCTCACCGACTCAGCACCATCCAGAAGATGGATCGCATCATTGTGCTTGATGACGGCGAGATCGTGGAGCAAGGCAGCCACAAAGAACTCATTGCGAAGCAAAACGGCACCTACGCGAAGCTGTGGGCGCACCAGTCCGGGGGGTTCATCGATGAATAAGTCAAAACTCCCCACCGCCGGCTTTCGCTCGTACATGAGCTATCTAGCGCAATACAAACTGCGGGCCACACTCATCGGCCTTGGCTTTATGGTGGCCAACATTTGTCTGGCGGTCGTACCGTACTTCATTGGTAAACTTACCGGTGCCTTAGCGTCAAATCCAGTGCGCGGCCACGAAGCCGTACTCCTCACGTGGCTGCTCATTGGCTTGAGTGTGGCTCACAGCATGACGTGGCACGGCACCGAGCTGTTTTACGTCCGTTTCATCCGTCCGCTCGTTTTCTCGTACGAAAACATCCTGTTCCGTCAGGTTATTCGGAGACCCTACCCCTATTTTGTCGACAAATTTACCGGCAAGATTTCGTCATACATTACTACCCTAAGCCAAGAGTTTCGCGGCTTCCTGGATGATGTGTTCTACAACTACATCAGCCAGGTTGTCAGCATAGTGGCACTTGTTGCAATCATGATCAGCGTGAACTGGCAGACCGGGCTCGTATTCACGCTCGGCCTGCTGGCCATGCTGCTGACGGGTAGAAAGTATGCGCGGATTATGAGTGAGCGCGAGCGGCACAGCTCGGACATCACGTCCACTAAAAACGGTAAGCTTATCGACGCCATCGCCAACTTCGCGAATGTTAAATCATTCCATAAAGAAATGGTGGAGACGCTGGCCATCGGACGCGAGCAAGATAAGGCGCGCGCTGCTGACCGTAAGTCATTTTTCTGGAGTATGGTTTTTTGGACGGTGATGTCTACGTGGGTACGCGCGGCCATCTGGCCGGCGGCCATCGGTCTTAATGTGTACCTGTTCTTGCACCACCAGATCGGTATAGCACAGCTAGCCACACTGCTGTCTGCCATCCTGCTATTCTCTAGCACTATTTGGGAGGCGGTTTGGTATGTATCGCAGTTCTCCTTACGCCGAGCGCGTGTAGAAGAAGCGCACAAATACCTATTCGGTGACGTGAATGTCGCTCAGCAGTTCCGTGCAGACCCCGATATAGCAGTAGATGCCCCGAATTTTGCAAGTAATTTACAGTTCACGCATCTCAACTTCGCCTACCCCGATAGGCCGGATGTTCCGGTGCTGCGAGATATTGACTTGGCCATCAAGAAAGGCGAGAAAATTGGCATCGTCGGCCACAGCGGTTCTGGCAAAACCACCCTTACCAAGCTGCTGCTCGGCTACTACCCGACCGAACACGACCAGCTGTTGTTGGACAGCGTGCAGGTTGATGTCACGCGTTTGTCGCGACTCATTTCGTACGTACCACAGGATACCTCGCTATTTCACCGGAGCATTGGCGACAACATTGCCTACGCTACCGACCGTGAAGTTTCGCAAAACGAGATTGTACAAGCAGCCCAGCGTGCTCATGCCGACGAGTTCATCGATAAGCTACTGGAGGGTTACGAGACGCTAGTGGGCGAACGGGGCGTAAAGCTGTCCGCCGGCCAACGACAGCGTATCGCCATTGCGCGGGCTTTTCTGGATGACAAACCGCTGCTTATTTTGGACGAGGCAACAAGCGCGCTCGACAGCGAAAGTGAGCTGCTTGTCCAAGAGGCCCTGGAAAACCTGTGGCATAATAAAACGGTTATCGCCATTGCCCACCGCTTGAGTACGCTGCGGCATATGGATAAAATCGTCGTGATGGACAGCGGCCGGATTGTAGAGTTTGGTTCGCATAGCGAGTTACTGCACGCCAAGGGTGCCTATGCAAAACTGTGGGCGCATCAGAGTGGCGGATTCATCGAAGAGTAAAACGGGGACACACATGACAGACACTCGAAAAACAAAAGGTGATATGCACGTCAGAGAGACACTAGCGCTGTATTGGCGCGCCACTATCCAACATAAGCGTCAGTCAGTGCTGGCGCTCATGCTGCCAGCCAGCGGCATTTTACTTGGCGTTTTCGTACCGCTAGCAGCTAGCAAAACGCTGGCCGATATTATCGGCAACCACACACGCTTGTGGTCTGACTTTTTCTGGTTCGTGGCGCTAGCAGCGATAGCCGTTGCCGGCAATACACTCGGTATTCGTGCTTGTCTGGCGCTGCAGGCGCGGGTTATGCAAGATCTGGGCGACCAAATGTTCGCTCGGATTTTGCAGCGCAGTGTTGGCTTCTTCAATAACCAAATCGGCGGCAAATTAGTAAGCGACGCCTTGGATTTTGTGAACTCCTACGGCCTGTTATTTAATACAGTATTCATTAATGTCATTAGCCTTGTACTAACTGTTGTCATCGGCCTCGCTATTGTCACGATTAGTAACTGGATAATCGGCAGTACCATGCTGACCCTACTAATCGTACTTGTGTGGTGGACAGTGATTGCTACCAGTGAGCGTTCCGCGCTGCGCAATAATCGCATGAAACTGACCAAGAAGCTCACCGGACATATTGCTGACAACATTGTGAATGCTGTGACTGTCAAAACATTCGCACGCGAAGCAGACGAGATGGTCGATAACGCCCGACTCACCCAAGATCTAGCCAACGCGCGCCTCATAGACTGGATGAATACCATTACGAACGAGAGCCTGCGCATGGGCTTTTTGCTGCTCATGCAGGCTGCACTGCTTTTGACGCTGATTTGGCTCACCCGGCACGATCCGCACCTACTCGCGACAGGTATCTTTGCCTTTACCTACACCCTCACGCTTATTAACCGGTTCTTTACCATCAACACACTCACTCGGCAAATTGAGGAAGGCTTTTTGAACGCCTCGCCGATGACAGAGATTTTGTTGCAGCCCATTGAGATTACCGACGCTCCAGATGCCCGACCGTTGGAGATCACACGGGGCGAGATTGAGTTGCATGATGTAACGTTTCGTTACGCCGATGCCAAAAAGGACGACACCGTTTTTGAAGACCTGAATCTGCACATTAAACCCGGCGAAAAAATTGGGCTGGTCGGCCACAGTGGTGGCGGCAAGTCTACTCTAACCCGTTTGCTGCTGCGGTTCGACGACATAACCGGCGGCTCAATAACGATCGATGGTCAGGATATTTGCAAAGTTACTCAAACAAGCCTGCGCGCGGCAATCTCATATGTACCACAGGAGCCGCTACTGTTTCACCGCAGCATCCGCGACAACATCGCCTACGGCAACCGCGACGCTTCCGTGAAACAAATTGAGGAAGCGGCGCAGCTCGCCTACGCGTACGACTTCATCAGCAAGCTGCCCCAGAAATACGACACGACTGTGGGTGAGCGCGGCGTAAAGCTGAGCGGCGGCCAACGCCAGCGGATTGCCATTGCGCGGGCCATCCTCAAAAACGCACCAATCTTAGTACTGGATGAAGCTACCTCCGCGCTCGACAGCGAGAGTGAAAAGGCTATTCAAAAAGCTCTTTGGGAGCTCATGAGCGGCAAGACGGCTGTAGTGGTCGCACACCGGCTGAGCACCATCCAGAAAATGGATCGCATACTTGTGCTGAGCGACGGCAAAATCGTCGAACAAGGTTCGCACAAAGAACTCATCGCGCGGGCAAACGGTACATACGCTAAGCTGTGGGCACACCAGAGCGGTGGGTTCATAGAGGAGTAGGCTAGCATCATGGCAGCCAGAACCACCACATTAAAGACGCTCCGACTCTATACTTCTGCATACACCCAGTACCCTTGGCTGGCGACGGGTTTACTGCTGCTGGGCATCGGACCGGTGTTTCAGAATATTGTCAGCCCCTTGTTTGTTGCCAAATTAGTCGGGCAATTGGCTAGCCACGCACCAGTAAACTACCGCTATATCTGGCTAGCCGCAGTATCACTCGTAGGTGGCACAGCTCTTTCATTCTTAGGTGATCGATTTGGGTCGATGCCACTTACCGTACGCATCATGCACGGCCTGTATGCCAAGGCACTGAACCGCATCCTGCTGCAGGATTACGACTTTTTCGCTAATAGTTTCGCCGGTTCACTCGTTACCCAAGCTAATCGCCTCGCCAAAGGTTATGAAACGTTCTTAAACGTCGTCTTTCTGGATATGTTCGGCGTCTGGTGCGGCATAGTGACCGCCCTTGTGATTATGTGCTTCTACAACCTGGCGCTTGGTATCAGTGTCGCGGTGCTGTGGAGTATATCTATAGCCGTCGTCATGCTTTTGGTCCGAAAACGCATCCCCATCCGGCGGCACGCGGTTACCCAGGAAAGCAAGCTAACTGGCGAACTGGCCGATATCATAACTAACGCCGTCACCATCAAAACATTCGCACGGGAGCGAACCGAAGAGCAGCGTTATAAGCGCAGCAACACGGAATTGTCCAGACGCTTCTTCCATAGTTGGAGCCTAGCGATCAGCAATCACCTCATCATACAATTGCTGTGTATCCTACTTCAGTTGGTAGTGTTGGTTGGCGGTATAGTGGGCGTACAGCATGGTAGCTTGTCGATCGCAACATTCCTGCTGTTCCAAGTCTATATCCTGCGCATTATCGACAGTGTGTCGAAGGCTAGCTTGCAGATGCGCCAGCTGGAGGGAGTATTTGGTGATGCCGCTGAAATGACCGAACTCCTGGACCGCGTGCCAGCCGTACTCGACCCCGTCAAGCCTGCCAAGGCGACCATACATAAAGGACTCATCGAGCTCAGCGCCGTACAGTTTACCTATCACCCTGGTAAACAGGCTGAGGAGACGCTATTCCGGCAGCTTGATTTGCGTATCGAGCCCGGTGAACGAGTCGGCCTGGTCGGACCCAGCGGCGGCGGCAAATCTACTATTACACGATTACTGCTACGCTTCATGGACATTCAGGGCGGTACGGTCGCCATCGACGGCCAGGATATACGCAGTATCCGTCAAGACGACCTGCACCGCGCGATTTCATACGTGCCGCAGGAACCGTTACTGTTTCACCGTACGCTTTTGGAGAATATCAGCTATGGCAATCCACGTGCCAGCAAGCAAGAGGTTGTTCAGGCGGCCAAACGCGCTCATGCCGACGGCTTCATCAACACCCTGCCAGACAGCTATGACACACTGGTAGGTGAACGAGGCATAAAGCTCAGCGGTGGCCAACGGCAACGGGTGGCAATTGCGCGCGCCATCTTGAAAAACGCCCCTATCTTGATACTCGACGAGGCCACCAGCGCGCTTGACTCTGAAAGCGAAAAATACATCCAGGAGGCCCTATGGGAGCTTATGGATGGCAAGACCAGCGTCGTCATCGCTCACCGTTTAAGCACTATTCAGCACCTGGATCGCATCATTGTGCTGGACAAGGGCCGGATCATTGAACAAGGGTCTCATCAGGAATTGTTGCAAGCCAAAGGAATGTACGCAAAACTATGGGCACACCAGAGTGGCGGGTTTATCGAGGAATAGACCACAACAAGCCCAGTAGGGGGTTTGGCGCATAATTTGTGGCATGAGCCTAACGAAAGACGACTTGGTTGATATTTGTGACCTCGTACTTGACACACTTGAGGTTGCGGTCAACCCACGCTGTGAGCACTTGAAGCGGACGTCAAGGAGCTCTACCGGCTGGTCGATTCCTCTGTACCGCTCGACAAAAGCTTCGCCAAGCTGCCGCCGGAACAGCAGGTTCAAAAACTCTATGCCGCGGTCGTTTCTCTCGCAGGCCAGCTCCACATTGAGCTGTAGAATTGTCATCCTTTAAAAAATCCCGCGGTTCGCGGGATTTTAGGAGTAGCCCCGGTCTTAGCTACTGCTTTTCAGGTTCGCGGCCCTGGTCCTTGGACTCTTTCTGCTCTTTGCCGCCAGGACGGATTTCGTCCTTTTGGGTACCTTCTTCGGCAGTACTTTCATTGTCAGATTCGACGCTCGCCTGATCATCAGCGGTGGCGGTGCCACCGGCTTCGTCGTTAGCAGCCGCCAGAGCACTCGGTTCAAACACGGTGGCAAGTACGTGGTGCGGCTCGATTTCTAACTCAACGCCGTTCGGCACTGCAAGATTTTCGACCGTTATTTGGTCACCGACTGCCACGAGCTTCTCAGCGTCGTAAGTAAGCACATCCGGCAGGTCTTTGGGGAACGCCTTCACCTGCACTTCGGTGAGTTGTTGCAACACAATCAGTCCCGCGCGCTCAGCTGGACTAGCGTCGTTGCCTTCGGCGTACGCAGGGTGCACCGGAATTTCGGCCTCAACTTTTTCATTGGCCTTCACGGCACCAAACACGACGTGCGTAATAGAATGCTTGCGCGGGTCAAATGTTACGTCTTTCACGATGGTGGTGTATTTTTTGCCGCCGGCAGTCAGCTCAACCGGGTGGTGCTTGCCTGCCGCTACATACGCTTTATGGAGCGCTTGGTACTCAGCCTGCACGTGCACCGACGGTTTGCCGTGGTCATGGATCACCCCCGGCACAATACCGTTTTCGCGCAAACGCTTTACGCCCTTGCCTACTGTATCTCGAGCTTCAACCGTAAGTATTATTTGGTTAGACATAGCCGTTACTCCTCCTTGGTTTATATATAGTATATCAGCTTTCGGCATTTGTGCTAAGGGGAGACTGGTTGGGCTTGGAGCCTGGATACGGTACAATGGGCAAGATGTTCGACGTCACACACCTTATACAGACCGGCGGACTAGTATTAATCGCACTTATTATCTTTGGTGAATCCGGCATGATGATCGGCTTCTTTTTTCCCGGTGACACGCTGCTGTTTAGCGCCGGTATCCTGGCAGCGACCGGTAAACTTGGCATTGTGCCGGTGCTGGTTACAATTGCACTCGCAGCCATTGCTGGCGACAACGTCGGCTACCACATCGGCAACAAACTCGGCCGGCGGTTGTTTCGCAAACCCGACAGTGTAGTGTTCCGGAAAGAATACATCGACCGCGCGGAAGCGTTTTACGAAAAACACGGCAGCAAAACTATGCTAGTGGCACATTTCGTTCCCATCGTTCGCGCCTTCGTGCCAGTAACAGCGGGCGCCGCCAAGATGCCATACGCACAGTATGTAGTTTTTGACGCGATTGGCGACACAGCTTGGACGCTCGTCATGGTACTGCTTGGTTATTTCGTGGGCAGCCGTATTCCGGGCATTGAAAAGCTCATTGACCCATTGCTTATTTTTATCGTCATCATATTTTTAGTACCTACTATCTGGCATATTCTGCGTGACCCGAAGATCCGTGCTGCTATATCGACAAAACTAAGACCCAGGACTTAGCAGTAGCTCCCGGACCTGTGCTATATCAGTCGGCGCACCTTCTAGCCAGCTACCACCCGCTACTATCTGTTCGGCTTCGCTTAATACTGAGGCGGTCTCGGCTAACCATCCCAACTTGGCATGTATTACTTGCGAGCGTTCGGCCGCTACCAATCCCTCGACCACATGCCCCATCTGCTGCCCTACCCTGTGTCGCGCCTCAAAAGCAAGTTCACGATAGTCAATAGGTACCAGTTCTGCCGTGCTCGCTCGCGCCTCTCTCGGCAAGGAGGTACCCGGGGCCGATGACGACATAGGCACATCAGCTGGGTGTGCAGCATCAACGATCTGCACGCTTAACGTGCTAAGCGGACTATCTTGGAGGACGAGACTGGCGATTGCCTGAGCACGCTTACGCTCCCAAACTGACAGCCAGCGAAAACCACGCTCTGTATATTCTCTCAAGCGTGAGATGGCCGGTTCATCCCTGCCGGAGTATGCCCGCCAGGATCGTGCTTGTACGACCTGTACCGCAAGTCCCGCATCGTGATTTACCGCGCAATAGGCTACCTGGGCGACACATTCCGGCTCCTCCGGTAGCGGACCTTTAGCGGAAAATGTCGGGGATATAGCAGGGCCGTCTATATGCAGGTTGTCCGGCCGCACCTTGTCCGGAAGCGCCTGCACTAAACCACTTCGCAAGTCAATTACTTCCGTGAGGAAACCATCAATATCAGCCTCGTGAGACTCAAGACACCCAAACCTGCCGGAGGTAACTTCAAACATATGCGCTGCAATCTCTCGGCTCATTTCCTCTGCTAACTCCTACAGGTTTGCCCCAGCATAACACTCGTGCTTATACTTAGCAATCGTTTCGCAGGGTTTGTTGAACTTCCCACAAGTTCACGCTCAGGAAGCTGCTGTTGGATTAGAGATATAAAGAGGAGTCTTAACACTACGCGAGTATACTACCCATACCATAAACTGTCGTGTTGTTAAAGAATAGTATATTTAGTATAGTAAAAAAGCTCATTCGAGCATGGGTTGCATCCCAAATAGGTGGGACGCTAAACCCTCGTCAGAGAGGACGCCAATCATGGCGCAATCCAGTCCAAGCAAGGTAGGACGGCTCAAGATCATCAACGGTGCCCTGGATGAGGTCACCATCGATGGCAAGCCGACGATCGTGCTACGTGGGGTCGTCGACCCGGAAAGCCTGCGCGACATTCTCGTCGAAGAGTACCAACGGGAGATCCTTTCCAGAGAGAAGATCGACCGACTCAAGAAGGCTCTGCGGCGAAGCAGGGTACCCGACATCGATCTCGGAGTAAGGGGCGAGCAGTACGAAGATGACGGTGGTACGTTCTGGATATCAGACCCCGTCTACGTAGTGGACGGCCTGCAGCGTATTACCGCCGCCATGGAATTGCTGGAAGAAGGGCTGCGCGTGCACCTCGGTGCGCTCATCAGCTTCAACACCAACGAGGCCTGGGAACAGGAGCGCTTCGAGGATCTGAACTTGGGTCAAACCAAGCTAAGCCCGAACGTCACGCTGCGCAACCAGGCCAAGAAGTGCACAAGCGCGGCCCTACTGCTGCAGCTGGCGAACGCACCGAAGTTTCCACTGCGCAACCGCATCACATGGACCCAGGCAGCTCGCCGCGATGAGCTAATTACGGCTACGACGTACTTCGCCATCGCCGGTGCACTGCATAGCCACCTGGGACCAGGGCGCGCCAAGAACGTCATCGCCCTGTGCGCCGGCCTGGACAAGATCGTTGACAAGACGACCCAGCAAGTGTTCGCCGAAAACATCCTCGCGTTCTACGACATCATCGAGGAATGCTGGGGCGTCCGGCGCGTCGTGTACCGAGGCGGAGCCATCTATCTGCGGGCATCGTTCCTGCGGGCACTCGCGCTCCTGCTCTCGCGACACACCAACTTCTGGCAGGGCAACCGGCTGATCGTCGACAAAGTCGTCCTGCGGAAGCTCCGGAACTACCCCATCGACGACCCGCACGTGCAGGGTCTATCTTCGTCCAGCGGGCAGGCGTCCGAGATGCTCTACCAGCTACTGGTGGAACACGTCAAGAAGGGACGCCCGAGCGTGCAGCTCATACGGCGTGACCAGGCAGACCACCCGGCTGCCGACCTGGACGACAGCGAAGGCGAGTAGCAGTGGAACCGGGCACAACTGCTCCAGCGGAGCGACTCTCGCTCGAGGCCGCGCTACACGACTACGGCGAACGCTTCCGCATACCGGGAGTGCGAGCCGAGGAACACCAGCCCCACCTGCGCCTCATGGCATCATTCTGCCACGTCAACGTAAGTGCGGTGATGCGGTGGTACCGCAGGGGTGAGTACCCAAGGGGGGACGGTCACGTCCGCCTCCGGTGTCTCCTGGAGCTGGCCGGCTACCGTGTCGACGAGTACGAGCGCGTCGGCATATACGCCCAGCAACTCGGCCGACTGGTCTCTTACGGGGTGATCGCCTCGTTCGAAGACCTCGGGCAGCGGTTGGGATACCGCAACACACAGAGCCTCTACCGGGTACTCCTACCTGGCGAAGGACTCAGCGGCGACCGCGTTCGGCAGCTCAACGCCGTCCTGCGCGCGGAATCGCCAAAGCTGTCAACGTACCAGCGACGCTGGCGGGAAGACGAAGAAGTCGCACAGCTCCTTGCCGAGATCGGTCTCGAACCCAGCTTCGTTACCATCCCCGACAACGAGCTCCCGCCGGCAGGGATAGCACCGCCGCCAAAGGCCCAACGCGCCCAGCAGCAAGCAGAGCCTCCTCGGCCACCCCGAGCCGAGCCGATGCTGAGCCTGCCAGGGCAAGTCACGGTACCGAACGCGCTCCTGGTGAACCTCCTAGTGGCCTGCTTGGGCCAGCTGGACCACGTTCTGGACCTCATTCGAGAATCCAACGACCCAGACGCACTTGCCCATGCACTGCGCGAGCAGTACGGGGCCGGAGCCCTCGAGCAGATCGTAGCCAAGATCCAGCTCCTGGCCTGAGGTGCAACCGCTCATGAGCTAACAGTCTAGACCACAAGTCTAGCCGGCGACGGTGTATGTATCCCGTCCCACAAGGACACCACATACACCTCGCCGTTAGCTTTCACGAATGTGTATTCGTGCTGATGAGTGTCGCGCGAAAGTAATAAGGATTTTGGAGCTTACTTCGAAAACCGCTATTACCGAGCACGGCAGGCTCATATCATTCAGGATATGAGCCTCCGAAAGGACGAAAAGCTAATACGTAAGCGAGGATCTCTAGAGCATGCGCTTTAGGAACTGTCCAGTATAACTGGCAGGGACTTTGGCAATTTGCTCGGGAGTGCCTTCGGCAACGATTTGGCCGCCGGCGTTACCACCTTCGGGGCCCATGTCAATCAGCCAGTCGGCCGACTTAATGACGTCGAGGTTGTGCTCGATAACCACCATACTGTTGCCGGCCTCGACCAGCGCGTGCATGACACCCAGCAGTTTTTCGACATCCGCCATATGGAGGCCCGTGGTGGGCTCATCCAAGATGTACAACGTCCGGCCGGTAGGACGCCTGGAGAGTTCGCTGGCGAGCTTAATACGCTGCGCTTCGCCGCCGCTCAGCTGTGTGGCCGGTTGGCCAAGACTGATGTACCCTAAGCCCACATCCACCAGCGTCTGCAGTTTACGTGCAATGGACGGCTGGTTGGCGAAAAACTCGAGCGCCTGCTCGCACGTCATGGCCAATACCTCACTAATATCTTTGTCTTTATAATGGATCTCCAGCGCTTCGCGGTTGTAGCGTTTGCCGTGGCAAATCTCGCATGGCACGTACACGTCCGGCAAGAAGTGCATTTCTATCTTTATGATGCCATCGCCGGCGCAGTTCTCGCAACGGCCGCCCTTAACATTGAAACTAAAGCGCCCAGCACTGTAACCGCGCAGTTTGGCTTCCGGTGTTTGCGCAAATAACTCGCGAATGGGAGTAAACAGGCCAGTGTAGGTCGCCGGGTTGCTGCGCGGCGTGCGGCCAATCGGCGATTGGTCAATGATAATCGCTTTATCAAGCTCGCTAATGCCCTCGATATCGTCATGTTTGCCGGGCACGGTACCCGCGCGGTGCAGACGCGCCAACAACTCTTTTGCCAGAATGTCGTTGATGAGGCTGGATTTGCCACTGCCGGACACGCCGCTTACCACTACCAGTTCGCCGAGGGGAATGTCTACGGTAACATCATGTAAGTTGTTTTCGCGCGCGCCCACAATGCGTAAGCGCTTGCCGTTGCCCTGGCGCCGCTTCTTGGGCACAGCAATTTTTTTTGTACCGCGCAAATATTGGCCGGTGATGCTTTCCGGCGATGCCTCAACTTCGGCCGGCGTGCCGCTCGCCACGACGTGGCCGCCGTGTATGCCCGCGCCAGGTCCGACGTCCAATAGGTAGTCAGCGGTGCGGATAGTGTCTTCATCGTGTTCTACCACGATGACGGTATTACCCAGGTTGCGCAAGTGCTTGAGTGTGGCGATCAGCCGCTCGTTATCGCGCTGGTGCAGGCCGATGCTTGGTTCGTCCAGTACATAGAGTACACCCATCAGGCCCGAGCCGATTTGGGTCGCCAAGCGGATGCGCTGGGCCTCGCCACCGCTCAATGTCGTAGCCGAACGAAGCAATGTCAGATAGTTCAGGCCCACGTCTTGCAGAAATTGCAAACGTGATGAAACTTCTTTTAAAACCAGCCGCGCAATGTGCATGTCCTTTTCGCTGAGTTGCAGGCTATTAACGAACGTTAACGCCTCATCAATCGACAGCTCGCAGATATCCATAATAGATTTCTTAGCGATTGTGATTGCCAAAACTTCGGGTTTGAGCCGCCGGCCGTGGCACGCAAAGCACGGTTTCTCCTGCATAAACCGCTCGATGTCGCGGCGCATAAAATCGCTCTCGGTTTCTTTATGGCGACGCTCCAGGTTTGGTACGACTCCTTCATACGTTGTATTAAAGGCACGGCCTGCGCCGAGCGAGACACGGTAGGTTTCGTCGCCCGTGCCATATAAAATCCGCTGCATGTTTTCAGCGCTTATCTCGCTGGTTGGGATGTGCAGGCTGAAGCCGTATTTGTCAGCTACGGCCTGCAGTTTCTTGACATACCAATTGTCCACATTAATGCGGTTATAGGGACGGATCGCACCCTCGGCAATGGTCAGCCGGCCGTTCGGAATTACCAGCTCCGGGTCAACCACTAGGCGTGATCCAAGCCCGGTGCATACCGGGCAGGCGCCGTGTGGCGAGTTAAAGCTGAAGTTGCGCGGCTCTAGCTCCGGAATTGACACTTCCGGATGATTTGGGCAGGCGTACATCAGACTGTAGGTTTCGATTGCATCGGTATCGGCGTTCAGCACCACTACGCGCCCTTCGGCCACTTCCAGGGCCTGCTCCACACTCTGCGCCAAGCGACTGCGCGAATCGTCGTCATTCACCAAACGGTCGACGACGATTTCGATACGGTGGCGCTTAGCTTTGTCGAGCTCCGGGAATTCGTCCAGCGCATACACCACGCCGTCCACGCGGGTACGGGCAAAACCGGCGCGCTGGTATTGCTCGGGAATGTGCTCAAACGCCCCTTTTTTGTCGACGACAACTGGAGCAAGGATCATCAGCCGCGCACCGCTTGGCAGCGCCGCAATCTGCTCCACAATATTCTGCGTAGTCTGGCGCACCACCGGCGCGCCATCGATTGGGCAATGCGGCACGCCAATGCGCGCAAACAACAGGCGCAAGTAATCATAAATCTCAGTTACGGTCGCCACTGTGGAGCGTGGATTGCGCGACGTAGATTTCTGGTCGATTGAGATCGCCGGTGACAGGCCATCGATCTGGTCCACATCCGGCTTTTCCATCAGCCCCAAAAACTGCCGGGCATAAGCTGACAGCGACTCCACGTAGCGCCGCTGTCCTTCGGCATAAATCGTATCAAACGCCAAGCTAGACTTGCCCGATCCAGACAAGCCCGTTATTACCACCAATTTGCCACGCGGAATCGTGACATCAATATTCTTGAGGTTGTGCTCCCGCGCGCCTTTTACGACGATGTTGTCACTCATTCAGCCTGTAAATTATACTGGAATTTCCTGCCTTTGGCTATACTCTAGCACGCAGACAAAACGGCTTTGCTAAAATAACGCTATGAGATTCACACAACGGCATGCCAAGCGAATTGCTACAGATGCGGCCGGATATTTGCTGATTCTGGCTGGCGTCGCCACGGGCTGGCTGCCCGGGCCGGGCGGCATTCCGCTGATTGTCGGTGGGCTTGGATTGCTCAGCATCAACAACGCCTGGGCGCAACACTTGCGACTGACGGTGCTGCGACACGGTGGCAAAGTAATACAGCTATTGTTCCCGCGGAACCCTTGGGCTGAATGGGGGTACGACATTTTAGTCGCTCTGCTCTTTGCGTTGACCGTGGTGCTCGAAATCCGCCATGCCAGCATATTACAAGTGAGCCTCGGTGCAAGCGCCCTTTTCATTGCGCTCTTTGTTGCCCTTACTAACCGCGACCGCTTGAACCGCCTGCGCGGCAAGCATAAGCGTCAATAAAATATTTATTGATTTATGTCAAATATCGCCCTATACTATCTTTAACGAAATCAAACGAGGGGGCAGAACAATGCAAAGCTTTATTGTTCTCGGGATAGTCCCGGGAACTAATTTTCAGACAACCTTTAATTTCTGGCTGACCATAACGGTCTTGCTGGGTGTTTTTGCCTTGCGGAGATATATCGTCGCGGCACGCCGGTATGTGCAGCGCGAATTAACCGCGCGCCGTATTGCCCACGCCATCGACCGCTGCCAGCTGCAGCCGGCGCTCTTGTAACTACGTGTCCATCACGGGCATGATGCTCTCGACGTACAGCTGAAGCTCTTCGAGCAGGTAGCGTTTTTCTTGTCCTTGCTCGCTTTCGGCTAGTTGTCCAAGCCGATGCATGAACCGAGCCAGGCGGCTGTTGGCGCCACCGTCCATGAGCGCCTGGTAGCGGTGCTTTTCCCAGTCGGTACGCTCTTGGTCGGTGAGTTCACTTGAAAAATTACGGGCTTTGTAGCGTGGCAACAGGTCTTTCAAGCGCTGGTCAGTGAGCTTTCCGGCGTAGTCAGCCAGCTCTTTGCCATCAGCAGCACGCACTACGGCCGACAATCGTTTGTCGGCGTCGCCTATAAACCCATCATACAGCGCCGCATCAACGTCAGTTGCCCGACGACTCCAATGCTCAGCCCGCTCGTCGTCGAGCAAGTCGCGGGCTTTCACAATATTTGCGACTAGTTCCGGCATGGCTTTGAGCTTGGCCAGGTGTGCATTCACGGTTTCCGGCGTGATTTTTAAGCGCTCCTGGACGCTCTTGTCGCTCAGAACGCCAGTCGGCGAAAGCGCCGGACAATGATTGTATTTGAGCGTCTTGACTGGCAAGCGCGGCGG
>JAICKC010000010.1 GCA_025928155.1 Candidatus Saccharimonadota bacterium
TCGGCGCGCTGCTGCGTGGCGTCATGACGCATGCCGGCGGTGTCTACGATCATCCGGCCATCAGTAAGCTCGTGTGCTCGCTGGTACTGCCTTTCCCAGTCATGTGGATTTAGCGCATTTTTGCCACCACGGTATAGCAGGATGGCTGCCCCACCAACACCTCCACGGATCTGAGTCACCAGGTCAACCCGCTTCAGCGTAGCTTCGATGTCACCGTCTTCGCCATTCTTAATAGCGAGTGGCAGGTTGCGCCTATTAGCTATCGCTCGCAGCAACTCGAGGTTGTTGGCACTGCGGGCACCGAGCCATGCTAGTGTAGTCCTGTCTTCGTAACGGTCGGCATGCTCTTGGTAACCAAACTCCATAGCCACGTTTCCGTAAGTACCCGCTAAGTCTGTCGTAATGCGGTGTGCTTGCCCGACTTCATGTGGTGTGGTTTCCATGCCGCCCCAATTCTTCTCATCGCTTCGGGGCTTGTAGCCGCAGGCTCGTATAAGCGCGCCCATGGCTGCTAGTGTTGCCGCCTCGGCAGCTAATCGTTCCGGGTTATCTGTTAGCGCGCAAGGGCCGACAATTGCAAGCAATCTGCTCGGATCATCGATAAAGTCATTGACGTGTTGCTGTCGTTCCCCTATCATCGCTACTTGCTGGGAGGACAGTGGGTGCATGGCGTTAAGTTCGGGGGTAGTTGGTGAGAGTGGGGCTCTGCTTGGCATAGGTTGTTCCTTGGAATTAAAAAACCGCCACGTTTGTGACGGTTGGATTGCTGATTACTTTTTATGCTATACGAGAACAAACCGCCACGAGATTGTGTCGGTAAACCAATACTGGTTGCTCTGCCTATATGTTGACATGGGTTCCATCCTATATACTTGGCTGCGGTTTGTCAAGCTCGGCAGCCCATTGTAGCTGATTTATGAGCGTGAGATGGGCGGAGTCTTGCCGTGCACTTGGCCGTGCGTCAAGGAGCAGCGCCTTGCCGAGAAAACGTGCGCTGATACTGATGCCGGCTCCCCACTCTCTATGAGCAATATCGTCGTACCCCTGGTATGTGGCCATAACCGGTGCTCTGCCTGGTTCGTAGCGGTGACTGCGCATCATACGGAGTGTGGCTGTATCGCGCCGCACTCTTGCCAGCTGAGTTAAGCTGTTAAATCCGATGGCGATGGGCAGGGTTGGGACGCCAACTGCCAGAAGACGTTCCATGTCCGCTTGCTCGGCAGCTGAAGCTTCCTGCCATAGTGAAGCGTCAATCCAGAGCCCGGCAGCGTCAAAGGCATTTTCGTGCACATGCTTGAGCGTTGTTGCGTAGCTGACAGGATTCGCAGATGGATCAACCAGTTTTAAATCATCAAGCCTCTGGGCTCTGATAGTCAGTGCCCTCGTTCTATTCTGTCGCAGTAACGCGGTGAGGCCGAGGCGGGCATCGGCCAGATCAAGCCATTGCTTGCGCTGGTCCCGGTATTGCTCCGAAGCAATCGCGGCGTCTTTATTGAGGGGCATAGTAATCTCTTGTGATGTTAGTAAAATAAAAAACCGCCTGGTGGCGGCTGGCTTCTGGTTGATTGGTTCGCTATGAACGTACAGAAATTACCGCCAAGTTACTGCCGGTAAAGAAAAAGTGATGCTGCAAATTCACAGACATGTATGTTACGTCTTTTATCGTGCTTTGTCAACTCCGTTCAGCTGGGCGGCCAGGATGATGGTTTGGAGCCAATGCTCGATAATAGCGAAGTATTTTGGCGGGTGGGGCATAAGTTTGGGCGAGTGGTCGCAGCCGCGAATGACGATGTAGTTGGGGTGCTGAGCGGCTGCGAAATAAGCTTGGGGTATTGCCGCGTTGATGACGCTGTCGAGCTCATGTTCGATAACAAACGTGTCACCGGCGAAGCTGCGAACAGCATCCAGCGCTCTATTTTGCATGTCAGGTGTGATGGACTCCCGCCAAATATCGCTGCGTTCCTTGCTTTTGCCGCTGCGGGTCGCGCGGAATGGCAGCTCGAATTCGGCATCGTCGTAGATTGCTGGGGCCCGTAATACCAGTGTCTCCAGCGGTCGTTCGGAAGCCAGGAGCGCCGCCATGTATGCACCGAAGCTGCCGCCGATGGCCACAATATTCTGATAACCACGTTTCACCAATTCGTCATATGCGCCCACAACTTCTTGGAATTGTTGAGCGCGGGTTGCTCTAGCGAGCGGCACTGGGTGGTTGCCGTGGCCGGCGTAGTTGAGCATAGCGAAGGTGGTGCCAGTTCCCTGGACCATTCGTACGACACCCTCGGTGTGTCCTTCGATGGTGCTGGTAAAGCCCTGCAGCCAGAGAACGGCCCAATCCTTTGCTGCGTCTTCGGGCGTGAAGAGCCGCCAAGGCGTTTTATCGCCTTCGTGATCCAGTGTAAAGTCTTCGGTTTGCATGCAGCAATCATACCAAAAGCTCCCCGATTTCTCGAGGAGCTTTATATAAGTTCGCGTACGTTTACCGCTTGGTAAACTGGCGCTGCTTGCGGGCACCCTTGAGGCCGAACTTCTTGCGTTCTTTCTCACGGGGGTCGCGGCTGAGCAAGTCAGCGCGCTTGAGCGTACCGCGGTAGTCGCCGTTCAGCTCGGTGAGAGCCTTGGCGATGCCGAGGCGGATAGCGTCAACTTGGCCGGCGTGACCACCACCACTCACTACGGCGCTAACGTCGTAGTCGCTGACAGGCAGCTCAAGGGTGACAAATGGCTTCTGGAGTTCGGCAAGGAGCGTCTTGCTCTCGGCCAGATATTCGGTCGCCGGCTTACCGTTCACGACGATATTCCCCTTGCCCTTTTGTACGCGTACGCGCGCGGTAGCACTCTTGCGGCGGCCAAGGGCGTAGAAGTAGCCTTTTTTAACGTCTTTAGGAGTGGCTGATACCATTATTTAGTTCCTTTCAAGCTAATAGCCTCGGGTTTCTGAGCCTCGTGCTTGTGCTCGGCTCCCATGTAGATCTTGAGGCGCTGCAGGCGTGCATCGCGCAGCTTGTTGACGGGCAGCATACCGCGTACAGCTTCGTATAGGGCGCGCTCTGGTGTACTGCCGCTTAAGACTTCTTTCAGGCTGGCTTCTTTAAGGCCGCCCGGGAAGCCGCTGTGGCGGTAATACATCTTGTCTTCCAGCTTATTGCCGGTGACCTTTAAGTCAGCGGCATTCACGACGACGACGAAGTCGCCAGTGTCGATGTGCTGCGTAAACATAGGCTTACCCTTACCGGTCAGTAATGTTGCAATCTTGGTGGCGGTGCGGCCAAGGCTGACTTCAGAAGCGTCTACGACGTACCACTTGCGGGTAACATCGCTCGGCTTGGCGCTAAATGTCTTCTGGTTCATTATTTAGCCTCCTTTGTGTCGGCGGCTACTGCTGCTTTTGCGGTCTTCGCGGCTGGCTTCTTGGCAGCTTCGGCTTTAGGCTTTTCAGCTGCTACACTCTTGGCTATCGGGGCTTCCTTGAGGTCGTCCACAAAGCTTACACGGGCCATGTCAGCGTTGTCGCCGCGGCGAGTTACGGTGCGCTTGATGCGGAAGTAGCCACTGTCACGCGCACCGAGTTTCGGGGCGATCTCGTCCACCAGCTTGTTGGCGGTGCTAATCTGTTGCAGGGCAGCAATTACCTGGCGGCGGTTGTGTAAATCACCCTTCTTAGCCTTGGTGATCAGACGCTCTACGTACGGTACGACAGCCTTGGCCTTCGGCAAAGTGGTCTCGATCGATCCGTAGATGATGAGCGATTCAGCTAGGCCCTTTACGAGGGCTTCGCGCTGATCGCGTTCGCGGTGGAACTTCGTTCCTTGATATCCGTGGCGATGCATAATTTACAGCTCCAACTCCGCGATTTTTTCCTTAACCTCATCGAGCGCTTTGCTGCCGAAGCCCTTCAGGTCACGCAGTTCCGCATCGCTAAGGCTAAACAAGTCTTGCACGGTGTGAATATCGTTGTTGACGAGCGCGTTGGTCGTGCGGGCGGTCAGGTTCAGGTCTTCAATAGACGTGTTGAGTAGTGAAGCGTCGTCGCTACTACCGGCACTCAGGCTGTCGCTGTGAGCGTTGCCTTCGCTGACTTCGTGAGCGACGACACGGGTCTTGCCGGCAAGCGCAGTGTACTGGTTAACCAGGATGGCGGCGGCTTCTTCGAAAGCGTCACGGGGCGTGATCGTGCCGTCGGTGTCAACCGTGATGCTCAGCTTGTCGAGGTCAGTCTGCTGGCCGACACGGGTCTTCTCGACCTTGTAGCGGGTACGCTGTACTGGGCTGAATATGGTGTCGAGGGCGATGAAATCACTCTGCTTCTTCGCAGTGCTTTCTTCGATCGGGCGGTAGCCGCGACCGGTTTCGACCACGATGTCCATAACGAAAGTTGCCTTGTCGTCGTCGACGGTCGCGATGAGCTGGTCGGTGTTGACGACCTCAACGTCGGCGTTACCTTGGATGTCTTTGCCAGTTACCGCGCCCTTACCCTTCTTGGTAATGCGCAGGGTTTGCGGCTCGTCGCCGTAGACCCGGAAACGGAGGCCCTTGAGGTTCAGCATGATGGCCACAATATCTTCCTTCACGCCTGGAACAGTCGTGAATTCGTGGGTTGCGCCCTCAATCTTAAAGCTCGTGATGCCAGCACCAGCGATGCTGCTGAGCAATACGCGACGCAGGGAGTTGCCAAGCGTCATGCCGTAGCCGCTTTGCAGTGGCTCGATCACAAACGTACTGCTGGTAGCGCTGTGGTCGTCAACGGCTACGAGGCTGGGGGTTTGAATCATCTTTGACATAGTTGTTCTCGCTTTTCCTTCCCTGTTAGCGTGAGTAGTATTCGACGATTAGTTGTTCGTTAATTTCTGGCTCGGCGTCGTCTCGCAGAGGCAGATTGGTTACAGTTACAGCAGTCTTCTTGCGGTCGACTTTCAGCCACGCGGGATACGTTGATGGTGCGGGGCTTACGTCATCCAACTTCTTGAAGTACTCGGTGCCCTGACTATGCTCACGTAGAACGATTTCGTCGCCAATGCGCACACGGATGCTCGGGATGTCGACGCGGCGGCCGTTCAGCATGAAGTGGCCATGGGTCACCAGCTGGCGGGCAGCGCGGCGGGAAGGAGCATAACCAGCGCGGTAGACAGCGTTGTCAAGGCGGCGCTCCAGGTACTGGAGCAAGGTTGCGCCAGATTGACCTTGGGTGCGGGAGGCTTCGGCCATAAGGTTGCTGAATTGCTTCTCAAGCAGGCCATACAGGCGCTTGACCTTTTGTTTTTCGCGCAGCTGCAGCGCGTACTGACTGGGCTTGTTGCGCATACGGCCGTTGGCGGCTTGGCCCGGGAGGGTGGTGCGCTTAGCCAAAGCCTTGTGAGCCTTGGGGTGTAGTGCGTAACCTTCGCGGCGGGAAAGTTTGACAATAGAACGAGTATCTCGTGCCATGGCTTAGACCCTCCGTGCTTTCTTAGGGCGAACGCCGCCGTGCGGCACGCCGGTTACATCAGTAATGCTTTCAACGTTGATGCCGACGGTCTGCATGGCGCGGACAGCGGCGTCGCGGCCGAGGCCGACACCTTTAATATAGGCGTCGACGCGGCTCAAGCCGTAGAGCTGCTTAGCAGCCTGACCGGCTTTTTCAGCGGCAACCTGAGCGGCGTACGCGGTGCCCTTCTTGGAGCCGCGGAAGCCGCAGGCGCCAGCACTGCTAGCAGCGAGTGCGCCACCATTGGCGTCGGTGAGCGTTACAATGGTGTTATTGAATGTTGCCTGCACGTGCAACTGGCCGGCGGCCACGCTGCGCTTGGCTTTTTTCTTCTTGGGGGTAGTTGTAGTAGATGTATCTGCCATAGTATTCATTCCTAAAGGCTAGCGCTTGGCTAGGTCTTGCTGGCCACCTTCTTAGCGGTACCGCCCACGGTTACCTTCTTGCCACGGCGGGTGCGGGCGTTGGTCTTGGTACGCTGACCACGGCTCGGCAAGTTGGCGGCGTGGCGCAAACCGCGGTAGGCCTTGATTTCCTTGAGACGCTTGATGTTGGCGGCGGTCACGCGCTGTAACTCACCTTCTACTGTCAGACTCTCGTTGATATAGTCCTGGATCCGAGCGATCTCGGCGTCAGTCAGGTCTTTGGTGCGTACGGTTCGCTCGACCTTTGCGGCTGCCAGGATGTCCTCGGCGGTCTTCGGTCCAATGCCGTACACGTACGTCAAAGCGACCCAGATTTGTTTTTCTGCCGGAATCGTAACTCCAGAGATTCGTGCTGCCATATGTTAACCCTGCCTCTGCTTGTGCTTTGGCTTAAATTTGTTGATAACGTACAGACGGCCCTTCCGGCGAACAATCTTGTCGTCGGGGCTGATTTTCTTGACGCTTGCACGCACTTTCATGCGGATCATTGCTCCTTAACTTGCAATAACACACTGCAATTAACTTTGATACTGTTTGGGCTCTCAACCCTTGCGGTACGTAATTCGACCCTTCGTAAGATCGTAAGGTGTCAATTCTACGGTAACGCTGTCGCCTGGGACGATACGAATGAAATGCTTCCGCATTTTCCCCGCGACGTGAGCTATAATTTGATGGCCGTTTTCAAGCTCTACCCGAAACTGAGTACCCGGGAGCGTCTCCACAATGGTACCGGTCAGTTCAATTACTTCTTTACTCGCCGCCATAAATATATCTTCGATATATTTCTCAGTTGTCGGTAAATCCAAGTAAATTTGCCTCTACCTCTGCACTGAGCATATAACAAGTGTTAATTATAGCAGTATTTACAGCATTCTGTAAAGAGTGATGACGAAAAAGTCAAGGTTTATGCGGCCAGCGCCAACACCGTGCCTCCAAGAATGCATTGTGTGGATATTGCAGCGTGATCGCCGGAGAGTAGTGGGCTAACCTCGTAGTTCGTAAATGCCAGCAGTGTTTCGTCGTTAGCCCCTCTGCCTAAGATGTGGTCAGAACGGATTGCCACAGGGCCTTTGAAGAGTGTCGGAGCGGATTCTCCTGGGCCAGCCGCATTGACAAAGCCCCCCTCGCCGCCAGTCAGAATGCTCATCGTGTTGTCATTAGGCATAGCACAGACGCGGACGCCATCGCTCACTAGCTGGGTCAGTCGGCCGGTGTCGTAGTACTGGAAACCGGGCCAGAGTTGTGGGAGGTGCCGCGTTACGGTATTCAGCCCGCGGTACAGCCTGGTTCTTCGGCTGTCGCCGACGTATGCGGTGCTTAGGTCGCCAAGGATAAACTGCCCCTCTGCTAACGTGCTTTGGCTGGCCACCTGATCCCGTTGCTCGTCAAGAGCCCTTCTAAGGGCGCGGTTCGCCGTAGCGCGTAGTGTATTGCTGGTGCTGTCGTTATGTATCGCGGTAGCAGTACCATATTTAGTTTTGACCTGCGGCAGTGCTCCGAGACCGGCCAGTACGAGCTTCCCTGCTCCTTCGTAGATTTCTTGTTTCGCCCAAATCGAGGATCTTAGCTTGTCGTCTTTTCGGATGCCGCCAGCAATGGTGCCGACGTAGCCGAGTTCGCGCATCTGGTCGTGTGACTTCCTAAGATCGCTCAGTGTCGCCGTGCGATTGGCGAGTTCAACGACCGCGAGGATATCGGGTTGGCCAAGGTTTTTAATAGCGTTCCAAGCCTTATCCTGATAGGCTTGCCACCCTTTTACCGAGTGTTCTGGCTGGCGGGGGCCGGCTAGCAGCGCTGCGTTGTAGCTGCTAAGGCGTAGGGGCTGTAGCTGCGTGTTCATGGGGTAAACTCTTAATATATAGTACCACAAGCGCTATAAGAAGTCAATGTATTGTGCTTGGACGTAGGAGGTATAAGGCCGTACTATGAAGAGCAAACTTTGAAAGAGCCGGGCACGGAATTTTGGGTAGCTACATCTTTGGGTATGCAGCTTTGTCCAACCCACACCACTGCCCACGAAGTGCCACTGCCTTTAGCTAGGGCAACGCCTTGGGCGCTTGTGCCATCGGTAGCGAAGCTGCCACTCATTTTAAGCCCTGTTTCAATAAAGCCTGGGGCTGTTACGGTGCTGCCCGCTATCAATGAGCAGCTGGTGTCCTTGCGGAGGTCGTTACTGCAGTAGCTGAGGATGGTTTGGTTGGCGACCGCAATCTCGGCATCGGTCGGTGGGTCTACCGGGGTCGTGGCCGTAACAGCGCCAGAAGCGTTCGTTTCCTGCCGTACAGGGGCGCCAATAGGTTGAGAGTAGGCATGAATAATCAGCCCAATAAGTACCGCTAACCCGACCGGTACTAGAAAACCGACCAGCGTGGCTGGGTCGAAGCGTTTTGTCTCGGCGAAAGAATTAGCCATACGCGTCATACGTTAAGCATAAGCGGCGGCGGGCACCGCGTGCAAGTGGTTACTTCTGGGCAGCTTCTTTGTTGGCGGCAACAGGTTTCTTGCGGCCCGGCAAGAAACGCAGCCGGCGGCCGGTTACGGCTCCGCTTTCGCCGCCTGCGGCACTATCGTAAAAGAAGTCCTCGCTCTCGTACTGGTCGTACGTAACCATGAGCGCGCGCGACTCAATCGCTCGCAACGTTTCCAGTGAGACTGACACCAGGATAAGTACGCTGGTACCACCGATGGCGATATTGCTGGTGTTCAGGAATACCTGAGCGATAATCGGCAAGATGGCGAGGAGGCCTAGGGCGAGTGCACCGAAGAGGGTCAGCCGGTTGACGGTGCGGCTCAGGTGTTTTTCTGTTTGCAGACCGCTCCGCACCCCCTCTATAAAGCCGCCTTGTTTTTGCAAGTTTTCGGCAATTTCTTTGCTGTTAAAAGTCACACTGGTGTAGAAGAAGGTAAAGATGAATACCAACAGGAAGTAGGTAACTGGGTAGATGTACGGATGCCAGCCACCAGCGGCAAATGTGCTGGTTGACGGGTTTTGGAACCAGGTTACCATGTCGGTGCCGATGTGCTGCAGACGGACACTGTGGTTATTGAGGAGCAACTGTCCCGCAAAGCTTGGTACGCTCAAGAACGCTACAGCGAAGATAATTGGCACTACGCCGGCAGTGATGAGCTTAACCGGCAAAATAGTGGTGACGCCGCCATATGCTCGGTTTCCTTGCACACGTTTCGCGTAGTTCACGGTAATACGCCGGGCGGCCTCGTTCAACATCACCACTATCCACGTGACGACCAGCACCGCTACTAAGATAAGGAGCGCGTACCAGAAAGACTTCTCATTAATAGGGAGCTCTTTACCAAACACGTGCCACTTGTTGGTTTTGTCGTAAATACTACCCGCTAGGCTGCTAATGGTTCCTGGCAGACTGCTCACGATACCCACGGTAATAAGCAGCGAAATACCATTGCCCACCGACTGTTCGGTTACCAGCTCGCCAAGCCACATAAGTAGCATGGATCCACCGGTAAGTGCGGCCACCATGAGCGCCCACTGCCAGATGGATGTGTTAGCGGTAATGTCACCGATACCCCCCACCTGCTGCGCCTGGGTGCGTACCAGATAAATGGCGCCGACACTTTGAATAAGTGCCAGCGGGAGGGTGAGGATACGAGTATACTGGTTGATTTTCTTCTGGCCGGATTCACCTTCTTTATGCAAAGCCTCAAGTTGTGGAACGGCCTTGGTAAGTAGCTGCATGATGATGCTGGCGTTAATGTACGGCCCAAGGCCAGCCAGCATAATACTGAAGTTCGCCAGCGCACCGCCGGAAAGTATGTTCATGAAGTTCAATAGCTGTGGCGTGTGGCTATTGAAGAGATTGGTAAGCACCTGTTTGAGTGTTTCGGGCGAGCTTAGCGGTATTGGTACGTGCGCCAAAATCCGATAAATAAGCAATATGCCAAGTACGGCCAGGATGCGTTTGCGCATGTCTGCCTGTCCGAGGCTGCGGCCAATAATCTTCCAATTCACCTTTTGTCCCTTTTCATAACGCTGAAATCTTATATGAGTATACAGTGGCTACTATAGTTCGTAAAGTAATGCAGTATCTTTTACAAACGCTGAGATCAGAGTTCTCGTTGCAGATGAGAAACGGTCTCGTGCGATCCTTCCCCTGTGCGTACTAAGCCTTTCTGAGTCAGCTTTTTGGTGGGCTGGCCCTGCATAAAAACTGCTGCACACTCATCGGCTAGCATGCCTCGCTCAAATTCTATATGGAATTTATCTTGTTTGAACAATAGCGGCAGGTGATCTCTAAAATACATCGCGCCGCTTTGGTCAAGGTCAATCCCGCACACCACTTTCTTAATCCTACCCAATACGCAAGCTCCGAAACACATCGGACACGGCTCGTACGTTGTGTAGATCGTCGCCTCTTTAGGGTGCTTACGCAATATGTCGTTAGCAGCTTGTAACGCCAACATTTCTGCATGTCTAAATCGATTATTGTCGGAGTACACATGGTTGTGAGCCCGGGCTATGATTTCCCCATTCAGTTCTATGACGCAACCGATGGGCCAGTCTCCCTGTTCGAGCGCCAGCTGTGCCTCTTTGATCGCCTCCTGCATGAATTGTTCGTTGATCATGCAAGCCATTCTAGCCGAGCCGTAGCTGTACACCAAGCGCTTTCAGCTGATTTGTAGCTAGGCAGTGGTGCTAGCTTCAGGTATACCGACATAACCGCCACTTTGGTGGGCCCAGAGTTGGGCATAAATACCCTGTTTTTGTTTGAGTAGCTCGGTGTGTGTGCCAATTTGCACGATGTGCCCTTTGTCCATCACTACAATTCGGTCCATCCGCTGAATGGTACTCAACCGATGTGCTACAACGATCGCGGTGCGATCTTTCATAAGTTTCCAGAGCGCCTCCTGAATAAGCTTTTCGCTGTGGCTGTCGAGTGCGCTGGTGGCCTCGTCAAGCACTAAAATAGGCGCGTCGCGCAAGAGTGCCCGGGCGATAGCTACCCGTTGGCGTTGCCCACCACTCAGTTTCACCCCTCTTTCGCCCACCAACGTGTCGTAGCCCTCTGGCAAATCTTGGGCAAATTCCTGCACGTAGGCGGCCCGCGCCGCGGCCATCACCTGGGTTTCGGAAGCGGTCGGCTTACCATAGCTAATGTTTTCGTACACGTTGCGGTGAAACAGGAGCGGCTCCTGTGGGACATACGAAATGCACGCACGCAGATCTGCCTGGCGCAAATCGCGAATGTCTCTGCCGTCGAGGGTTATCTGGCCCGCGCTCACATCCATAAACCGCATGAGCAGTTTGGTGAGCGTGGTCTTACCCGAGCCCGAGTAGCCTACTAAGCCGATTTTCTCGCCTGGTTTGATGGATAGGTCGAAGCTGCCGACGGCATATTTATCAGGCGCCTCTGGGTATGCGAACGACACCTCGTGGAGTGTCAGCTGGTGCTGCGGGCCCTTGGGCAGGCGCTTGGGCTTTGCAGAGTCGTTAACTGTAGTCGGGACTAGCATGGTTTTGACTGGCTCGTACGCCATACCCATGACCTCCTCGTAGCGCTTGACAATCTCGGCAATGTCGAGGGTGCTGGTGACCAACTTTATGACGTAGAGTTGTACTAAGACGACGACAGTGATTGATATGGTGTGGTGCTCGTATAACCGGGCCGAAAGTATAAGAAGTGTGGCTGTGGCGATGGCGGCGAGTATCATTCGACCATTGTCCGCAGGCAGGCTGGACAGCCAGGAGCGACGTTGCGCGCGAGCCCACTGCGTCATAGAGGGCTGTAGGTGTGTCTCCTCGTAATGCTCCATAGCAAAGCTCTTTACTGTGGTGCCGTGCGTGAGAGCATCGCCTATGTCAGCAGCAATCTGGCTGTTCGCACCGCTCAGTACTCGGCGGAATTTAAGCCTCCACGAACTGCTCCAAAGAGTAAAACTTAAGACACAGACCATGGTTGCTACGGTAACCATTGCCAGCAGGGGTGACTGAAATGCAATCACCCCCACACCTGCCAATACAATGGTTGTCTGTTTGGGAATAGACAGTGTCACTAACTCGCCGTAGCCGTTGAAAGCGTCTCGGATACGTATGGCTTGGGCGCCCAGAGAGCCGAAGTAAGCAGTGGTGAAAAACTCATAGTCTTTGTGCAAGAAGTTGCTGAAGATCTCTTTTTGGACATACTTGCCCCCCACGATAGCATTGTGGCTCACGAAGGCGCCCCCCAGGCTCCAAAGGGCACTGTATACCAGTGATAAAATGATCACCCATGCGGCATACACTGTAACTTTATCAAAATGCTGTTGCATAATCGCTTGTATTGCGTAGGCACTAACCAGCGGGATGAAGATATTGTAGGCTGCAAATGCCGGAATGCGACACAAGTAGCAAATAATAAGCCCCGGCTTGTCCTGAATGTTGCCGAGCCAAAACAAACGGTGAATTTGCCGAGTAATATGCTTATCTCGGCGGGCAGTCTTCGAATCTGTGGCCATGATACGGACAGTATAAAGTATTGCGGGTAGGAAAAAAGATCAATTATAGTGGACAGCTCCTCGAGAATATCCGGTGATGCTACCGATCCGATTATCTAGACGATACCCCTACAGGTCGATATTTTTTGGCACAGGAATTCTAAACTCCATCAGACTCGTGCCGATATTTGATATACGAGAGTTTTTGTAGAGATTGATGAAAGCTCTAAATTCTGGAGACTTCTGAAGTATATCTCGGACGTATAGCGATATCTCTTCAGCCTCACCCTTATACTGCTCTTTGGGTCTTAGGATGGTACAGAAGCCTCCGGCCCAGTAGTTCATGTCTCTATCGATGAACGCAACCTTGCCAAGATGCTTCAAGCTGTTAGAGGTACTAATAAATAGATCGTTCTTTTTAAGTCTACTTTGTTGAGGCAGATCAAAACTCTCACTTAAATATATGGGCTTTTCGAGTTTGTATCCACCTTCCTGTAAATCAATATGGGTCGAGGTCAGTACTCTCTTACTGGTCTCGAATCTTTCTTGATCCGGCTTTTTGTACGTTACTCCATTTATAGCGTCAAAGAAATGTTTAAGTTTTACTGTCGGGCGGTCGTGGAACTTCGTATGCTGGATACCGTACCTAACAGAGTTATCAAACACGTGACGACTAAAATCAAACAGGTCGCACATATCTATGATTTCAACATGGTCACGTATATCTTCGCTCACTGAATCCGGCAGTGAACCCTCGAAGCTGCGAAGTATATATGAGCTTACCTTGCGCTCATCGCGCGGATCTTTAGTAGAATACAGTTTACTGGCGAGCTCACCATCCTTTGATCTTCTAAGTTTGATTCCTTCGTTGCCACGCCGTTTACTGAACTCATAACCCAAGAACTCTAGCTCTTTGTTGCCGGATCCTGCGTCTACAATGACTACCTGCTGCTTGTAAGATATGGCAAAATGCAACAACTTTATCTTTTCTAGTTCAACAATGTGCGAATAGGGCAGATCCTCTTCTATATACTCTCGAAACGCCTCACTTGCGGCTGGAGACATACTATCATTACGGTGTGGACTCTTCATGAAGCCCACATACTCATCGAATCCTAAAGCGCCATAAGCATATGTAGCGTATCGTGAGAATGCATTCTCGATTCCGTTACATGTTACATCTTGATAATCAACAAAGAACCTATCGATAATCCTTTCAATCGCCTCGATATCTTGAGCATGCCGCTTCTCGAGAAACAAAACGATTGAATAGACGTTCGTCGCCATGAATGTTTTCTCTCCGAGATACACACAGGCTTTAATGAGGAAGTTCTTGAAGAGAAAATCTCGCGTCTTTACATTAAGAGTCTCCGATGAGGTTAGGAAGCTAACGGGAAGAATTATTCCTGCGACACCGCCGTCGCAAAGTAGCTGCTGAGTGCGTTCCACAAAGCAACACTCGATGTTACCACTTTTATCTGAGATGTACGGGTAGAGTGAAAAGGTCTCCTTACCGGCATTTAGAGTATTCTTAAATTCGCTCACAGAGTAAGGGGGGTTAGCTACTACGATATCAAATGTACCCTCATCACCCGTGCGAATATCCTCCAGTTTCCTCATACCTCGATAAGTTCTGCTCTTTTCAAAATTGTCTAAGCCGTCACCCATAATGATATTTGCGTCACCATCACCATTAAGAAAAGTGTTTATCTTCGTGGTTTTTGCAAGTCGGTAGTCTTTCTCAATTCCGTAGACGTACTCTTTTGTCCATTTATAGCTATGTCGATGGCTCTCGAACTCATCTTTTGCCGCCTTCGGGCCCTTTATGTAAGCTTCATTATTCGCGATATTCTTGACTCTCTGGTCTATCTCATCCATCATTTCCGTCAAGAAGTGCCCGCTACCCGAAGCATAATCAATAATGTAAGGAAGGAAGAACTTCTCCTCCTTATTGTTTTTTCTGTCGATGATCTGATCTACGGGCAGCGATTTACATATAAATCGTGCAAGAGGTAGGGGGGTGAAATATTGCCCCACCTCTTGCTTAAAGCCGGTACTGAGCAACAACTCAAAGAAGTCCCCTAGAAATTGTTGTTTCTGATTGTATTTAAGTCGGTAGGGCTGCAGAAGCTGAACGACTTCTTTAACGATAGAAGCATTTTCCTCGAAAGTATTCTTATTGTAGACCTCCTTGAATGCAAACTCGGTATTCTTATACAGGCGTAACTTAATAAACTCATCTCTAATCTTGTCTGTCTTAGGCGCTCTTTCAAGCAAATTGTTTAGTTGGTCGATGCTGAGGTCTTCGACGTCAATGTTGATATAGTCCTTTGCCCCACGCTTGTATAAGTTGTTTAGTCGGTCAAAGAATGAAGTGTAGGTGTCTGATCCTTTCCACTGGAATTCCACTTCCTTACCACTACCGTCCTTGAAGTCTTCATCAACAATCTTACATATAAATAAATTGAAGATTTTGTTAAATGCGTTCGATTTGTCGGAAACGACATTTCTCCTCAAGATTTCAGCAAACTGGTTAAAGATCACGCTCGAACTGTTATGCTCCAAGTCTTGGAGGTCAGTGTATATAAGTCCCTTGAACTCAGGTTTATAGGGTGGAATATCATCATCAAATAAGCCCTTCGTCTGAAAGGTCTTATCCCAGTGCTCAAAAACTTCGAAGGTGTCGGTGCAGGCGTCAAAGTCAGAGGAAAGCTGCACGATGTCATTAACGTATTCGACCCTAGCACCGTTGGCGGTGGACGAGTATAGGCATAAATATTTGGTTGCCCGCTCCTGAATGTAGTAGCTGAAAAGCTGACCGCCATCCTGGTACATTTTCTGCCTCTCTTTGCTGTACTCTTTCCCCCAGGTTTTACACTCAATCATCAGAAACGGTGCATTTGCACCGTCACGTACCAATATATCCAATCTCCCTTTGCCCTTATGACCGAGTTTCCAACCCTTTTCTAGCTCAATCTTATTGGCATCATATCCTTTACGGAGGAGCCTATCGATGCACTCCAGAACGACAAGATTCTCGCGCTTACTTACATTTGATGCCGCCATGTGATGTGTCCTGATTTCATTTGGATACAGAATAGTACCCGCACCAGTATCTACGGTAATGGAGATTGGTCCATCATAGTGTTTTCGATAGACTCCGACCTCACCTTCTAGGGGATGAAAATTGAGCGCAGAAAGCCAGTTCAACAGCTCTTGTGGTGCTATCCGGGCTTTATCTGATAGTCGTACAGTTTCTTGTAGGTCGGCCATATTTAACAGCCCTCAGCCATGGGGCCTCCAAATACCTACTGATCGAACATCTTCGGGGTTCACATTATCGGGCCGTCTTTAATATTTTATTAGCTTCAATATACTATAGTAACACCAAATAGGACAGGGCGCCCTGAGTACAGACGAGGAGATCCGCAAAGAGATAAAGAAATTCGAGGAGCCGTTACCCCAATCGGGTTGTAGCCCGAATGCATAGAGAGGTTTCAGCGGACTATTGAACGCGCCGAGCGTCTCAGTAAGTAATTCTGTATTAAAGATTAAAGAGGCCACGTGGGGCCTCTTTAATAACGATTCGAGGTAGAAGAAAGAAGCTACTTCTCTTCTTTTTTCTTGGTAGCCGGGCGAGGCTGGCGGGCCACGGCAGTGAAGTCGCCGCCGGCCTTTTGGATGGCTTCGACAGCGCTCTGGCTGGCAGCCTGTAGGCTAACGCTTACTTTCTTGGTGAGTTCGCCGCGGGTCAAGAGTTTGACGCGGACGTACGGGCTGCTCACGAGACCTTTTTCGGCTAGAACAGTGTTGTCTACCTTGGCACCGAGGCCATTCAGCTGGTTAGTAAAGACGTTTTCGGCCTTTACTTTATAGCTGCGGAAACCGTGGAGCTTCGGCAAACGCTGCATGAGTGGGTTCTGGCCACCCTCGAAACCCGGGCGTTTGCTGAAGCCAGTACGAGCGCCCTGACCCTTGGTACCGCGGCCGGCGGTCTTACCCTGGCCGGCAGCGATGCCGCGGCCGACGCGCTTGCGTGACTTACTGGCAACGGGCTGTAATTCATGGTACTTCATTATTTGCTCTCCTTTGAGGCTGCTTTCTTGGCAGCAGGCTTCTTTTCGGCCTCAGTCTTTGGCTTCTCGACAGCCTTGTGGGCCTTCGCTGCAGCGGTGTCGGTGCGGCTGGTGACCCAGTTTTTGGCTGGCTCCAGGCTTTGCAGGGCGGCAATAGTAGCGTAGGCAGTGTTGGCCTTGTTGGTTGAGCCGAGACTCTTGCTGAGCACGTTGCTCACGCCGGCTACTTCCAGGATGGTACGCACCACACCGCCGGCGATCAGACCGGTACCAGCGCTGGCTGGCTTGATGAGGATACGGGCACCACTGACTTTGCCTTCGGCGTCATGCGGCAGCGTTCCCTTGTAGAGGTTGATGCGGTGCAGATGCTTCTTGGCAACTTCGGTAGCTTTAGTAACAGCGGCGGTTACATCGGCGCCCTTGGCGATGCCAATGCCGACACGGCCCTTATGGTCGCCGATTACGACGAGCGCGCGGAAGCGGAAGCGGCGGCCGCCCTTAACAACGCGGGCTACACGGTCGATGTGCACGATACGTTCATCGAACTCTTTCTTCTCTTCTACGACCGGGCCGCGGTCGCCGCGACGGGGCGGACGGCCACCGCGCTGCGGTGCGCGGCCGGTGCTAGGGGTTGGTGTTTGGGTGGTTTCAGCCATGACTAGAACTCCAGTCCTTTCTCGCGAGCAGCGTCGGCCAGAGCCTTGACGCGGCCGTGAAACATGCGACCGCCGCGGTCAAATACGACACTCGCCACTTTAGCTTTCTTGGCCTTTTCGGCGATTTCAGCACCGACCCAGGCAGACTTTTCGGTCATGGTGCCTTTGGCGACCTTGCTGCCGATGGTGGTAGCGGCGGCAACCGTCTTGTGCTTGGTGTCGTCGATGATCTGGGCACTGACGTGGCGGCCGCTAATAAAGACGCTCAGGCGAGGACGCGTAGAGGTGCCGCTTAAGCGGGCGCGAATGCGGCGTTTACGCAATGCGAGGTTCTTAGCCTTGAGTGCAAGGTTATTCATTACTTGTCCTTTCCTGACTTGCCGGACTTGCGGATAATGCGCTCGCCCATGTATTTAATACCCTTGCCCTTATATGGTTCGGGTTTCTTCAGTGCGCGGATCTCGGCGGCCGTCTGGCCCACCTGCTGTTTATCGGTGCCGCTCACGGTGATTTTGTTCTGCTCCACCAGAGCCGTAACGCCTTGCGGAAGGTGATAGATAACTTCGTGGCTGAAGCCCAGGTTCATTTTCAGGTCTTGTCCGGCCAGTGCCACCCGGAAACCAACACCGTTGACTTCCAGCTGCTTGCTAAAGCCTTGACTGACGCCGGTAACCATGTTAGCGAGCAATGCGCGCATCAGGCCGTGTTTGGCGCGGACTTTCGGTTCGTCATTCGCGCGGGTGACAACAATCTGGTCGCCCTCTTGCGTGACGGTTATGTCGGGCATGGTGAACTGCGTAAGCGTTCCCTTCGTCCCGGCCACGGTAATCGTGTCTGGGTCGACAGTGATTGTCACGCCGCTCGGTAGTCCGATTGGTAGTTTTCCTACTCGACTCATTTTCTTATTCCTTTAGTTCCTTACGTTCTCTTGCCTAGTAAATGCTGGCGATTAGTTCACCGCCCAGGCCGGCTTGCTTGGCTTCAGTACCGGTCATCAGGCCCTTGGAGGTGCTGACGATGATGATACCGCGGCCGCGTTTGACGGTTGGCATTTCACGAGCGTTACTGTAGACGCGGCGCCCCGGTTTACTCAGACGCTTGATCTCAGTAATGCGGGCGTTTTCGCTCTCCGGGTTGATGACGATGTGCATCTGCTTGCCGACGCTCAGGTCGGTCACATTGACACTCTGCAGAAAGCCGTTAGCCTGCAGGCTGCGCGCCACCGCTTCTTTGATGTTGCTGTGCGGCAGGCTGACTTCGTTTTTCTGCACGTTAATTGCGTTGCGGATACGGGTCAGCATGTCGGCGATAGGGTCAGTTGTAGTAACGCTCATCTTACCAACTCGCTTTCGTTATACCAGGGATTTCACCTTTGCTTGCATGCTCGCGGAATGTAATACGGCTGAGTCCAAACTGGCGCATGTAGCCGTGCGGACGGCCAGTCAGGATGTCGCGGTTCTTCCAGCGGGTGGGGCTGCTATTGCGCGGGAGCTTGGCGAGACCTTCAAAGTCGCCGAGTTCCTTCAGTTCGGCGCGTTTTGCGGCGTACTGCTGGATCATCTTTTGGCGCTTTTTGTCGCGAGCGATCATGGATTTCTTGGCCATATTATTTGCTCTCCTTTTCGAATGGCATGCCAAATTTGCTTAATAGTGCTTTGCTGTGGTCGCGCTCCCCTGCTTTCACTACGAACACGACTTGCAGGCCGTGTGCTGTGGTAGTTTCCTCGAACGTCAGTTCAGGGAATACGCTCTGGTCAGTCATGCCGATGCTGTAGTTGCCCTGCTTATCAAAGGCTTTGACGGGAACGCCGTGGAAGTCGCGCAGGCGCGGCAAGACGATGTTGATTAGGCGATCCATGAACTCGTACATGCGGGCACCACGGAGGGTCAGCTTGAGGCCGATCATGTTGCCTTCGCGCAGCTTAAAGCCGGCAATGGAGTTCTTGGCCACGGTTTCAACCGGAGCTTGGCCAGTAATTTTGCGCAAAGTGTTCTTAGCGGCCTCAATCGTCTTCTTGTCTTCCTTGGCGCGGCCGAGGCCGACGTTGACGACGATTTTCTCGAGGCGCGGTACCTCATGTACGTTCTTGAGCTCCAACTCTTTCTGTAGCTCACTCACGAATTTGCTGGTGTAGGCTTCCTGGAGACGAGGAACGTATTTCGCAGGGGCTTTGGTGGCCGTTTTGGTGGTCTTTGTCGCAGCTGCCATTACTTGATCTCCTTTCCACTTTTCTTGTACACACGGGTCTTGTTGCCCTTATCGTCGAGCTTGATACCGATACGGGTCGGCTTCTTGCTTTCGGGGTCAATCACCGCCACCTTGCTCACCCACATGGGCTTGGTGAGGTCGATGATACCACCCTGCGGGTAAGCGTTGTTGGGCTTGACGTGTTTCTTGACGATGTTGATGCCTTCGACGGTCACCTTGTTCTCAAACGGGTGGGTCGCAATGACCTTACCGGTCTTACCTTTGTACTTGCCGCTCAAGACTTGGACAGTGTCGCCCTTCTTGATACGTATCTTGTACAATTTGGTGGGAATTGTTGACTTATTCATGGTTAAAGTACCTCCGGTGCGAGGCTGATAATCTTGGCGTAGCCAAGGTCACGGAGTTCGCGGGGGACGGGGCCAAAGATACGGGTTGCGCGCGGCTGCTTGTCATCGTTGATAATGACAGCGGCGTTGTCATCGAACTTGATGGTGCTACCATCCTTGCGGGTGATTTCCTTTGTCGTCCGTACGACCACCGCTTTTACTACGCTCTTTTTCTTAACGGTGCCGGTCGGGCTGGCTTGCTTGACGGTGGCAACGATGATGTCACCAACGCCGGCGTACCGACGGCGGGTGCCGCCAAGCACGCGGATGCACAGGATTTCCTTAGCACCGCTGTTGTCACAGACGACTAGGCGGGACTCTTGTTGAATCATTACGCTTCACCCTCCTTTTCGACGTGGGTCACGCCGGCCTTCTCGACCACGTGCGCGAGCCTGTGACTCTTGCGGCGGCTAATCGGGCGAGTTTCCACGATGACAACTTTGTCGCCGACGTGGGCTTCGTTCTTTTCATCGTGGGCGATGAATTTTTTGCTGACCGTATATTGTTTGCGGTACAGCGGGTGCGTCTTGCGCTCGCGCACAAGAACGACAATAGTCTTGTCGGCCTTATCACTCGAGACGACGCCGGTAATTGACTTCGCCATTACTTGGCCTCCTTAACTAGTTGTTCGCTCAAAACCGTGAGCATTCGGGCGAGATCTTTACGCTTGCCCCGGACAGCGCGCACGTTCTGGTTGTCACCCAGGTAGATGTGGCGCTTTAAGTCGGCGATTTCGTCGCGCAACTTAACGGTCTCCGCGGTCAATTCTTGCGTAGAGAGCTTGCGGATATCTGCAATTTTCATGTTATGCCTCCTCCTTCACCAGGAATTTGGTCTTCACTGGCAGCTTGTGAGCGGCCAGGCGCATAGCCTCCCGGGCGGTTTCCTCGGTTACACCCTGCATTTCGAATAGGATGGTGCCCGGGCGAACCTTGGCAACAAAGAACTCTGGAGAGCCCTTGCCGGAACCCATCTTTACGTCCAGTGGCTTGCGGGTCACTGGGGTGTGCGGGAAGATGCGAATCCAGATTTTACCGCCGCGCTTGATGTAGCGGGTCATGGCCTGACGACTGGCTTCAATTTGCCGTGACGTAATACGCTCGTGGCCCTGAGCCTGCAGCGCGTACTCGCCGAAAGCGATGTAGTTGCCGCTGGTAGCGACGCCGCGGATCTTGCCCTTACGGACTTTGCGGAACTTGGTGCGCTTAGGGAGCAACATGCTAGCTGTCTCCCTTGTAGATCCACACCTTTACGCCCACGATACCAGCGCCTGGAAACAACGCACGGGCGGCAGCGTAGTCGACGTTGGCGCGGATAGTGTGCAGCGGCACGCTCCCGGCAACTTCTTTTTCGCGGCGGCTCATTTCGGCGCCATTCAGACGGCCGGCTACCTCAATGCGGATGCCCTGCGCGCCTGCCCGCATGGTAGCAGCACTGGCGCTCTTAATAGCGCGGCGGAAGCTCATACGGCGTTCAATCTGGTGGGCGATGTTTTCGGCAACCAGCTTGGCGTACAAGTCAGGCTTCTTAACTTCTTCGATGTTGACGCGTACCGGGACGCCGTACACTTTTTCGAGTGCAGCCTTGAGCTCTTGTGCGCCCTGACCCCCACGGCCGATGACCACACCAGCTTTAGCGGTGGCAATAGTAACGGTAATGAGGTTGGGTGAACGCTCAATGTCGACTTTGTTGATAGCGCCACGGCTCCCAAATTTATCCTGGATAAGCTTACGGACATGCAGGTCGTCGGCCAGGTATTTGGCGTACTGGTTCTTGCCGACGAACCACTTGCTACGCCAATCTTTGTTGAGCTGCAGACGCATGCTGATGGGGTTTACTTTCTGGCCCATTACTTCTTCTCCTCTTCCTTGGCAGGCTTAGTTTCAGCTTTGGCCTTAGTTGCGGCGGCCTTTGGAGCGGGACGCTGCTCGCCTTCAACTAACACACGGATGTGGCTGCTGCGCTTCTGGTACGGAAGGGCGCGGCCCATAGCGGCTGGCCGGAAGCGCTTCGTGCGTGGGCCGTGGTTGACGGTGATCTCGACAATGCGTAGGCCGTCCGCCTTGTAGTTATGGTTGTGTGTTGCATTCGCAGCCGCGCTCTTGATGGTCTTGAGGACCGGCAGGGCGGCGCGGCGCGGCGCGTGCTCCAGGATGACAATAGCGTCAGCCACGGTGCGGCCACGAACTAGGTGGGCAACGGCTCCGACTTTGCGCGGGCTCATCCGGACTCCTTTAGACTCTGCTTTAACGCTCATGCCTACTTACCTTTCGCCAGCTTTCCGCCATGGCTGCGGAATTTACGGGTTGGGCTGAATTCGCCAAGCTTGTGGCCGACCATGTTCTCAGTCACGAACACCGGTACGTGTACCTTACCGTTGTGCACGGCAAAGGTCTTGCCGACAAAGTCCGGCGCAATGGTGCTGGCGCGAGCCCAGGTTTTAATAATGGTACGATCCTCGGGGCCCAGCTTCGCAACTTTGTTAGCGAGCTTTGGATCGATGAATGGCCCTTTCTTTAGTGAACGACTCATACGTTATTTCCTCTTAGCCGCATGACGGCTCCTTACGATCATGTTGCTGGTAGACTTCCGCCGGCGAGTCTTGTAACCCAGGGTCTTCTGACCCCAAGGAGTACGAGGCGCTTTGGCCATACGGTGACGACCGCCGTCACCACCACCGTGCGGGTGATCCACGGCATTCATGACGACACCGCGGACGCTCGGGCGCTTACCCAGGTGGCGCGAGCGGCCGGCTTTACCGATTTTGATGTTCTGATGCTGCTCGTTACCGACGACACCGATGGTAGCAGTGCAGTTCAGGTTCACCAGGCGGACTTCACCGCTCGGTAGGCGGACCTGACCGTACTCACCTTCTTTTGCCATTAGCTGAGCGCCGTTACCGGCGGAGCGGACCATCTGGGCGCCCTTGCCTGGCTGCAGCTCAATAGCGTGGATGGTGGTGCCGACTGGAATATTTTTGAGCGGCAAACGGTTGCCGGTCTCAATGGCAGCTTCTTCGTGAGCGGCCAGCTTCTGACCAACAGCCATGTCCTTAGCGGCCAGCACGTAGTGATATTTGCCGTCAGTATCTTTGACACGGGCAATTCGGGCGCTGCGGTTTGGGTCGTATTCGATGTGCTCGATCGTGCCTTCACCCTTGAAGTTGAAGTTCACCAAGCGGTAGAACTTGCGGGCGCCGCCGCCCTGGTGGCGGGTGGTGATGCGGCCCTGGTTGTTGCGTCCGTTACCACGGCGCTTTGTAACGAGTAACGAGCGTACGGGCTTCTTGGTGGTTACCGCACCGAAATCCTGGCTGCTCATGCCGCGGCGGCCGGGAGTGGTCGGGTTGTATTGCTTAATGGCCATTATTTTTCTCCTGACTTGCGGCTGCGTAGCAGGCCACGGTGGGCAGTCTTGTTTTCGGCCTTAGCCGTTGCTTTCACAACGGCGGGCGCGGCTTTCTTGTCGATTTTCTTAGCCTTATCATCTGCCTTAGCTTCGGCTTCCTCAGCTTCAAAGAACGGCAGGTGGCTGCCGGTGGCTAGCGTTACGTAAGCCTTCTTGATATCGCTTTGAGAACCGTAACGGTTGGTGTAGCGCTTACCGGTGGTGTTCATGACACGCTTCTGTTTACCCTTGCGGGTTATCGTGCGTACGTTTGCAACCTTAACTTCGAACTGCTTTTCGACAGCTGCAGCGATTTCGTGCTTATTGAGCTCGGTTGGCACGTCCAGCGCGAACGTGTTGGTAGCCTGGCTGGTAGCGTAGCTCTTTTCGCTCAAACGCGGTTTTAGTAAATGCATTACTTGTCTCCCTTCAGCCAGGACTCGGTGGCTTTCAGTGCGTCGGTAGTAAATACCAAGTGGTCGGCGTTCAGTACACCGTAAACACTCAAGTAGGTGGCACTGACTACAGAAACGCTGCCGAGGTTGGTGGCAGCGCGCACGAGTTCAGGAGTCTTTTCAGTGACTACGAGCATAGTGGTGCGCTTAGCGTCAATCTTAGCGAGCAGCTTAGCGAGCTCGGCCGTCTTACCGTCCTTAACAGCAAACTTCTCAACAACGACAACTTTACCGTCTTTGTTGGCGAGGCTCAAAGCCTGGCGAATAGCCTGGCGCTTGGCGGCAACAGGCAGCTTCTTCGTGTAGTTTTCTTCGCCGGTTGGGCCGAAGACGATACCACCACCACGCCAAATCGGGTTGCGTGAGCTACCAAAACGAGCGCGGCCGGTACCCTTTTGCTTCCATGGCTTGCGGCCACCACCGCGCACCAAACCACGGGTCTTCACAACCGCGAGGTTGTCGCGGCCGTTGGCCAGATAGGTGTCGTACGCCTGGCGGAGCAGCTGGTGACTAGTAATTTCTACGCCGAAAACAGCGCTGTCGAGCTTCGCTGGGGTCGTGGCCTTAGCACCACTTGCAGTAAAAGTAGGAACTGCCATATTAGTTTGCCCCCTTAATGATTACGATACCCTTGTTGGGACCTGGAACTGCACCGACTACGCCGATGTAGCCCTTTTCTGCGTCCACGAGCGCGATCTTCAGGTTGCGCACGGTGACTTGCTCGTGACCGAGCTGGCCAGCCATCTTCTTACCCTTGAAAATCTTCTGAGGGTACATGCTACCGATGGAACCCACGCGGCGGTAGCTACGGCCACCATGCGTCTTGCGACCGCGGTGGAAGTTGTGGCGGCGGATGGTGCCAGCCCAACCCTTACCTTTGCTGGTGCCGGTGACGTGTACGACGTCGCCAACTGAAAAGACCTCGGGGCTGATTTGGCTTCCAACCTTGAGGTCTTCAGTGATTTCGTCGGCGTTCGCGAGGCGGAACTCACGGACGATCTTCGGCATAATGCCGGCGGCCTTAAAATGACCGGCTTGGGCTTTGGGGGTCTTAGCCTCCTTGGCGGTTTCAAAACCGAGCTGTACGGCGGTATACCCGTCGGCCTCGTCGGTCTTGACCTGCGTAACAACGCAGGGACTAGCGGAAAGCAAGGTAATAGCCTGAACGACGCCATCGTCTGCGATGGTGCTGGTCATGCCTACCTTTCTCGTGATTAGTGCTTTCATAGCATCCTTTTTACGTTAACTCCGGCTCCGGTTAGACAAAAAAATGCCGGTGGCCGGCGGTTTCTACCCCTGTTATGGAGTGACCTTTCCTAACTCACCTAGAGTGGATAATTTGATATACCCATACAGATTAGCACATTGATGCTACCTCTGTCAATCCGTTGCAAATTCCACTACAGACTGGCTTTTTGCGGCGTTCGGGCAAGTGCGTAGATATAGTCAACCAGCTCAGCGTAGTTGGAACGGGTGGCGTACGGCTTGAGCTGCGCAACTGCTTCTCGCAGCGCGTCTTCGATTGCCTTTTCAACCTCATCTAGATTGATGAGCTGTGGTAGTGTCGGTACGCCGTTCGCGCTATCTTCTTCGAGGTCATCGATGTCGTCACGGAGCTGGAAAGCCCGTCCAGCTAAACGCCCGGTCTGATGGAGGCGCTTCGCCGCTTCAGGGTCACTGGCGGCCAGCCCAGCGAGGTAGCCGCACAGACCGAAGAGCGCGCCGGTTTTGCCGTCGGCAATCTTAAGGACGTCGGCGGCAGTAGCGTCCGAGGGGCTCAGCTTTGCCTCCAGCGCTACCGCTTCCGTGAGCTCTATAAAGGTTTTAGCTGCCTGCTGGGTAGCCTTGGCGCTGTTTTTTATGCCTGAAAAGGATAAAACAGCCCGTGAGAATAGACTGTCGCCAGCCAGGAGGGCCATAGTGCCACCATACAACTTGTTGACACTCGGGCGGGAGCGGCGCTCGTCGGCCTTATCGATGATGTCGTCATGCAGCAAACTCCCGGTGTGCATGAGCTCTACGGCTACAGCACTCTCCAGTATTTCTTTTTCCGCAATGTCCAGCAGCCGCCCGCAAGCCAGCACAAACTTTGGGCGTACTCGCTTGGCCTTGGGGGCATCCAATAAGTGGCGTTCGGCTGCGGTAATCACCTTGTCACCGGTGATGTGGCCCATCAGAAGCTCCTCAAATGTTGCGTCCATTACCTGGCATTGTAATCGAAGCTAGGTCTAGCTACAATGACCAACATGAGTGTACACGTGTCCATGTGGGGCACAGCCCTTCGACGAATACCACGAGTGGATAAAAAAGAGTGGGATGGGCTGGATCCGATCAGTCAGTGGCTGATCGCTACCCGCGGAGCGCTGTTCATTGTGACCGCCTATGCATGCCTCATTGGTGCGCTCATGGCTTGGCGCGTCGACTACTTCAATATCTGGAAATTCCTGCTCTGCCTGCTTGGGCTAGTGTTGGCGCACGGCACCAACAACCTCATAAACGACTACACGGACTCCGTCCGAGGCGTCGATAGTGATAACTACTTCCGTACCATTTATGGCCCGCAACCCATGCAACTCGGCTGGTGGAGTAAGCGTCACCAACTGACGGAGGCTGCGGTAACGGGCGTGCTCGCTGTGGCGTGCGGTTTAGCGCTTATCTTTATTACGCACGACGTGCGGGTAGCGTGGCTGATGGCAGTCGGCGCGGTGTTCGTGCTGTTTTATACCTGGCCGCTCAAATACCTCGGCTTAGGCGAAATCGCCGAGGTCGCTATCTGGGGACCCTTGATGGCCGGCGGCACGTATCTGGTGCTTACCGGCACCTGGAGCTGGTCAGTAGCCGCGGTTTCAGTCGTCTATGGCCTATCTGTCGCCAGTATCCTTATGGGTAAGCACACCGACAAGTTGAGTGAAGATAAGAAAAAGGGTGTGCACACGCTACCTGTTATCTTAGGCGAAACGGCTGCTCGCTATACTAACATGGTTATCGTGGCTGCGATGCCGGTTCTGGTAGCTTTGTACGTTGTGCTTGGCTGGATCGGTCCGGTCGCTCTTATAATAGTGCTCGGTGTGCCGGCAATTGTCAGGATGTTCAAGTTCTACAGCAGACCACGTCCAGTTGAACGGCCTAAAGATTATCCGGCCGGGCTGTGGCCGTTATACCTGTCACACAGCGCGTTCAAAACGAGCAAAGTCGTCGGTGGACTGTTCGTGCTCGGGCTGCTGGCCGACACGGTTATCAGTCACCTGTAGGCCGTCGCGACGAGCTTTTACGATGTACTGAGCACTGATCGGCACAACAGTGGTCACTTTTGACCTATCCGCTGCCAGAATAGCTGCTTCGAATACGCGTCCGGCCGCCTCGGCAAGTACGTTATTTTTCATCACGTTCCACTCTGGATTGTGCTCCGCCTCACACATTTGTCTGATGAACTCTCGGTCGGCTACCTTCAGCTGACTCAATACGACGAGACCATACGACTGCTTAAATATCCCTACTTTTTCCGCACCTTCCATGGTGATATCCATGACTGCTCGACGCCGACGTAGAACTGCGTAGTCAAAGGTATACCCCTCGCCCTCGCTATCCATGAACAGAGGCATGAAGATGTAGCCCAGTTTTTTGTCGGCCTCTGCCGCGAGCTGTATATCCGTTTTCCTGTCGAGTGCCCTCATCTCATCCGGAAGTGCGGCTACGAGCCTATCCAGGTACACTGGACGATTCCAGTCGCCGTCCTGCCTCATACCGCCAAGCTCTAACGAGATTGAAGCGTCGCCCCTCTTTCCTTTCTTTGGCTGGTAGTTGACAAGCGCGGCCGTTGCCGCTGTACCGAACCAGCGTACGTAGGTATCGAGCAGCTCGGGATTACCAGCCAGTGCCTGGTAGCTATCCCGTATCTTGTACTCGTTCTCCGGGTCTGCCATTACCAGACGCCCTATGTTCTCAAGCTGCCTGGCCTGGCGACCTGATGTTACCATCAGGTTTGCTGTATCAACTGCCTCTAACAACGCGGCCGGGTCCTCGGCAGTGTCAGCGAATCGTGCCTCCAGGGCCTCTTTATCAGCTCGGCTGATTGGCGACATGGCAGCTCGTATCCACCAGCCCGGCTGGACGGGGTGATCTATCGTACTTATCGGGGTTAGACGTTCGCTTAGTTGTGTCATAATTCTTTCGTTAAAAAACCGCCGGTAGGGTGCCGGCGGTTTTTTGGTTCCCCTTCGGGTTGGGTTACATCTTGATTTCGACGTCGCAGCCGGCCGGCAGGCTGAGATTCATGAGCGAGTCAATGGTCTTCGGGGTTGGCTCAAACACGTCGATAAGGCGCTTGTGGACGCGCATTTCGAACTGTTCGCGACCCTTCTTATAGACGTGGGGGCTCTTCACGACAGTGAAGGTGCTGCGGCGCGTCGGCAGTGGGATGGGGCCAGCAAGGCTCGCACCGGTGCGGAGGGCGGTGTCAACAATTTGTTTGGCGGCCTGGTCAATGACCTTGTGGTCGTAGGCCTTGAGGCGGATGCGGATTCGCTGTTTTTGCTCAGTTTTTGCGTCTGGCATAGTTGGTTTCTCCTGCCGGCTCAACCCGGCTCGGTACTGTAACATGTCCTTTTGGGAGTCCTCCCGCAGGCCACTTTTAGTCAGCACATATTAGTTTATGAGTAGATTATACAACAGTCGCTACGATGCCGCAACTCGGCTCACCCTTATTTTCTTGCCTGGCATAGTATAGTCGCTACTCCCGTGCCGAGGCTGTGATATTACGCACAACGAAAAGAGCGCCCCACCGAGGAGCGCTCTTTCGTTGGCCGGAATCTCTATTACTTCTCGATCTTCGTGACCACGCCAGCACCAACGGTGCGGCCGCCTTCGCGGATAGCGAAGCGCAGACCCTGCTCCATAGCGATAGGAGCAAGCAGCTTAACCTTAAAGGTGATGGTGTCACCAGGCATGACCATTTCCTTGTCAGCCGGAAGCTCAACCTCACCAGTTACATCCGTCGTACGGAAGTAGAACTGCGGCTTGTAGCCCTTGAAGAATGGCGTGTGACGGCCACCCTCTTCCTTGGTGAGAATGTAAACTTCGGCGTCAAAGTCGGTGTGCGGGGTGATGGTGCCCGGCTTAGCCAGCACCTGACCACGCTCAATGTCGTCGCGCTCGATACCACGGAGTAGTACACCAGCGTTGTCGCCGGCCTGACCCTGGTCAAGGCTCTTCTTGAAGGCCTCAATGCCGGTCACAACACTCTTGGTGGTCGGGCGAACACCGACGATTTCAACTTCGTCGTTGATCTTAACAATACCCTGTTCAATACGACCGGTAGCAACCGTGCCACGGCCCTTGATGCTGAAGACGTCTTCAATAGGCATCAGGAATGGCTTGTCGAGCTCGCGGGTCGGCTCAGGGATGTAGTCGTCCATAGCTTTGACGAGCTCCATAACGGCATCTTCGTTGGCAGCATCGCCATCGAGCGCCTTCGTGGCAGAGCCACGGATGATCGGAGCGTCCTTGTCGAAGCCGTTCTTCTCGAGCAGCTCGCGAACTTCCTCTTCGACGAGGTCGACGAGGTCGGGGTCGGCCAGGTCCATCTTGTTGAGGAAGACGAGGATTTTCGGCACGCCCACCTGACGAGCCAGCAGCACGTGCTCGCGGGTCTGAGGCATAGGGCCGTCGGCGGCGGATACAACCAGGATAGCGCCATCAATCTGAGCGGCACCAGTGATCATATTCTTGACGTAGTCGGCGTGACCCGGCATGTCAACGTGTGCGTAGTGGCGCTTTTCGCTCTCGTACTCTTGGTGAGAAGTGGCGATGGTGATACCACGTGCTTTTTCTTCTGGGGCGTTGTCGATGTCCTCGTAGTTACGGGGTTTGTTGACGTCGCTCGGAAGCTTCTTAGCTAGTACGTGGGTAATAGCCGCGGTAAGAGTGGTCTTACCGTGGTCGACGTGGCCCATAGTACCAACGTTGACATGCGGCTTGCTTCGGTCAAATGTTGCTGCCATTTGTAATGGTTGCTCCTTTTAATAAATATTAGTTGACTGCGTGAAATAATAAAAACTCACACGAGTTACCTGTCTAGTATAGAGAAGGCACCGATGTTTGTAAATACCGGTAGTGTGGTAACTTGCGTTTTGGGCGCAGGCCGTGCATACTGCCTGACATGGTGCGTTCTATAGCCCAAATTATCGCCATTATTATCACTCCCGACCGGGGCGTGTTAGTAGTGTAGACAGATTACAAAGACTAACAAGAGCTCCGGGTAACCGGAGCTCTTTATTTTGGAGAAAATATGACAATGATAGCAGAAACGGTAGACTCGTACACGGCATTCGGAGTACATAGACAGATACAGGAAACGCTGAGCGGTGTCTCGCCCGAAGATGAGGTGCGTATGGGACTGCAGGACCCGGAGCTACGTCTCCTGCGCGTGCCGGGGCTGGAGCGGCATCGGCTGTACACTGTGGACGAGTCAAGCCAGCCAAGCGGTAGCTTCAAAGACAACGGCATGGCCCTGGCGGTTAAGCGGGATTTGCACGAGCACCCTGAAAGAGCGCGCTATTATTGTGGTACTGCCGGTAACGCGGGCGCCTCGGTGGCTTGGGCGGCCAGCTCGCGCGGCCGGGAGGCTGTGCTGGTAGCGCCCCGTACGCTGCGTGACTCCAAACGTGAAAACATGAAACGCCGTGGTGGTGAGGTTATGGTAGTAGAGTCGGATCTCGTGGTAGACGCCATAGCCCATGCTGAGCAGCTGGCTGGTAGAGATCCGCGGGGCCATTTTCTGCATCCGTTTGACAATCCTGACGCACTTGCGGGACAAGGCCTGCCGGCCCGTCGAGTAGCTCGAAAATTTCAGGAACTCGGCGTTACCGGCGACGTTATCCAGATGCTCCAACGTGGCGGTGGCAGCTTGTGCGCCGCCAGCGCCAGCGTAGGCTACACGCAAGGCTGGCAGACGTATGAGGTTCGGCCGGCGGGCGACATCGATTCGCGTTATGATGGCCTAAACGTGGCTAAGCCGGGCAAACTGGCAGCAGCGATACTGGGCAGTGATCAGTTTGTAGCGGGTACTCACTATGCCAGTCCTGCGGATACTGGCCGAGCAGCACAAGTGACGTATGAAGCCTACGGTCGCGACTTTGAGCCCTCGGCGCTTGCCGGAGTTGCCGCAGCGCTACGCCACGCCCAGGCTAATCCTCGGCCTACGACGTATCTGACCATTCTATCGGGGCGTAATGCTGGTCCAGGCGCAGTGACAGAGTTTGTGGATGCGGCCCTCGAAGAGCAAGAGCTCTACGGCGCTACCCTCTTGCCTGAAGTCGCAGCGCAGTCTTCTGATGGAAGGCCGACGCAGCTCTTGGTCGCTTGCGGCGCGACAGCGCTCGGTAACTACTAGCGGGCGGCAATGTGGTAGCGTTTGAGGACAACTTCTACTAAACCTGATACGTAGTCGAAGATTTTTTCAACGCGCTTGGCGTAGTGCTCGGCTTGCTCTTCGTTTAGCGGTGGAACGCGGCGGGCCAGCGTATTAAACATGGCCTCCAATGGGTCGCCTTGTATGGTCTCAGCTTCGCGAGAATCAATGATGTAGCTGCCCATGCGCTCTATGACCATATCGGCCCGAACTGGGTTAAGCCGCTTGCCTTCAAAGTAGCGTTTGAGTGCCCGGCGGAAGACAGCTTGGTTGACGCTAAAGCGCGCTTGGTCTTCAAAGCCCGGCATACTCTGCACGGCGTCCTGCGGCACGTGGTTTTCGCCTAGTAGCAGTAAGATAGATAGGCCGAGACAACGCTGTTCGGTTAGAAAACTCTCGTGATAGGCAGATACCACGCGCTCAAGCTCCCACGGCGCTTTTACGATCAGCCGTTCGATGCCGAGGGCGTAGAATTCGTAGAGCGAAATAGGCGCCCGGTCTTCCGCCACCGCTTCTGCCGCTTGCTCTTCGGCGGTCTCATCAAGATACAGGTCGTCACCCTTGTCCATTGCTTATATAAGCATACCACAATGAAAACACCCCTTGGAGGGGGTGTTTTCTATATTGATCTACGCTCAGAAAACATTATTTGGTGTTCTTGGCGATGATAGCCGTAGCTACGTTCGGCGGCACATCCGCGTAGTGATCGAGCTCCATGCTGGAGCTAGCCCGGCCCTGAGTCATAGAGCGCAGGTTAGTGGTGTAACCAAACATTTCACCAAGCGGTACGAAAGCTGTGATTTCCTTGATGCCGGAACTCAGGTCTTCCATACTCTCGATGCGGCCACGCTTGCTGTTCAGGTCACCGATGACGTCGCCCATGAATTCCTCAGGGGTGACAACAACAACTTTCATGACCGGCTCAAGCAGCGTCGGGCTGGCTTTCTTGACACCTTCTTGCAACGCCATAGAACCGGCAATGCTGAAGGCCATTTCATTGGAGTCGACTTCGTGGTAGCTGCCGTCGTAGATTTCAGCCTTGATGTCCACAACCGGATAGCCGGCGATTACACCATTACTCATAGCTTCTTCGACGCCCTTGCGAACGGCCGGGATGTATTCGGTCGGCACCACGCCGCCCTTGATGCTGTTGATCCATTCGAAGCCGGCGCCGGCTTCGTTCTGGCTTAGGCGCAGCCAAACGTCACCATACTGACCGCGGCCACCGCTCTGGCGGACGAACTTACCTTGGACTTCCACGGCGTCCTTGCGGATGGTTTCGCGGTAAGCAACCTGGGGTTGACCAATGTTAGCTTCGACACTAAACTCGCGCTTCATGCGGTCAACGATGATTTCTAGGTGGAGCTCACCCATGCCGCTGATGATGGTCTGGCCGGTTTCTTCATCGGTGCGGACACGGAAGGTCGGGTCTTCTTCGGCCAAGCGTTGCAACGCCAAGCTCATTTTCTCCTGGTCAGCTTTGGTCTTGGGCTCGATGGCGATACTCACCGGGGGTTCTGGGAAGTCGATACTCTCGAGGATAATCGGGTGGGTCGGGTCACAGAGGGTGTGGCCAGTGGTAGTGCCTTTGAGACCGACAATGGCGGCGATATCGCCAGTACCGACTTCGGTCACGTCTTCACGCTTGTCGGCTTGCAGACGGACGATGCGGCCGACGCGCTCTTTTTCACCAGTGCTACTGTTGAGTACGTAGCTACCGGCCGTAACCTTACCACTGTACACGCGGAAGTAGGCCAGCTTGCCCACAAACGGGTCACTGGTGATCTTGAAGGCTAGTGCAGCCATGGGCTCGGACTCGCTGTGCTTGCGCTCAACTTCTTCGCCACTCTTGGGGTGAGTGCCCCAAGTGGTCGGGCGGTCGTCCGGTGCGGGCAGTAGGTCATTAACCAGATCAAGCAATTTTTCCACGATAACACCACGGCCGTCACCACCAGTTACGGCGTAGAATTTACCAGTCAACGTAGCGGTGCGGATAGCGCGGCGGATCTCGTCTTCTGTTAGGCCCTCTTCGCCAACCTCGAAGTACTTTTCGAGTATGGCTTCGTCTTCGGCCACCGCGTTCTCGATGAGCAAGGACCGGTACTTCTTGACCTGATCCAACATGTCAGCCGGTACCTCACCTTCCACGAGTTCGTGGTCAGTAAAGTCTTTGTAGGTGTAGGACTTCATAGCTACGAGGTCAACGACACCGTTGATGCTCTGCTCGAACCCGATTGGCAGATGAATCGGGAAGGCACGCTTGTTCAAGCGGTTGTGGATACTGTCGAGGCTCTTGTAGAAGTCGCCGCCGGTCTGGTTGATCTTGTTGATGAAGCAGATACGCGGGGTACCGTACTTGTCAGCCTGGCGCCAAACGGTTTCAGACTGGCTTTCTACGCCCATCTTACCGTCGAAGACGACCACGGCGCCGTCTAGCACGCGCAAGGAGCGCTCCACCTCGGCGGTAAAGTCGATATGACCGGGGGTATCGATAATATTGATCTGATGACCCTTCCAGTAGCAGGTCACGGATGCGGCCACGATAGTAATGCCGCGCTCACGCTCCTGAGCCATCCAGTCGGTGGTGGTTTCGCCTTCGTGCACGGCACCGATCTTGTGCTTCAGGCCGGTGCGGTACAGGATACCTTCGGTGGTAGTAGTCTTACCGGCGTCAATGTGCGCGATAATGCCGAGGTTACGAATCTTGTCTAGTGGATATTTCTTGTCTGCCATTATTATTAAAGTTTCCTGATTACAATTTTTCTTAGGCAACGGAAGGCTCAGACGGTGCGTGACTACCCTGTATAACGCGGGCAGCTGCCTGGGCTGCTAATAAGCTTTCGTCAACACTCAATAAGAAACGACGCCTTGTGGCATCGTCTTCGATAGGTCCGACGCCTTCTATGGTCAACTGGGTCGTGGGCCCCTCAAAGTCATTCGTAACTGCTTCCACGTGCGGTGGATGTGAGTCCACAAAGGTTACCAGTGGTGAAACTTCCCAGGAACTATCTTTGTCTACAACAAAGTAAGAATCCCCTCCCGCTATTGCGTTGTGACCGCCATACTCGATAGCTTTGTTGCCTGCCATTTCAGACGTTAGCCTCTCGCGAAGTGGGCGAAAGCACGGTTAGCTTCGGCCATACGGTGGGTGTCTTCACGCTTCTTCACAGCCGCACCCTGGTTGTTGTAGGCGTCTTGGAGTTCCAGAGCAATGCGGTTAGCCATGCTCATACCCTTGCGAGAGCGAGCGGCGGCCACGAACCACATGATGGTCAGGTGGGTCTGGCGCTGACCTTTGACTTCAAACGGGATCTGGTAGTTGGCACCACCGACACGGCGGCTGCGGGTTTCCAGGTGCGGCTTGATGTTGCCAAAAGCTTGCTCAAACACGTCGTGCGGGTTTTCTACCTTCAGGCGGTCAGCGGCGATTTGCATGCCAGAGTAAACGAGCCTCTCCGCAATCTGCTTTTTGCCATCCCGCATCACGCGGTTGATAAGGCGCTGTATCATCTCATCGTTGTACAGACGGTCAGGAGCGACATCGCGTACGAGCGCTTTGGTCTTGTGGCGTGGCATTACTTGCTCTCCTTCTTGGCACCGTACTTGCTGCGGCCCTGCTTACGATTGTTGACACCCTGGAGGTCAAGTGCACCTCGTACAATGTGGTAACGCACACCAGGCAAGTCCTTGACGCGGCCACCGCGGACGAGCACGACAGCGTGCTCCTGCAGGTTGTGGCCTTCGCCGCCGATGTAAGCCCAGACTTCGTAGCCATTGCCAAGGCGCACACGGGCAACCTTACGCAAAGCTGAGTTCGGCTTCTTCGGTGTCTTAGTGGTGACCTTGACACAAACGCCCCGCTTGAACGGTGCCGGCTTTTCGTAGTTCCTGGTCTTTAGGTTGTTGGTCACACGCATGAGCGCCGGCGACTTGCTCTTGGTAGTCACCTTGGTACGCGGCTTGCGAACCAGTTGGTTAATTGTAGGCAAAACCCTACTCCTTCCCTGTTATTCCTGAAGAGATTCCTCTCCTCTACCGCCATGATCCATTTGAATCGGCTCGGATTTGATATGTACCTCTTTATTTTACCAGGTATTACTGTTTGTGACAAGGTACGCGGGGTCATCGTTATCCTATGCCTGCACCGTATGCCCGTGCTATCGTTCTCTACTGCGCATACCTGCTCTCGTGCCCGCTTTCATGCAGTACTAACCGTCGCTGTAAATAAGCCCAATCCTGGGAGTGCTACTACGAATACATGTCAGTTGGCAGCTCAGTCAGTTGTAATGCAGTGACGGTCTGTATGGCCTTTGGCAGTGTAGTGGAAGATTTGAGAATGTAGTAAGTAAGTTGACTGGAGTTGTTGGGTCAAGAGATTTTGACTAGCTGTGTTTGTTGGCGACGTGGTAAAAGTGGTGCACTAAAAGTTAGTACGTTTGAAGCAAGCGCGATGGAACGTACGGTACGTATATGTATATAGATACATGGACTTACATATGTTTTCTTATCTGTTAAAAAAGTCCTTATCTAAGTATGGGGGTATACGATAAGCCGGAGGGGATTGAGTGATAAGGGTTTTGGATGGGGCTGCTGTTAGGGCAAAAATGGAGGCTTTAGTACCGCGTTTGGTGCAGTTTAAAGCGTAGTTCGAATCCTTCTAAGCTCGCTCAAAAGACTTCTTCGGAAGACTTTTTGTTTTGCTACAATAACCTTTATGAACCAAAGTGGCTTGACTTCCGAGTTCTCCATATGCTTAACACTTGACCATAAGGCCACGCAAGACGTAGGTACTATTCGCCAAGCCCTGCCACCGTCGCCCTATCGAGATGATCCTCCACACGTGACGCTACTACGGACTATTAAAACTCCAGTACCAATGAGTGACACGGATTTGTGGCAGGATATGGAAAGGCTTCTAACCTTATCGAAGAACCTGCCGCTTACCGCAACAGTCCATAAACCAGCCAATAGTCTCGACCCTTTATTCAGGTGGTGTTCGAGTCGGGTGCTTCTCCACGCATCCCCGGAAATAAAATCATATCGCAAACATATACTACGAACCTTACAGGCTAATAATTATTCCGTTGGCATAGTATCGCGCCTGACATTCTTTCCGCATATCTCTGTACGCCTCGGGGTTTCATATACCAAGAAAGCTAAAACAATGGCTGAACGAAGCTTTAGCCCTGAAACCAAACTCATCTTTAATGAATGGATCATTCTGAGGGATATAAAGAAAGACGGCAAGTACTTGGTCAAGAAAGTAGCTAAGAGTCCATAGTCGAGTAAGCCACTGCAGCAATACGGTACTCTATTCCCTACAGGGAGACAAAATACACAGGCTAGTTTATCTATAACGGATTGGCATTTACGCGACATTACGGATACCGTCGTTCCAACCCACTATCTCCGCGCCTATTGAGTTAAAAGCGGGTGCGGAAAGGTCGCCAATCTTATTCCTACAACGATTTGTAACAATACGGACGCTCTCGAAAGAATCTTTTTCGGGAGCATTGTTTGTTTTAAGCTATCTCGCACATTTTTATACTTCATTCAAAGCGATCGAAAAAGAGCCTATATGTGTACGGCTGGCTCGAAACCATGCGCCATATTGACCTCTTCCAGATTGTAGACCGTGCGCCCACGCTCCTTGAGGAGCAGAGGTTCGAGCTCCGTTAAGTTGGGTGACCTGTACTCCTTCTTGGCGTCATCCGCGTCTTGCCGAGTCGCCCAGTGACTGACGAGCAGCAGGTGTGCCGAGTTATCCCCGTCTCGTAATAAGAAGTGCCCTATATAGCCTTTAAAATCCAACATATCCCGCCAGATGACCTCCGTTATCTCATACCCTCTGTCGGCATGCTCGGGTTTAAGCCAGGTTTCCCATACTATAAATACATCCATATCTTCGCTCCTTTTTTATCGTCCATGATACTCGGCTCATACATCCGGCGCTGTACGGTACACTACTCGTTGCGAGGTACCGAGCAGGACTTCAGGTGGGCTCTCACCAATTTTAGTAACAGATTAGAAAAGTCCCAGTACATGTGCTTCTGGAATTTTGCTTTTGTTTTAGCGCTGTTATTTTGAATTCCATTCCTTCTGGGTGGCGGTATTCTCCGTCTTTCTCATCTCGAGTTCCTGTTTACCTCTGATATACTCTGTTGCATGAATACCTTCTACATCGTTCGGCATGGTGAAACAGAAAATAATCGCGCAAAGCGGCTTTCCGGATGGATAGATACTCCGCTTACTGACAACGGGTTAGTGCCCACCAACAGTGTCATTGCGAAGCTTAAAAAACTGCAAATAGACGAAATGTACTCAAGCGACCTGGGGCGGGCCTTTGTCACGGCCTATGTTGTTGCTCGCGGCCTGAATTTTACAAAAGAAATCAAACGGCTATCTGGACTCAGGGAAGTCAATTATGGTGACGCTGCAAATATGCTTTCTGCTGATGCCTATAAGCTGTACCCGAAGCTAGACAGGGACACTCACTACACTCCTCCAAACGGCGAGTCACTGGATCATATGCAAAAGAGAGTATTTGAGACCATCGACATGCTCAATAAGACACATACAGATAAAACGATAGTCCTGGTTTGCCATTCTGGCGTTATGGCAGCACTCCGCGCGAGTCATATTGGGCAAGACTTTGGTGAACATAATATTAGCGAAGGCTATGCACACGACTATGTTGGAATGTTCACGTTCGAGAACGGTACGGTTACCGGCTTCAAAGAATTTTTAGGACATCCATAGCTATCCAAGTTGGCAAGATAAGCCTTGTCGTCCCGATCTCCACTCCTACATCGACAAGCCGATAGTAAATATATAAGTTTTCCTCTAAGAGTTCTGTAAAAATGTTCGAGAGGAGCTGCGTATCTATGGTAATCGGTGCCAGATTTGCAAATCGAGCAACTACACGCTAAAAACCGCCCCTGTTTTAGGGGCGGTTCACTAGATTTTCTGTTTCTAGGTTTTATGCTTCGACGCGCACTTCGGCTTCGTCGGCAACATCTACATCGTCACCTTCGTCCAGCGCGTTGCTGGCGCCCCAACCGGTGCCGACGGGGATCTTGCGGCCCAGGATGACGTTCTCCTTCAGGCCATAGAGCTTGTCGATCTTGCCGCTGGTAGCGGCGGCTATGAGCACCCGGGTGGTGTCCTGGAAGCTGGCAGCACTCAGGAAGCTGTCGGTAGACAGGCTGGCCTTGGTGATGCCGAGCAGCAGCTGAGTGTATTTAGCCGGCTGCTTGCCGTCGGTCACAAGCTGTTCGTTGGCTTCAACAACTGCCAGTTTCGAAACTACGTCACCGGTTACAAACTCGCTGTCGCCAGCGTCGTCAATCTGAACGCGGCTGAACATCTGACGCACGATGATCTCGAGGTGCTTGTCGGCGATGTTTTGGCCTTGGCCGGCAAAGATGCTCAAGATTTCATTCATGATGTAGCGCTGAGTAGATTCTACGCCCTGCAAGCGCATTAGCTCATGCAGGTTGATGGAACCGTTGGTCAGGCGCTGACCGGCGACAACCTTGTCACCGTCGGTGACCTGCAACTGCTTGAAGCCGGGGATTTCGTAGCGGACCACACTTTGGCCGGTCGGCGTAATGATGATCTGTTTGTCTGTCACTTCGACCTTACCAGCCATGGGGCTTACCAGCGGCTCGCTGTTGTCTCCCAGAGCAGCGACAACATCGCCAATGACGATTTCGGTGCCGCTGGCAATAGCAGCCTTGCGCTCACCGAGTTCAAGGACCAAGTTGTCTTTTTCGTTTGCAGTGACCTGCACAATGTAGTGGTCGCCTTCTTCCCAAGCATTAGCTATTCCGGCAATGTCAGTCAGGTAAGCCTGACCCTTCGGGGTACGGACTTCGAAAAGTTCCTCAATACGGCTCAGGCCCTGAGCGGTGTCGTCGGCTACTGCCGCACCAGAACGGTGCTTGGAGTCGAGAGACAGCTGCGTACCAGGTTCACCGATACTCTGTGCGGCAATTACGCCGATGGGGCTGTGCGCCGCCACTAGTAGGCCGGTAGCCGGGTCGATACCGTAGCTCTTCTGCGGCACGCCGCGAACACTACTGGCACTGAGGGCACTCATGATCTTTACACCGTCAATCTTTTCATCGGCCTGAACAGCCTCAGCAACCTCTTTGGTGAAGAGTTCGCCGTCCTTCAGGTAACCCTTAACGTCCTCGGCAGCGTAGCGGCCTTGCAGGCGGGAGGCGTAGTCTACGCCGATAACTGCAGCATCTTCACGTAGCATGGCGAAACCTGGGTCAGTAGCGTCCTCTTCGTCGCCAAAGGTAAAGACGTCTTGGGAAACATCGACGAGACGGCGGGTCAGGTAACCGGCGTCAGCGGTCTTGAGCGCGATGTCGATGACGGCCTTACGAGTACCACGGGTACCGGTGAAGTATTCGAGCGGGGTTAAGCCCTGGATGTAGCCGGACTTAATCGGCAGCTCAATTACGTTGCCACCAGCGTCCTGGAACACGCCCAGCATGCCCACGGACATTTTCATCTGTGAGACGTTACCACGTGCCCCAGAGGTGATGGCGATAGCCATGGAGCCGTCCTGGTCCTGCATCTGTTCGGAGAGCATGTTCTGTACCTGGCTGTCCACCTTTGTCCAGTTGTCGACGATGAGGCGGTGGCGTTCCTCGTCGGTGATGAAGCCTTGTTCGTACTGGTCAGAGATGTTGGCGCTGCGCTCGTCACCGGCTTTAATGGCGCCGTCCAGGCCCTTGATGGGCTCGAAGTCGTCCATGCCCATGCTTAGACCACTCATGGTAGCATAGCGGAAACCGACGTCTTTCAGGTTGTCGGCGATCTCGGCCGTGATGACCTGGCCGTACTTCTGGTACACGGCAGCCATGACCTTCTGCAACCGCTTCTTGGTCATTGCTTCGTCCTGGTATTCGAAATCTTCGGGGAAGGTTTCGTTGAAGTAGAGACGGCCAAGGGTAGTCTCGCGGATTTCACCGCGGAATGGCACGCGTACGCGGCTCTGCAATGTTACTCTGCCGGCGTCAAAGGCCATGCTGGCTTCGTCGAGGCTACTGTAAGCAACCGTTTCTTCTTGGGCAGTGCCTGGGCGCTCGTAGGTCAGGTAGTAACAGCCGAGCACGATATCCTGCTCAATGTGCAGGATCGGCGAACCGTCGGCTGGTTTCAGCAAGTTCATGTTAGCGGCCATGATGTCACGGGCCTCGGCCTGGGCGGCGTCGCTAAGCGGCAAGTGCACGGCCATCTGGTCACCGTCGAAGTCGGCGTTAAAGCCCTTACAGACGAGTGGGTGTAACTGGATAGCGCGGCCTTCGATGAGTACCGGCTGGAATGCCTGGATGCTTAGGCGGTGCAGCGACGGGGCACGGTTTAAGAGCACGTACTTGCCCTTAATGACTTCGTCGAGGGCATCCCACACCTCTGTTTCGCCAGTTTCAATCATGCGAGTGGCGCTGCGGATGTTGTGGGCCTGTTCGCGGGCGATCAGCTCACCGATGACGAACGGCTTAAACAGTTCCAGAGCCATCATCTTCGGCAGACCACACTGGTGGATCTTGAGTTCCGGTCCGGACACGATAACGGAGCGGCCGGAGTAGTCCACACGCTTACCGAGTAGGTTCTGGCGGAAACGACCCTGCTTACCTTTCAGCATGTCGCTGAGGCTCTTGAGGCGACGACGTTGGCCGGTAGCGGCTACAGCGCGGCCGGAGCGGGCGCTGTTGTTGTCGATGAGGGCGTCAACTGCTTCCTGCAGCATACGCTGTTCGTTGCGGCGGATGACTTCAGGGGCATTCAGCTCAATGAGTTTCTTCAAACGGTTGTTACGGTTGATGACGCGACGGTACAGGTCGTTCAAATCGGATGTCGCAAAACGTCCACCGGTTAGCTGTACCATCGGGCGCAGGTCCGGAGGAATCACCGGCAGTACCGTCGTGCACATGCTGCCTGGGCGGATGCCAGCGCGCTCCATGCTCTCGAGCAGACGCAGCCGCTTCAGCAGTTTCTTTTTGCGTTGTCCTTTAGCTTCTTCAGCTTCTGCGGTCAGGTCTTCGATAAGTTGGTGCAGGTCGATTTCGTCGAGCAGCTCTTTCAGTGCCGCGCCGCCCATGCCGACAGTAAGCATCTTACGCAGGTCGTCAGGCAAAGCACGATATTCGCTTTCGCCCATCAGGCTGAGACGCACTAGGCTGTCGAGCTGACTCTTCAGCTGGTCCCACTCCTTGTTGACTTCCTCAAGCTCCTTAGTTTGAGCTTCAGCCAGCGCTTTGACGTTGGCATCTTCTTTCTTGGCCTCGGCTTCGTAACGCAATTTGATAGCGTCCTGAGCAGCCTTGAACTCGGCCTCTTTGTCGGCACGGTGTTGGTCGCGCTTGGCAGTGTCTACGCTCTTAACGATGTAGCTCGCAAAGTACGCTACACGTTCCAGGTTCTTGACGGTCATGCCTAGCAGCAGACCGACAGCACTCGGGGTACCGCGCAGGAACCAAATATGTGCCACGGGCACGGCCAACTTGATGTGGCCCATGCGCTCACGGCGGACAATGGCGCGGGTAACCAGCTCGCCATTCTTGTCGACGGCAGCTTCGCGACTGCGTACACCTTTGTACTTGGCGTCGTGCGGGTTGATATCCTTAACAGGCCCAAAGATACGCTCGCAGAACAAGCCGTCACGCTCTGGTTTCTGGGTTCGGTAGTTGATGGTTTCTGGCTTGGTCACCTCACCGTAGCTCCAGTCCAGGATGTCTTTGTCGCTGGCCACAGCCAGGCGCACTGCATCGAAATCTGCAATGTCGGTTCCGTATGAATATCGCCTCATGGCTCTAGGCCTCCTCTTCTACAGTTAGGTTGTCGTCGGCAGCAGCTGCCAGGACAGCACCTTCGTCATCGGTTTCTTCGATGAGCATGTCGGTTTCAATCGTTTCTTCGTCGCTGACGTCCACGTCAGAAATGGTGGGAGTTGGGACGGTAACGGTGGACGGGTGGACCGCTTCCTGGTGGATATTGGTCGCCAGGATTGCTTCAGCATCGACGACTTCACTCTGGTGAACCAGGTCAACCTTCAGGCCAAGACCTTGTAGCTCCTTAACGAGCACGTTGAAGCTTTCCGGCACCTTTGGACCGACGATCTCGGTCTTCTTGATGATGCTTTCATACGCCTTGGAACGACCATATACGTCGTCGGATTTGATGGTGAGCATTTCCTGCAGCGTGTTAGCTGCACCATACGCCTCGAGTGCCCACACCTCCATTTCACCGAAGCGCTGCCCGCCGTTTTGGGCTTTACCACCGAGCGGCTGCTGGGTGACCATGGTGTATGGACCGGTGGAGCGGGCGTGGATTTTGTCAGCCACCATGTGGTTGAGCTTGATCATGTACATGCTGCCGACGGTGGTGCGTTCTTTGTAAGCGCCGCCGGTGCGGCCGTCGTACAGCTGCTGCTTACCGTCTTCAGGGAAGCCGGCTTCTTTGAGCAAGCTTTTAATCTTGTCAAGTGGTACACCATTGAAGGATGGGCTAGCCACTTCCATACCGAGTGCCTTGGCGGCCATACCCAGGTGGGCTTCAAACAGCTGGCCGATGTTCATACGGCTCGGCACGCCGAGTGGGTTCAAAATGATATCAACAGGCGTACCGTCTTCCATGAACGGCATGTCCTCGATGGGCAGGATGCGGGCGATCACGCCCTTGTTACCGTGGCGGCCACCCAGCTTATCTCCGACGCTGACTTTGCGCATCTGGGCCACAAAGACCTGAATTTGCATCAGCACGCCGGCCTTCAGCTCGTGACCGTTTTCACGGCTAAAGATTTTGACACCCACGACTTTGCCATGTTTGCCGTTGCTCATGCGCTGCGAGGTGTCGCGGACTTCCTTGGCCTTTTCACCGAAGATAGCACGAAGCAAACGTTCTTCGCTGCTCAATTCCTGTTCACCCTTCGGAGTGATTTTACCAACCAGGATGTCACCGGGGTGCACCTCGGCGCCGATACGGACGATGCCGTCTTCGTCGAGGTGACGCAGGGCGTCCTCAGAGACGTTCGGGATGTCACGGGTGACGATTTCAGGACCTAGCTTGGTCTCGCGAACTTCAATCATGTAGTCCACGATGTGGATGCTGGTCAGCGTGTCATTCTCAACCAGCTTACGGCTGATGATGATAGCGTCTTCAAAGTTGTAGCCAGCCCATGGCATGAAGGCTACAGTCAGGTTCTTACCGAGTGCCAACTCACCGCCGTCAATCGACATGCCCTCGATGAGGATGTCGCCTTGCTTGACCTTGTCGCCGGTGCTTACCACAACGGCTTGGTTAATGGAGGTACCTTCGTTGCTGCGGATGAAGTGCTGTGGTTCGTAGGCAACTTTGCCCTCTTGGTACTGTACGACGACTTCGTCGCCAGTCGCTTTCAGAACTTCACCGTCGGCTTCAGCCAGCACTACCTGACCGGTGTTGCGGGCAGCGGCACTTTCTACGCCAGTACCGACGATCGGCGCTTCCGGCTTGATTAGCGGTACGGCTTGGCGCTGCTGGTTGCTACCCATGAGTGCACGATACACATAATCTTTCTCGATGAATGGAATCAGGCCGGCGCTGGAACCAATGATCTGGTTCTGGGCGGCGTCGATGTGGGTAACATCGTCGCGGTCGGCTTCACCTGATGCCAGGTGGATACGGGCGCTGACACGCTCATCCACAATCTTGCCGTTCTTGTCCAGCGCCACACCGGCACCAGCAATCACAGCTTGCTCTTCGTCAGCGGCGTCCAGGTAGACGATTTCGTCAACCACCTTACCCTTTTCCACCTTGCGATATGGAGTCTCGATGAAGCCATATTCGTTTACGCGAGCAAAGTTAGCTAGGTTCAGCACCAAGCCGACGTTGGCGCCTTCCGGCGTTTCTACAGCACAGATGCGGCCGTAGTGAGTAGCGTGGGCGTCGCGCACCTCAAAGCCGGCGCGCTCACGGGACAGGCCGCCAGGACCCATCGAGCTCAGGCGGCGCTTGTGAGCCAGTTCTGAGAGTGGGTTAATCTGATCCATGAACTGTGAAAGCTGTGAGCTTGCAAAGAATTCGCGCACCGCGGCGACCACTGGGCGAGCGTTGATGAGCTGACCGGGCTGCACGGTTTCAATCTCGCTCATAGACATACGGTCTTGAGTGTTACGCACCATGCGCAGCAGACCAATGCGGAACTGGCGTTGCACCAGCTCACCGACCATCTTAATACGACGGTTGGCCAGGCTGTCGATATCGTCGGCCGGTTCCTGGGTGATGTTCAAACGGATGAGCTCGGCCATGATGGCAACCAGGTCCTCCAAACGCATAATGCGGTTTTCGGCAGTGTTTGGAATATCGAGCGAAAGACGCTTGTTGATCTTGTAGCGGCCCACGCGACTGAAGTCGAAGCGCTTGAAGTTGTAGAACATGTTTTCCAGCAAGGACCGGGCGTTGTCCACAGTAGCCAGGTCGCCCGGACGCAGACGGCGGTAGACCTCGATGAGTGCTTCGGCGTGGCCCTTGGTCGGGTCCTTTTCGAGCGTCGCGTCGAGGTAGCTGGTCTTGGCGGTGTCGACGTGCTTGAATGCTTCACGCATCTGCGCTTCGGTCATGCCGAGTGCGCGCAGCAGGGTCGTTACCGGGATTTTGCGTTTGCGGTCGATCTTCACGTACAGCGCACCGCTAGCCGTGGTCTCGAATTCCAGCCATGCACCGCGGCCAGGAATAACCTTGGCGCTGTACAAATTCTGCGTACCGTGTATTTCGCTCGTGTAAAAAACGCCAGCTGAGCGGATCAGCTGGCTTACTACTACGCGTTCTGCGCCGTTAATAATAAACGTGCCACGCTTGGTCATCCACGGGTAGTCGCCGAGGTAGATTTCTTGCTCTTTGACTTCGCCGGTAACCTTGTTGGTCAGCTCCACGACCGCCTTCAGCGGCGCATCGTAACTCACGTTGTTTTCGCGAGCTTCCGCTTCGGTCATCTTGGGATCCTCAAAGTGGTATTCTTTGAACCGCAAAGTTAGCTTAGTGTTGGTATAATCGTCAATCGGGCTGATTTCGGCCAAGAGCTCACCGAGCCCTTCGTCGACGAGCCACTGGAATGACTTGTTTTGATGGTCTACCAAATTAGGTAAGTCGAGGTTATCGCTTACGTCAGTAAAGTAGACACGTGCTGCTTTCTTGCTTGCTGCTGCTTTCGCCACGTGTAATACGCCCCTTACATGTTTAGTGGTGATAAATTTTAGAGGCAGCAACGATCACGAGAAATGAGTATGTTTGAAATAATTCCCAAATGCACTCTCCTCGCTACCGCTATACTACCCTTGTTCTTTAGTGTTTCGCCCGAAGTTACACTAAGCTGAGATTTTGAGCTGATCTGGTTGGCCACGCCAGCTCGGCCCAACTTACACTACTTCTTATCCACAATTATACGCAGTAGAATTTGCAACGTCAAGTGACAGAGTATGATTTACTGTCAATAGGCGGGTTAATTTCTATGGCGTACAGTTGTACCGGCTCGCCCGACGCCTGTACGCCCCAATGGTCGCCACCTGGCATAGTAAACTCGCCCGGTCGCCCTATAGCGTGAAAGCTCATAGGGATGCCGGCGGCATACGATGCTTCGGCTTGCAGTAGCGCCCCGAATACCATGCCCCCAGGCGCGCCTCCGGCGTTTGCGCGATCATACTGCCGACTACTTCCGCGTGTTCTTCTGCGTCCATGCCAACACCCCAAAGGTCAAGCTGCGTACCAGATCTACGGCCACCTAGCTCCGCATGCTCAAATGTCTGGTCAAGCACAAGGCTGCCGAGGCCGGCGGTGCGACCGCTTCGGTCTATCACCACACCATTTTCAAGCCCGAGTGTACGCATATCACGTACCATGGATACTAAGGCATGAGGTATGTCTCTGAACCGGTCAGCGGCGCGGGTACGGACCCGGCGCAAGTCGTCAGGCATTGTCGTTGCCGCTTCGACAATTTGAGGAATCTGATGAAGGGTCCTTGTACCGAATTTTACGAATTTCGCGGTTGCCATAGCTTTACATCCCTAGGCCTTGGGAGCTATGCAGCCTTCTGCGAAATTTGGATATCGTTGATGACTTTGTCGACGATGCCATAGTCTTTGGCTTCCTTGGCAGTCATCCAACGGTCGCGCTCCATGTCCTCGTGGATGCGCTCCAACTTCTGGCCGGTGTTCTTGGTCATGATTTCCTCAAGCAGCCGCTTGATGCGAAGCGACTCGCGCAGGTCGATCTCCTGGTCAGTGACCTTACCGCGCGTACCACTAGACGGCTGGTGGATCATAACGGTGCTGTTGGGCAGGAGGAAGCGCTTGCCTTTGGTGCCACTACTTAGCAAGAACGCGGCGGCGCTGGCCTGAACACCGATACCTACGGTCTGTACGTCATTGGTCACATACTGCATAGTGTCGTAGATGGCGAGCGCGTCATACACGCTGCCGCCGGGGCTGTTAATGTATAAGAAAATATCCTTTTTAGCGTCTTCGGCCTGCAGAAAGAGCATCTGGGCCACGACGATGTTGGCGCTGGCCTCGTTGACGTCAGTGCCAAGGAATACAATTCGATCTTTGAGCAAGCGGCTATAAATATCGTAGGCCCGCTCGTAGCGGCCTTCGCTTTCAACGACAGTAGGGACTAATACGCTCATACTACTTACCTCCCGAAATAAAAACATTATAAGTATTGACCATGATTGACAGTGGACGCAGCACACGCATTCGCTGCTTGTCTTGCTAGCTTTTGGTCACCCTACCAGTGTACGCCTTGGGTTAGCACTCGTCAACTTAGAGTGCTAGTTTCGGGACAGCCCGTGCTAATCACCAATTTACGAAGGGCATCGCAAAAGAGTACCACTTCATCACAATACAGTTCCGGACCTATCTTGCAGTACGGGTTCTCGGTAGCGGCTAGCAGACCGTCGTATCCGTCAGCCACACGGCCTCTCCAATTGCGCGTGAACCTGCTCGTCTCCTCACCCGGATTGTCTGCACCTATCGGTTCAATGGTGGCAAGTATAAGCGGGCTTATGACGGTTACCCAGCAATTCGTTCTGTCTACTTGCTGGGTAGAGAAAAACATACGTCCCTCATAATTGGACAGCGCTGGGTCAAACTCACCCGACTTCAGCAGCTCGTCTAAATTCCTCGAGTGGTGATACAGCCGCTCTCCCACCTCTAAGTTATGCGAAGACAGCAGAGGCACGAGCTAGCCCCTTGATGCATACCCAACGAGTTTGCTAATGGTTTTCTCGGTGAGGATCCGGCTGCCTAGTTCGCGGCGATTTTCCACTTTGTCAAGCTCGGCGCGCATTTCTTTATCGTTGTAGCGACCCTTGAGCTCGGCAATGCGGTCGCTCAGCTCTTTGTCGGTGAACTTGATGCCCTCGGCTTCAGCCACCTCCCCGAGTACCAGGCCGGTTTTTACACGGGCTTCAGCGCTTTCGCGCAAGCCTTCGCGGTGTTTCTTGTCGGTTTTACCTTCGGCTTCGAGGTGCTCCTGCCAAGTCTGACCACGATATACGAGGTTACGGCGTTCCTCCTCTTCCATACGGTCGATTTCGTCCTCGATCAGACTATCCGGTATGTCGGCCTTGGCCTTCTCGGCGATTTCGGCGAGTAGGTTGTTCTCGAGAGTACGCTGAGCCTGAGTGTCTTTCTCGGCTTGCAACTGCTGCTTGACATCAGCCTTCAGCTCGGCAACGGTCTTGAAGGGTCCAACTTTGGCCGCAAACTCGTCGTCCAGCGTAGCCAGCTCGACTTCGCGCACGGTTTTGAGAGTAACCGTAAAGCTAACTTTCTTTTTTTGCAGGTCCTTCACGCCGTAGTCTTCGGGAAAAGTGACGTCAAACGTCTTCTTGTCGCCCGGTTTCATGCCAATCACTTCTGGCTCAAACCCGGGGATGAAAGTACCGCTGCCCAAAACTAATGCGTAGTCGCTGCCAGCACCGCCGCTGATCGGCTGCTTCGTTTCGGCATCTACACCTTTGAAATCGATAACCACCTCGTCACCGTCTTTGGCAGCACGTTGTACTTCGCTCTTGACGCTGTCGCGGCGGCGGAGGTCATCAACTACGGCCGCCACATCCTTGTCGGTTGTAGGTTCGACTTGCTTGGTCATCTTGATAGCTTTGTAATCGGGCAGTGTAATCTTGCCTACCACATCGACGGTAGCCTTGAATTCCAGTGTTGTGAATGGCACGAACTTAGTAACATTAACGTCCGGCTGCGAAACCACACGTAGTTTTTCGGCGCTGACTACCTCGATGTACAGGTCATTGACGGCGTGTTCCAGGAATTGCTGCTGCAGGCTTTCGGGGTTGGCGTTCTTTTCAACCATTGCCTTCGGCGCATGGCCCTTGCGAAAGCCGGCCACACTCACGTTTTTGGCAAAATCAGCCAGCACATGATCTTTGACCTTGTCCATGAAAGCTTGGTCGGCTACCACTGTCAGCTCGACTTTAGTAGGAGATAACTGGGTTTTACTCACATTCATGAGTCCAGATTGTAACAGATGCGGAACAGATACACCAGCGAGCTAGATTTCCAGCAGGTCTCCATCGTCTTCCGAGTCATCCTCGGTCGGGAGCTTGCTGGCATGGCGGCGGTCGCGCACTATGCTCACGATGCGCTGTGGCCCATGCGTTTCCTCGACGCCGGTCGAGAGGTCACGCAATTTGAACTGCTCGCTGGCCAGTTCGGCCTCACCGATGAAAATCACGTATGGTATACTCTTTTTGACCGCAGTTCTGATCTGTTTTTCTAGCTTACGGCCAGTAGAGTCAACAGCTACATTGAGGCCCATTTTGCGCAGTTCCATAATGGCATGCTGGGCTTTTTCGTACATATTGTCACCGATCAGTATGGCATAGGCATCAGTTTCGCTGTGCAGTTTAGGCAACAGCTCATGGCTCTCCAAGAAGTTCTGCAATGTGGCGTCGCCCATGGCAAACCCAACGGTAGGCACCGGCTCCACCCCAAAGAGCCCAACCAGCCCATCGTAGCGGCCGCCACCGAACATGGAACGATTGTTTTCAGGGTCTGTGTCAAATACCTCAAACACCATATCGGTGTAGTAGTCGAAACCACGCATCAAGGTCATATCAAATATGCAGTTCTTGACGTGGTTTTCGCGCAGCAGACTCAGCAACTGTTTCAGGCGCAGTACGTGCGGGTTCATATCGAACCCAGCGGGCAAATCTTCCAGCCGTCGGGCTTTAAGCAGCTGTTGCAGACTGTCAAGTATACCGGCCTCGCGCTGACTCGGTGTGAGTAACGCATCGGCTTGAGCTATGAATTCACTGTGCTCCATCTTTTTCATGTGATCTACTAAGCGGATGAGCGTATCGCGCTGGGTGTGGTCGAGCCCGAGATAGCTGCCAAACAGTTCATCGATTAGCTTGCGGCTGCTGATCTGAATGCTATATTCGTCAGCCTTGGCACCAAAACTCTTCATGATCTGATCGGCTACCAGAATGACTTCGTGGTCACCTTCCACGCCTTCTACCCCGAATAGGTCGAAATTAGGCTGCCAGAATTCACGCAACCGGCCGCGCTGCGGTCGTTCGTAGCGCCACAGATTGGGAATGCTGTACCACCGCAACGGGTACGCCAGCTCTTGTCGGCGGCCCGCCACCATGCGACTGACGGTAGGGGTCATTTCGGTGCGGATGGTAACCATGCGATCACCGCGGTCTTTGAAAGTGTAGGTTTCGTTATCGATGATTTCTTGATTGCCCTTAGCCAGATATAGCTCGGTAGGCTCCAAGATGGGCGCAGTATATTCTTCATAGCCGAAGCGTTCGGCGACTTCGCGCATATGCGCGAACATCGCCTTTTGCAGGCGCATGTCTTCTGGGTAAAAATCCCGCGCGCCTTTGTAGGGTTGGGTAGAAAGTGTCATAGTTTCTTCTCCATTTTACTTAATATTACGCAGTATTTCTAGAGGCCAACAGTGCAAGGGCGCCAAGCAGCGAGCCGCCCTGCTTGGCGTTTGCAATCGCTAGTGCATACAGCAGGTCGGCAGTTTCCGCCTGTACTGTCGCGGTGCCACCCGTACAGAGCTCCCCTAACAACTCAGCAAACTCTTCTCCCAGCTTCTTACGCAATCTATTATCATCGCCTGCCAGACGTTGCGTGTATGAGTCCTGCTGTCCGGTCGCGGCTTCACCGACACGCCGCTCTATAGCAGCGACAGCCTCGGCGACTTCCGAAGCGTCAAATATCAACCGCGTGGCACGGGGCGACGACTCTCGCCACACTGCACCAAGTGTTACAGGCTGCAGATCGTCGCGAGCTACTATTAGGCAGTTCTGTCGAGCTGTTTCGCCGCTCTTCACTATATCTACCACGCCATCAATATCTGGATAGACTTTAGGTGCCGCTTCTACAGAACCGCCCAACGTCGCCATTACTCGTACTGCGCAACCAAGTGCGCCAGATGATCGTTTAGCTGCCCGTGGGTAGCTAGTGGCTACTTGCAGCGTCTCACCAGACGCAAGCTTTTCCTGTACCTGTGTTGCTCGGACGGACGGAGCTAGTAGTGCTACACGCAGCCCAGTTTGGGCAACGGTGCGGTACACGAGCCCGTCCTGAGCGCTATCCGTTAGCTCGTCGAAAGTATCCGAGCCGATGAAACCAATACGGTCAGGCCTCGTTAATGCGGCCGGAATGTCTTTGTCGCGCAGCCGGACATACGTTTTACTGTCGTCTTGGGCAATGAAGTGATCTTCCAGCGAATGTCGGCACGTCTAAGCCGTTTGCTGCCAAGAGATCTGTCACTGGATCTCGGTTGTCGCCTTTTGGCAATAATACCATCTCGGCGGCGTTATATCGTTCCATTGTTTCTTGAGTGAATATCATTGTAAATGTTCCTTTAGTAGTTATTCCGATTAGGGCTGTAAAAAACGCCGGAGCGTATCCGGCGTTTTGAAGTTCTAAGAGAAGAGCAAACTAACCGACAGGCTCCGGCGACGTATGTACATGGTGCTGATTAGATCGTATGAACATGACTGATATTCTACAAATGTTTAGCTAGCTCTGTCAAATTTACTCACTTTAGGATCCAACGAGTCAAAGGCGTGGCGGGCGGCCCCCCAAATAGCTAGGTTACCTTCCCGTGCCTGAAGTATTTCTATACGCGGTAGTCCAGCGTCGGTGAGGGCTTGCTGCAGTGCAGGTTGGAATAACTTCAGAGACAGCCCCACTTTGCCGCCAATAATGATTTTCTCGGGCGCAAAGTGTGCAAGCACTGCTGCCAGACCACGGCCGAGCTCCATACCCATTGTCTCATATGCTTTGGTTGCCTCCGGGTCACCTTGCAGCGCTAAGTAGGCGATGCTTTGAGCGCTACGTTGCTCGTCTGGCTTGGGTGTAGCGTATGCCGCCACCACAGCCCGTGCCGACACGTAATCCTCTAGAATTCCATCTTTGTATGGCAAATCCCACACTTCCCCGCCCAGTGGTATGCGTGTATCCTGCTCGACATTCTTACCATCTTCAATGAAGCTGCCGCCTAGGCCGGTGCCGATGGTAAGCGCTACAAAGCGCTCGATACCTGACAATTGTAGCCACCCTACACCCAATCCAAAGGCACCTGCGTCATTTATAAAGTAAGTTGACAGGCCGGTTCGAGCCTGTAGGAGTTTACCCAGCTTGATGCCATGGACAGCCTGAAATTTGTGCACCATGTGCGAGATGCCGGCTTCGTAGTCAAAGGGAGCGGGCATGGCAATTGAGCAGGCCTCCACTTCGCAGTCACTAGTTTGGGCACGTGCTGCTTCGATGACTTTTACAAGCCCCTCGACTATCTCATCTTCTGTCCCGGCCGATGGGCTGCTCGTCTCAACTGCTTCACCAACGAGCTTGCCATTTTTCAATACTACGGCTGCATCAACAGTGGTGCCGCCTACATCCACTCCTATTACTGCCCGTTTTGTCATGCCATAACTCTATCGCATGCGTACTGCTTTACAAAGTGGTGTCCTTGAGAGACTTTCTTTTGAACACCCTTTGTAATGACTGAACCATCTCGTCCAGGTCTTCAAAGGGCGCCTGCTTCTTGGGTACAAGTAGTTCCTATTCTTTACAATTTCAACGTTGTTGAATTATTAAGCGATCCAGACTATGCTTATGAATAATGGATGAGACTGCTACAAGGCCGGGCAGACGGCCAGGCCAAAATAAGACGAAGGCCAAAATTATTGTTGCCGCAGAAGCATTGTTCGCCAAAGAAGGCTTCGACCACACGACAATCAGAGCTATTGCGAGGCAGGCCGGTGTTGATCCCGCTCTAGTTCTACACTACTTTGATAGCAAGCAAGAGTTGTTTATTGCGGTTATGACGCCGCCGCAGCGGATGCCACATAAAATTGCTAAAGAACTAGCAAATGGTAATCCGGAAACGCTTGGCTTGAGGATGGCGACACTTTTCGTAAGTATGCTTGATGCAAAATCCACGAACCATATAGTGGTCAACGTTCTTAAGGCCGCTATACGTATTCCCGGCGCTGCGGTTCTCTTAAAAAGGATAATGGTTCGGCCGATATTGAAGGCTTTTAAGGAATCTGCGCTCGATCATGCTGAGTTACGGGCGACGCTTGCGCAATCACAACTTGTCGGCATGGTGATGACCCGCTACATTCTCAAAGTCGAGCCTCTGGCCTCGCTGCCCCCTAAAGAGCTTATCGCCTACATTGCGCCTACCTTACAAAGATATTTGACCGGTGATCTAAACGTTAGTTAAAAGGAGGTTTTATGAATGATTCAGCTATCCAGGTAAAAAATGTCTCCGTCGTACTCGGCGGCTACTACCACGCGCTGAAACATGTGAGCGTCGACTTACCGGCAGGTAAGGTGGTCGGCTTCATTGGTCCGTCGGGAGCGGGAAAAACAACACTAATCCGAAGTATCGTCGGGAGGCAAAGATTGTCAGGTGGCAGCATAACGATCAACGGCATGCCGGCTGGATCAGCAACACTGCGCTCACAGATGAGTTACATGACCCAGGAGGTGTCAGTATACGATGACCTCACCGTTCAGGAAAATCTTCGGTACTTCGCTACCATGTTCGGTGTACCACGGAAAGAAGAGAGTGAAGCGATTGTGAACATTCTACGCACTGTTGATATGTCGGATCA
>JAICKC010000026.1 GCA_025928155.1 Candidatus Saccharimonadota bacterium
CATCCACCTGACGCTATCCGGCCAGGACAACGAACGTCTACTCGTTGAGCTGGACGAACGTGGCATCTTGGCGGCTGCCGGCTCAGCGTGTAGCGCAAGCGATGAGGAATCGAGTCATGTGCTGCGTGCCATGGGCGGTAGCGACGCCGACGCTCGAGCCTCCTTGCGCCTCACTATGGGTCGCGAAACGACAGAAGCAGCGGTCCGTACCCTGGTAGATACCCTGGTGTTACTGTCAAAGTAGAGACGATATTGTATACAGTACAATACTTATCCTAATCGTACAAAAAGTGTTATAATTATACAGTCTTTGTCCAAGACACCCGTGAGAGGGGGCTCATTATGAGCCGCACGTCCAATCCGTCCGCTGTCAAGCCGGCTGGCTGCGTTCTTGACTGGAATCGCCGAGAGGGATTCCTGAGGGGTACGCGCATACTCGACGAAAGAAGGTGGTGGTACGCCATCGGATACACCGACAATGGTGAGTCCGACGGCAACCTCGTGTTCGCAAGCGCGAACCCGAAACTCCACATCCCGACGCTCAGTCGGATGCCTGTGGCGGCCGGAGGAGAGCTTATCGAGATGGATCGCGTCATCCGCAATGCGCTTGGCTTCGACCCAGAGGAAGAGACCTCTGACAGTAACCTCGCAGCCAACATTGGCGGCGCGGCAGCGGGAGTCACCCTCAAGGGCCACCTTCACATCGTGACGGTTGGCGCCGTAGACGGAGTACCGCACAGCGGTATGGGACTCATGCTGCTGCGGCGCATGTATGACCGATGGTATACCTTCGCTGACGACATGGTGGCCGATCTGGCTGCACTGTCCGATAGGGATGAACCGGCGGAAGTAATCGCAGCGAGAATCCAACACTGGAAGGGGGAACTAGAGCTCCTGAAAGGAGCTAAGCTCAAGGCCGACGCCTACAAGCGTCAGTAACTCGGCGCCTAACCTTTAGGCGGCGGTCAGAGCCGAGATGCTGGTGCAGACTCGTGAACTGCGGGCCCGGTCTCGATCTGATCGTCTTCAATGCTAGTGTCGACCTCACGGGTCACGGACAATAGGCAACTTCTCCATCTGGTCGAAAACCAGAATTTTGGTTCCTAGATGGAGATATTGCTCAAGCTCTGAACGAGTGTTCGGATCTTAAGCGATAGACAAGCAATACCTCTTACTTTTCGTATTCATTGTGGTAGTTTATGAGCGTGATCAAGCCTTTGCCGGAGGCTTGCTCGTCCGGTTTGCGGGGGATCACCCACAAATGCAAATGTTTAATAGTCTGGCCTGCCTGCGTACCAATATTGAATGATAGGTTATAGTCGGTGAGCGGCAAAGGAAGCTTGGGCAGCAGCGCCTTTACGTCCGCCCACCAGGTGTCATTGAGATCGAGCGGCGACTCAACATGGGCATCGGGGATGATCAAGTAATTCCCGGGGAACTGTACGTTCTCCATAAGATAGGCTCCCTGGTTCTCAGCCAGTACAGTACCCCTGAGGAGTTGATTGCTTCTACAAAACGGACAGTCGCTTGGGGTTGATTCATTCGGCATGGTGGTATCTTACACCAAATGCGCGTGGGTCGGGGTGTTTCCCGACGAAGTGACAGAGGCGGGGGAATGCGGTATACTTCTACCATACAAACACAAGCACTAACGCTGTAAAGAAACAGAGACACCGATGAAGCTGGCTAGAACCTCCCTGCATGCAGTCTTCTGCCTGTTGCTGTTGGTGGGCTTTGCCGGCAGGGCTACAGCAGCCTCGAACAACTCCAACTCCAGCTCCAAAACTTCGAGCACCGTTAAGCCGACCAGCCCCGGCAATTTGCAGGGCTACGGCAGCGGCGGCAATCTGCAAGACGGCACCGTGGTGCAGCTCGACAAAACGAGCAGCAGCAAAGTGATTGCGGCGAGTGACAAGAACATGCAGGGCATGTACGGCGTAACCGTGGACCGCGGCCAATTGTCCCTCACCGTGGAAAGTGACCTGCCAAATGAAGTATATGTAGCCACCAGCGGAACCTACCAGGTGCTAGTCAGCAATCAGAACGGGGTGATTAAATCGGGCGATTACGTGACCCTTTCGGCCGTGGACGGCATAGCCATGAAAGCGGGTACCAAAGACCAACAGAGTATGGTGCTGGGCCGCGCCGCTGGTAACTTCGACGGTAAAACGAATGTGCTCGGCAACGTGCCGCTTAAAGATACCAATGGGTCGTCAGCCGGCACGGCTAACATCGGACTGCTGTCGGTGGCGATAGACATTAAGCCGAACCCGAATGTGCTCAGCACCAAAACCAACCTGCCCTCGTGGCTGCAAAAGGTCGGCCAGGAAATCGCCCGGAAACAGGTGAGCCCGCTGCGTATGTATATCAGTATCGCGGTAACAGGGTTGACCATTATTGTGGCTCTGGTAGTGCTGTACGCCGGCGTGCGTAGCGCAGTTACAGCCATCGGCCGTAACCCTTTGAGCAAAAAGTCGATCTTCCGCGGCCTAGCCGAGGTTATCATAACAGGCTTCATTATTTTAATTATTGGCTTATTTGCGGTATATTTACTACTGAAGCTATAAGCATAAAGGGGATGGGCGAAAACAAATGACAATCTGGTGGCTGGCTTTCATCCTTGCAGCGCTCGTGGCCGTCTTTTTTGGCTTTATCTGGGTTGTTATAAAACTGAGTGACCTGCAGGGCGGCGGCACTGGCAAAGGGGGCCAAAAATCGTCTGTCAATGACCTGGACAAAGCCTACGACACTGCTGCCGAAGAGGATGTAAACCACCTCTTTAACAAAGAGTTCCGCGAGGAGTTGCGCAACCGCGGCCGCCTACGCTTCGAGAAGATCGTGGACGAGAACGCCATGTTCTTAAAGCAAGACCTGGACATGACCATCTCGCAGCTGAACGACTACATGAAGCAGCAGATTTCGGCCAAGCTGGACAGCGAGTTTGCCGCCTACGCCAAAGCCATGAAAGAGGCCCAGGAACTTACGCTGGGCACGCTGCAGAAGACGGCCCAGGAAGCCGAAGACCAGCGTCGGGCGCTTGAAGAGGCATTGCAGGCACACGTCAACGCCCGCGAAGAAAACCTTATCAAGACGTACGAGAACAATATGGCCGAAGTCATCGAGCACTATTTGGTGGAAGCGTTGGGTAACTCGTTTGATGTGAAATCCCAGTTGCCAGGTATTTTGCGTGAAATGGAAGCCAACAAAGGCCAGATGTCGGAGGACATGCGCCTGTGAACGAAACGGACGCTAAGTTCGTGATACCACCGGCCGTTGCAACGAGGGCCGATTTTTCGCGCGTAATGCTGGAGCTGGAGCGTGTTGATAATGACTTGGAGGCACAAAAAGCGCGGGCCGCCGGCCAGCCGGTAAGCTATCTGTTGCCGGCCATGAGCCGTGCTCTTAACGAGTTTGTGGAGGTTAACAAGATTGACCTGGCCAGCGACAAAGCTCGTATGGCGCTGCGTGAGCGCATGCGCCACCTGAAAGACCACGCACCGGTTGTCCAGATGACCTTCGCGCGGGATGTTGACCCTGCTAGTATGACGAGGCTGGCGGCTTGGTGCCGCGAAAACCTGCACCCGCAGACATTACTGCAAGTCGGTATGCAACCAGCGCTGGTGGGTGGCGTGTACATCCGTACCCCCAACCACGTGTATGATTTTTCTTTGCGCCAGCGACTCCAGGACAGGCGCAGCACCATCGCGGCCTCACTAGATGAGCTGCTCTCCAAGCAGGCTGTACGGCCGACACCTGAGGAACAGGCCCAAGGAGCTGCACAGTGAACTCTGGGCAGGATAAACTGTTCACCGACCTCGTCAACAAGGGCAATCCGGTTGGCGAGATTATCGGTATCGACAGCTTCATGATTAAGGTGCGCGGTTTGCAGCCCACTAACGTGCACGCCCTAGTACGCTTCGAAGACGGCAGCCGTGGCTACGTACACCACATTTATGAAGACTATGTGATCGTGATGAAGCTGGACACCACTAAACTGCGTATCGGCATAGTGTGTGTGATACAGCATGAACAGTTGCTGACCAAGGTAGGTAAGAATTTCATTGGTCGCATTATCAATGCATTCGGCGACCCGATCGATGGCAAGGGGCCGATAGAGCCCGATGGTGTATGGGAAGTGTTTCATAGCGCTCCGATGCTTTACGAACGTGAACTGGTAGATAAGCAGCTCGAAACGGGTGTTACTATATTGGACATTACCTTCTCAATAGTACGCGGCCAGCGTATGGCACTCCTGGGAGACGGCAAAGTTGGTAAAACGGCGCTGACGACGCAGATTGCCATCAACCAGAAGAACACTGATATAACGGTGATATACGTGCTGATCGCCAAGCGTCAGCGCGACGTGGCGCAGCTGGTCGATCGCCTATTGGCTAACGACGCTATGGGCAAAGCCATCGTAATCGTGACAAATATGTTCGAATCACTCATTGCCACCTATCTGGCGCCGTACATTGGCGCGGCATATGGCGAATACTTGTGGCAGGCCTGCAACATGGATACGCTAATTATTTACGATGACCTGACAAGCCACGCGCAGGCCTACCGCGAAATGTCCTTGATATCCGGTATCTCCCCTGGTCGTGACAGCTACCCAGGTGACATGTTCTACACTCACTCGTCACTGCTCGAGCGCGCTGGCAAACTCAACGTGAACCACGCCGCCCAGACGGTCATCCCAGTTGTCTACGCGCCAGCCGGCGATATTACCGCTTACCTACCTACTAACATCATGTCCATTACTGACGGTCAGTGGATATTAGACTCAGCCATATTTAAGGAGACTATGCGTCCTGCCATCAGCACCGGTCTGTCGGTAACCCGCGTGGGCGGTGTCGGTCAGAACAAACGCCAAAAGGCCTTGACGGCGCTGCTTAACAAAACACTGGCCGGTTACCGCCAGGCCGACGAGTACGCCCACTTCGGTACCGAACTGAGTCCGGATGCTCAGGCTGACTACGATAAGGGTAAGGCGCTCTTTCAGCTGATGAACCAGGATATTGGTGAGGGCTATAACCTGATGGATCAGCAGCTGCTGCTCGATATCGTGCTCAACACCTCGCCTCAGGAAAAAATTGATATCAAGAAAGTGAAACAGCTCGTCAAGGAGTACAGCTCGCAAGTTAAAGAAGAAGGCGACCAGAGCAACTTCGATGTGCTGCGTGACGACCTCAAGAGCAAGGTGGTAATAGCTGTGGCTAAGAAGGCTGCGGCTCCTTCGGGAGAGAGCCCAGCCGCTGCCTCGAAGGCCGACGACAAGAAGCCTGATGACAAAGACAAAAAAGACGATAAAAGAGAAGACAAGAAGGACGACAAAGATCACCAGAAGCCCGATAAAAGGGAAGAGAAAAAACCTGAGGAGGCTAAAAAGTGAAGCAGCCTCGTGAAATCCTAGCCGAAGAAAAGGCGATGCGCAGCATCGTCAGCCTCACCAGCGCTTTTGAAAGCCTCTCGAGCATGAAGATTATGCAGACCAAGAAGAAGGTGCTCGTCAGCAACCAGTTCTTCACTGAAATCTGGGGTATCTACAAACAGATCCGCGTGGATGTGGAGTTCAACTTTGGCCGCTCTGCTAGCGAAAAACCGATCGAAAAGGAACTACTCATCCTTATCACCGCGCCCGGGGGCCTCAGCGGCGACATCGACCAACGCTTGGTGCGCAAGTTCCGCGAGCATTACGACCCGCAGAAAAACGACATTATCGTCATCGGTCGCCATGGCGCTCAGCAACTCGATATGGCGCACATCCACTACGGCCAATACTATGATCTGCCGCAAAAGGACTTCATAAATGTCGATCCGCTGGTCGTGCAGATACGCAAGTACCGGAGCGCCCGTGTGTTTTACCAGCACTATATGTCGCTTACCACGCAGGACGTCCGTGACCTTGACCTGGGTGAAGTGGTAAACCGCATGGGCCGGGCCGCCGACATTGGGGTGGCACATCTGGAAACTAAAGAGGATGATGAGAAAATCACCGAAGATACTTATATTTTCGAACCGAGCCCCTATGCCGTGGCTGCTCACATTGAGAGTTCCATTATGCGTTTGGCGCTCGCCCAGTTTATTTACGACAGCCGTCTCGCGCAGCTGGCCAGCCGCTTTCGTGCTATGTCCGCTGCCAAGGAGCGCTCAACTGATGAGGCTAAGGCGCTGCACACCCAGTACAGCCGGGCTAAGCGCGCCCTGATTGACACGCGCCTCAAGGAAGCGCAGGCGGGCCTTAAGAAAGTGCGCCAGGAAACGTCCTCATGAGGAGTATTTGTCATGGCTAAAGGTGTTGTACGCATACTGAAAGACTTGATCATCAAGGTACAATTTGACGATGACCTGCCCGAGTTGAACGAAATCGTTATCGTTGAGAACGAGAAGCGGACGCCGATGCTGGTGAGTAGTATCGACCACGGTGACATGGTGACATGTCTGAACATTGCTGGTGACCGTACCATCATGAAGGGTGCGCAGGTAACGCGTACTGGCCACAGTCTGGAGATCCCGGTCGGTGATGAGATGGTCGGTCGCGTGTGGGACGCCATGGCGCGCCCCATCGACGGCAAACCGCAGCTGTCCCAGGAAACGCTTGACAAGATGATCAAGCGGCCAATCTTCAGCCCGAACTTCCAGGAGACATCGCTCAAAAACCGTCCGGACGAAATTCTGGAGACCGGCATTAAGGTGCTCGATTTCTTTACTCCCTTCGTGAAGGGCCGCAAGATCGGCATTATCGGCGGCGCTGGCGTGGGCAAGACCGTCCTTACCATGGAGATGATCAACAACGTAGCTGTGGGTTCCGGCGCTCTGTCCATCTTCGCCGGTATTGGCGAACGCATTCGTGAAGGTCACGAATTGTACAAGACGCTGGACGACAACGGCCTCCTCAAGACCACGGCTATGTTCTTCGGGCAGATGAACGAGAACCCGGTGCAGCGCGCCCTCATCGGCCTCAGTGCCATTACGCTGGCTGAATACTTCCGCGATGACCAAAAGAAAGACATTCTGCTCTTCGCCGACAACATGTACCGCTACATCCAGGCACGCAACGAGGTGTCGACCATCATCGATCAGACGCCAGCCGAAGGCGGGTACGAGCCGACGATCTTTTCTGACGTGAAGGGACTGCAAGACCGTCTGGCTAGTAACGACCATGGTTCCATCACGGCATTACAGACCATCTACGTGCCGGCCGACGACCTTTCTGACCCGGCCGTGCAAATGATCCAGCACGAGCTGGACAGCACTATCGTGCTCAGCCGTGCCGTAGCGGCCCAGGGCCTGCGCCCGGCGGTGGATATCACCGCCAGCTCTAGCTCGCTGCTGACGCCCGAAATCGTCGGTGAGCGCCACTACATGCTCAGCGTCCGCGTGATGGCCATTTTGCAGAAATACAACTCGCTCAAAGGTATCATTGCTATTATTGGTGAGTCCGAGCTAAGCCCCGAAGACCGCGACGACTACGAAAAGGCTAAGAAGCTCATCAAGTACTTCAGCCAGCAATTCAACGTCATGGAAAAGATGACCGGCGTGAAGGGTGAATTTCATAGCCGGGAAGATAACCTGAATGGTATTGAAGAAATCCTCGTCTAGCGAGGTGTGACAAGTATGGCCGACGATAAAAAGACCGATACCAAAGCCGTTGACGCACCGGCTATGCGGCAGGATGCCAGCACCGGCGAAATGGTGCCGGTCAGTGGCAGTGACGCGCCTGCCGCCGACGGCAAAGACGGCAAAAAGCTCATCATGAAAATTAAAATCTATGCGCCGTTCAAGGTATATTTTGAGGGCGAAGGCTACAGCATATCAGGCCTGAATGAAACCGGGCCGTTCGATATTTTGCCGCACCACCATAATTTTCTCTGTATGCTCGTGCCGTGCGAATTAGTCATCCAGACGCCCTTTGACGTTAAGCGCATTAAAATCACCCGCGCGCTCATGCATGTCAAAGCCGAACAAGTCACCGTTTTCGTTGACGTCTAAAACACAGGCACGGCGATGGCGGAGTAGGTGCCGGTATACCTACCGCCCGGCGTCACTCCCGATACGTTGATTATCATCGATATCGTGTAGTCGGTTTCGCCGGAGCTGACGCTACTGCCCGCTATGGCGTCACCGTCTTTGTATAGAAACAGATCAGGCTGGCTGTAGTTATGGTCGAATGAGAAGCCGCTAGCCCCGGTGCAGGGCTGGCCGCTGCACGTCTCGCCGGCGACGTGGCCGAAGCTGAAGTCACTGCTCGGTATTTGTACTTCGTTCGCCCCAATGTCCGGAGCAGAATTGTCCGCAAGATTCATGCCGAACTGCTCGGCGCCCGGCTGCGAAGTGCAGGGGCAGGCATTTTGTGCGGCGTCCGGATCCATCACCTTCAAGGTGTGGCTGCCCTGGCTGGGCGCCGCGCCGCTGATAAATAGCGTGTAACCGTTGCTTAGGTATGTCAGCACCGAAACACCAAAAGCTGCCGTGCCGGTCGTAGTCGTGTCCAGCACGCCCATATTTTGGATGCCGCCGGTCACCGACACTTCAAGCACTGGCTGGTCGGGAGTCTCGCTTCCGGATGTCGCTGAGTAGTTTGTGCTGCTGGAGCCACCATTCACAATATCGCCCACCGATTCGCTGGCACAATACTGGCCACCGGAGCAGACACTTTGCGTACTGCCGTTGCCACCTATCTGCACACCGCTCACCGAGTAGGTGCTGGACGCCGCCTGGGGCGTGTCGGCCACAGCAGTACCACCACTACCCAGCATGAGCGCTAGCGCGAGCGCCGTCACATAACCACAGCGGGAGTATTTTCGGAACTTTTGGTCTCTCATAACCGTAGTCTTATTATCCTAAAAAATCAGCCAAAAGACAAACCGCTAGCGGCTAACCGGCTTATTTAGTATCATTAACGTAAGCGTTACTATGCCTTATTTCCGCGCATGTAAAACGTAAAACAACATTATGGCAGACGAAAAACCAACAGAAGCGCCCAAAGGGGACAGCTCATCGCCACCCGCGCAAGCTGCTGCGCCCGATGCACTCGAAAAGCCGGAGGGCGGCGACACTATCGATGCGACTGACGGTGGAAGCCCGGCCAGTGGCAAGGCGCCTGCTGGTAAAGATGTCAAAAAACCGGGCGGCCTCAAGGTACTCCTCAAGCGGTTCAATATGTATCTGCTCATCTTCATTTTTATAGCGGTGGTCGCCGGCGTTATCTCGACCGTAATGTACCTAAACAGCCGCAAAACCCCGAAAACCCCGACGGTAGCCAACCAAACGCTTACCCCCGATACGCTCAAGCAGCTCGCTAACTCCGACGCCACTGTAGGTAGCACTGGCCAGACCCTTACCATACAAGGTAATGCCGTAGTAGACGGCCAAATGCTGATACGCGGCAACCTAAATATTGCCGGCACCATTCAAGTGGGTGCTCCGCTGTCGGTCGGAAACCTTACGGTAAGCAACACGGCCAATCTGCCGGCTACGCAGATCAATAGTCTGCAAGTGGCGACATCCACTAACTTACAGGGGGCGGTCACCATCAAAAACGGCATAGACGTGTCCGGGACGGCATCGTTTAGCGGCAGTATCGTTGCCAGCCAGATTACCGTCACCAACCTGACCCTGAGCGGCAACGCTCAGCTGCAAGTACCAAACCATGTGGCCTTCACCGGCCCTTCACCGAGTCGGGTGGTACACTCGGGTGCGCTGGGCGGGGGCGGCAGTGCAAGCGTGAACGGCAGTGACACCAGCGGGTCACTGAATATTAACACCGGCAGCAGCCCCCAGCCCGGCTGTTTTGTGGACATTACGTTTAGCAAGCCATTTGCCGGTACGCCCCGCATTGTCATCTCGGCTGGTAGCGGGGCTGCGGCGCAAACTCAGTACTACACGACCCGCAGTAAAACCGGCTTTAGCATCTGCACAGCCAACGCTGCACCCGCCTTCAGCGAGCTGGAATACGACTGGTTCGCGATGGACTAGAGGTTGTGGATAAGTGCTTGTGGCTATTTGCCACGGCGTGCTACAATTCGCAAGGTAACATCTATAAATACAAACATGTTCAAAATACATAAGGAGAAGTTCGTGCACAAACTAAGAGACGTCACCCGGCGCAGCAGCCTTTTGCTCCTAGCGGCGGCCTTTTTGACGAGCTGGCTAACCACCATACCAGTGGTCGTAAGCGCGGATCAATTCTTCACCAGTGAGTTCGCTAACCGTACTTTGCTACTCAGTAGTTCCTCCCCAGGTTGGGCATTTACAGATGGTGCTGGTAACACTACGAACGCGCCTCCAGGCAGCGGTGCGAACGGTCAGAAGACGAGCGAAGAGTTCACCTTCAACACGAACACCGACAAAGACACAGCAGGTCAGAATATAAACGCCTTCACCTTGCAATACTGCACTGGTCCAGCTGGCAACTGTACTAACCCAGGTGATGGCGCATTCACGACCACTCCACCGCAAAAATCTACACTGGATATCGTGTTACCCGGTAGCGGTAGTACTGCCACCCTAGGTAATGGCGCCGATATGGACGGAACGCATAACTGGGATATTAAGTGGAAAGGTGTATCGCAGGCTGGGTGGACTATAGCCACAACCCACACAACAGATGCCGACGCTTACGTTGGATCCACGGAAAAGAACTTTCTGACACTCAAGTGTCTGGTAGCAAACTCCTGTACGCCTATACCAGCCGACCATGGTGATGCTATTGAGATCGACATCTACGCCCAAAACAACGGCTATATCACTAACCCCGGTAGCGGTGCATTCTTCGTCCGCATCAAAGACTTCAGCGATTCAACTACCCTGGACGACACTACGATAATGGACGGTGGTGTGACGGTAGCCAACGTAATGAGCCAGAGCATTCAGATCACCACGAAGGTCTTGGAAACGATGAGCTTCTCGGTCGGCACAGAAGACCCTTATGCGTACACTGCGGGAACATTTGGCCCCTGTGACGCGATCCTGCCCAAGGCGCCTAGCGCCACCACGCCAGACAACGCTATTGCCTTGGGTGACCCGAGTGCAGAATTCTCCCTAAGTACGACGCAGGCTTATGACGCTTACTCACTGTGGAGGCTCAGCAGTAACTCGGCCAATGGTGCCAGCGTGTATTATTCGGGCGATACCCTGCGTAGCACAGAAGGCTCCTTTATAGATCGTATTGGCACCGCGGATGATACTGCTACGCTGCCAAAGAAGGGCGTTAACCAGTTCGGCTTGGCGCTGAACGGTGACTTTCCAACCGGCACGAGCTCCATAACCTATCCTGGCGACCAGTCGTACTACGACACGCACCACTTTGACTCAGGTTACGTAACGGCATACCAGGCCAACGATACGGGCCCTGAAGCCTGGCACTTACCTTCGATTGCTCCACTGGCTGCACAGGCTGCCTATTCTCTTGGTGGCAACGGCGCAGCTGGCCTGACCTGGGATGGTACGACTGCAGGCCCGGAATTCGCGTTCAATAATAACGCTAATACCACTCCAGTACTCATCGCTTCAGAAAACACCCAAGTAGTAGACTGTGCTACGGGGCAAGTGCGATACGTAGCAGATGTAGCAGGTAGTACGGCTGCCGGTATCTACACCACCAAAATTAACTATCTCGCCGCCCCCGAGTACTAGGCAATACGCAGCGAGCCGCTTAGCACTTATGCTTACGGTTTAGTACAATAGAGGCATGCAAAAGGTTAGGTGGCTTGCTGCTCGTCTGTCGCCACAACGGTTACTCTACGCGCAGCTAGCGATTATGCTGCTGTGCTGTGGCCTGTTTTTTGGCGGGCATGCTACCGCTGTCGTCCGTTTTGAGCCGCGTAGTCTCTATATAAATAGTAGTGTGCCTGGTGCAGCCACCACCTACAAAGTGACAATGGCCTATACGACGCAAACCGCGGTTGGTTCCTTAGATATGCTGTTTTGTATGGACCCTATTCCGTATGATCCGTGCGTGGCGCCGCCAGGGCTGGACGTGTCTGGCGCGCAGTATAGCGAGTCAGGCAGCGCGCCCGACACTGGCTATACCCTGCAAACCGAATCGCCCAACCACATCCTACTTACACGCAACCCAGCGGTCGTGGTCGACGGCAGCCAGGTAACATATACGTTTGATAACGTCGTAAACCCAACTGACACATCACACTCATTTGCTATACGCCTGTCAGATTATGCCAGCCCTTCCGGCTCGGCCAACATGCAGCCTGACGGCAGTATCGGCGTAAACGATCTCGACACCATAGATCTTGGCTCAGTATTAGCGCAGGTCGGGGAGGGTATAGAGATTGAAACACAGGTGCCGCCATATCTTACGTTTTGCATAAATCACACGGTGGAGCCGGATTGTTCAAGCACCGAAGGGGAGGCCTATACCGATCTGGGCACGCTTGACCCCAGCAAGCCCCTCACTACTACCTCGCAAATGGCCGTTGCAACCAACGCCATTAATGGATACAGCGTAAGTATCAACGGTATAACCATGGCGGCTGGTACTAACGTAATAAACGCGCTGACCGTGCCCACGGTCAGCGCGCCGGGTAACAATCAATTTGGTATTAATTTGCGGGCAAACACCAGTCCTAATATGGGTGCCGACCCAGATGGCGCGGGAAGCGCTGCAGTGATTTCGCCAAGTTACGATGTCCCCAATGAGTTTGCATACAATGATGGCGATACATTAGTGAGCGCAGACTCGGTAGCAATCGGTAAGCGCTTTACCATTAGCTACATCGTGAACAGCTCACCCAATATTAAGCCCGGTGTATATACCACAACGCTCACGTACTTCGCCATCGGTAACTTTTGATGATACAATACTGCTAAAGTTAACCTATGAGTGAGAAATAAAGAGCAATGAAGAGGGTAACTAGCTTCTTAAGTAGTGCGCTGGCGGTGCTGTTTGTGGCTGTGAGTGTCGTACCGGTATCAGCTGCTACTAACCAGACGTCGTCCGGTGGCCCCTCATCATCAACGGGCCTGAGCATACAGCCGCGCAAAAACTATGTAGTAAATCCCGGCCAGACCGTAACTGATAGGTTGCAGGTTGGGAATCTGGATGAAAGGGCGGAGCTGCATGTAACTTTCCGTGTCATAGACTTTACGTACGGCGGCCAAGGTGGTTCGCCTAAACTAAGCTTGGCCCAGAATGCGCCACCGACCCCGTGGTCTCTCCGGCCATTTATGAAGCTACCCGATAGCGTTACAGTGCCAGCTGGTCAGACTACCCAGTTCAGCTATAGTATCTCTATCCCCAAGAACCAAGGCGCCGGCAGCTACTATAGCGCCATTCTGTACCAAGCGACAGGCGGCAACAGTGGCAACGTGGCGCTTAATGCTTCGGGCGTATCGCTCGTATTTGTGAGCGTACCAGGTACAGTAAACGAGAAGCTGGGTCTACAAAAATTGGGTGCTTATGCTAGCCCTAACAACGGTACCACGGGCCAGTTTGTGTATATCGCCACCAGCGCGCCCGAAATGATTGGCTATTTACTCAAGAATAGCGGTAATGTTACCGAATCACCTTCTGGCAGTATTACGCTCAAGGACATGTTCGGCCGTCAGGTAAACACCATTGGTAAGACGAATGGGAATCAGGCGTTAGCACTTCTGGGACAAGCACGTCTCTTCACTACCTGTATAGAAAGCAAGCAGACGCAGGTTCAAAGTCTAGGCGGCACAGCCAACGTTACCGACACTAGCTGCGTAAAGCCTCACTTGTTCCCCGGCCGCTACACTGTCAGCCTTGACGCTTTCTACGGCCAAAACGGCAACCAAACCCATGAGATCAATGCTACCGCGCACTTCTGGTACTTACCGTGGTGGTTTATCCTCGCCGTTATCCTGGTAATTGCTGTGCTGACCGTTGTCATCGTGTGGGGTAAGCGCCGTCTGGCCAGCGTCATCCGCGGCACTACATACCGCACCGGTTTCGGTATCCGTCGCAAACGCTAGCGAGCTGCCTGCTCGGCACATTTTGGGCGATTCTCTGGCTATTTGCCATTCAGTCGGCAACAGGTACAATAAACATAAGCTATGAGGGCAAAAATACACACGCGTTTCCTGGGCTTGGCACTGGTCGCTGCTCTGGCGTTCACCACTCTTATTCTCGTGCCGCAGGCCCACGCCATCTTTATCAACCAAATCCCTCCGCCCCAGCCTGCCCCAGGCGCCTTTGGCCTTGAAGCCAGCAAACTCCAGGCGCCGCCCACCACTACGGCTACTATCTCCACGCCCGGCAACGGTACCACGGTCAATAACAACAGCCCTATAACCGTCAGCGGTCTATGTACCGCCGGTCTCCTGGTGCAAATTTACGACAACGGCGTGCTGGTAGGTGCCGTCGACTGTCAAAACGGCAGCTTCAGCATCCAGGTCAGCCTGTTCCCGGGTGAGAACGACTTCTATACCATCCAGTACGACGACCTAGGCCAAGCTAGCCCTCAGGGTAACCACGTTATCGTCAACTATAACAGCACCGATTTCCAGAGCTTCGGTACCTATATAACGCTCACCAGTAACTACGGACGGCGGGCCGCTAACCCCGGGCAGACACTTACTTGGCCGCTCCTGCTCAGCGGCGGTACGGGCCCCTACGCTTTTAGCATTGACTGGGGCGATGGCGGCACACCAAGCCTCAAAAGCCAAGCGCTGGCCGGCGAGGTGGACGTGACGCATGTGTACAGCAAGAGCGGTATCTACCAGGTGACCATCAAAGTCACTGATGCCAATGGTGTAAGCGCCTTTTTGCAGGTGGTAGCTATCGCGAACGGCCAGACCACGGGCAGTGCGACGACGGGGAGTAGCAGCAGCGGAGCCGCCTCGACTACAGCGAAGGTGCTCTGGTGGCCGGCTGTCATCTGCTTCATACTGCTACCCCCCGCCTTCTGGCTCGGCCGTCGTAGTATGCTTGTGAGTATGCATCATAAGCTCGAACACGACATGCAGAACTACCAAGAATATTAGAGCTGCTGCAATAATTGACTTGTTGCACGCAGGCTCCAGCAAAGCGTAAACTGTATATAGAAATTTAACGGGAGGGCGTATGGAAAAACGAGGTTTCTGTAGTAAGGTTAAGGCTGCGTATTCGCATGGTCGTTATTTGTTATTCGCAGTATCGCTATTAGTGCCGTTTCTAGGGATTTTCTTTCCAAGCGGAGTGGGTGCGACGTCCGGGACCATCACCGAGCACACCGTACCCACAGCGCTCACCACTCAGTACCTAACCACCGGCCCAGACAACAAAATGTGGTACACCCAAAATAGTACTGCGTCAAACAACCTCGGTAACCTTACGACCTCCGGAAGCTTCACTGA
>JAICKC010000030.1 GCA_025928155.1 Candidatus Saccharimonadota bacterium
AGTACTTCGCCATCCAGTCCGGCGGCAACACAGAAACTGCTACTGGCGCACGATATGGCACTTATAGTGTCGACCGTCGTCGCGTCCGTTAAGTGAGGAGCTGTCCAGCCCGAACTACCGGCAGCCGCCTGCCCGGTTAGCCCAGCAACTGCCGGAATGAGCGAAAAAACTACTACCAATACTAGTTGTAAATTCTTTCTAATAGTCCGCTTCAACATACCATTCACCTCGGTAAAATGCTTATCTTTAAGTATACCACCGAACCAAGAAAGCCGTGGGAAATCAAAGCTTGCTAGATAGAGAAACGTAAACCACCTATGCTTGGAGGGCCATTGAGTTTCAACAGCCAAACTTCAAGGGCGAGCTTATTTCTTTCAGCTGGGGTGGCTTATCACTTGGCTTATCACTCACTAGCCTCGACTACTAATTGCTGCAATGCTTCTATGAGCGCATCGAGTCGCTGGCTCTTTTGTAGGCCAGTAAAAAACTCTTGTTGTACTGCCGCAACTACGCCAAGCGCTTGCTCGGCGAGCTCTGTGCCCTCCGGAGTTGCGATGACCGCGTATGCCCGTTTGTTTGTCGCAATGGCAGCTCGTTTTACGAGCCCTTTGCGTTCAAGCGTAAGTAACACTTGCGAGGTGGTCATCGCATCAATCTTCGTAGCGTGTGACAGCTTGATTTGGGTAGTTTCGCTCTCAACCGCATTAAGCCTGACAGTGTTCGCTAGTACTACGAACTGTGTGGCGGTTAACCCATACGGCTTGAGAGCCACCGTCAACTTGTGTTGCCAGAGTTTTGCCGCCTGCCACAGCAGGAAGCCGGGTATGGTTTGGACTCCATCATTCGTAATCTTCATGGCTGCTCTTGTAATTGTAAGTACACTTATATTATGCTAAACATGTCCCTATTGCAATAGCTGAATACACTAAAAGGAGCACTCCCGGCCATGATCGCACCGCGTAACATTTTACAAACTAACGGAGGCTGCATGAAGAATGAAGTCGCATTGAATGTTGCTCGTGAGGAGAGGTTCTGATGGAACGCATAGCACGGCTAGTGCTGAAGCACCGCCTGGTAATTGGCATCTGCTGGCTGGTGATCCTTGCCGCAGCGTTCATGGGTGTTAGCCATGTGAGCGGCAGGTTGTCGCCGCAATTCTCGCTGCCGGGCCAACCTGGTTACCTCACCAACCAAAAAATCCTGCAGCGTTACGGTATGGATGGCGGGCAACAACCGCTCGTACCGATTGTTACCTTGCCTGCCGGTCAAACCGCAGTAACCTCGCGGGCGGCGCTTGCTCATGCTTTTGTCCAGCTCGCGAGCATGCAGCCGGGTAGCCGAGTAATCTCTTATCCTTCAACCGGGAGCCGAGACTTTATCGGCAAAGATGGCCGCACTACATTTGCCCTTGTCTATTTGTCTGGGTATGGGCCGGATGATTACACGTCGGCAATCAGTCAGGAGACAACGGTATTACGGCGAGCATTGCCGGGCGCAACCGTCCAGGTAACGGGGCTTCCGGCGCTCAGTGGCGGTAGTAGCAATGGCAGTGGTATAGGCATATTGGCTGAGGTACTTATCGGAGCGCTCGGAGCGCTCGTGGTTCTTCTGGTTGTGTTTGCCTCGTTTCTGGCGCTGGTACCGCTGCTGGTGGCGGCAGCCTCAATCCTCACTACCTTCCTGCTCATTTTAGGCTTGACCTACCTCACCGACGTCAGCTTTTATGTACAGTATTTGATTGCCCTAGTTGGCCTGGGGGTGGCCATCGACTACTCACTGTTGTTTGTCACTCGCTGGCGTGAAGAGCGCGCCAAGGGCCACGATAACGAGACCGCCGTGCTGAACACGATGACCACTGCCGGCCGGGCGATTGCGTTCAGTGGCGGGACGGTAGCTATCGGCCTGGTGTCTTTGGTTGTGCTGCCCGTACCGTTTCTGCGCAGTATCGGTATCGGCGGTATACTCATTCCAGCCGTGTCCGTACTCGCTGGCCTGACGTTACTGCCGATTTTGCTCAGCACAATTGGGCCACGTGTTGACTGGCCGAGACTTCGGCGCGAAGGGCATGAAAGCCGTCCATGGGCTCGCTGGGCAAATGGCGTTGTTCGCCACCGAGCTATCGCCGCCATTGCCGCGTTGGTCATCCTGGGGAGCTTAGCTTTTGTGGCTACCGGCATTAAGGTTGGTGAGCCGCAATCCTCGTCGCTTGCGCACGGCGGCACTGCCTATCAAGGTATTGTCACGCTCCAGAAAGAGGGTATGCCTACCGGCGTGATTACGCCTATTCAGGTATTGTTGCCAGCTGGGCAAAGTAGCAGAGTAACCACAGCCCGCTTGCAGCAAGTGCCCGGGGTGTATGCAGTGACTAGTCCTGCGGAGTCTCTAGTATCTGTGTTGCCGCGTAACGAGACTAGTACCGCGGCTGGTCAGGATACCCTCAGTCGAGTACGGGCCGCATCTCCGGGCGCTGGTATCGGTGGTGATGGAGCCCAGACTGCCGACTTTGTCCACGCCGTCTACGGCAACTTCCCCCTTATGCTGAGCGTTATCGCTCTCTTCACCTTCATTCTCCTGGCGCGCGCTTTCAGGTCGCTCGTATTGGCGCTCAAAGCAGTTCTACTGAACCTATTATCCGTCAGTGCCACTTTCGGCGCACTCGTGCTGATTTGGCAAGACGGGTACGGCTCGAAGACAATCTGGGGAGTTTCCGCCACGGGGGCAATCACCGACTTTGTGCCCCTTATTGTCTTTGCGTTTCTGTTCGGGCTGTCGATGGACTACGAGGTATTCATCTTGTCTCGCATGCGGGAAGCGTACGATGAGACCAAATCGACCGAGCAGGCAATTGTACACGGCCTCGCCCGCACGGGGCGGCTCGTTACCAGTGCGGCGCTCATCCTCATCTTCGCGTTTGTGGCTCTTGCATCCACGCCCGATAACGACGTAAAGATTTTCGCCACCGGTCTCGCTCTGGGTATTTTGCTGGATGCCATTATTGTGCGGTCCATACTGCTTCCGGCCTTGATGGCGTTACTCGGTCAATGGAACTGGTGGTTTCCCGCGTGGGCGCAGCGTCTCCTGTTCCCATTCACACGCCACCCATAGGTTGCTGACGATAGCAGACGAGCATACGATAACATCTATTTGAGTTTGGTGAGTCGTAGGCGGCGTCCCATGTGCCAGCGTGCTTAGCTGGATCTACTACCGCTGGCTGCTTTTTGGCGGCGGAGAAGTGCGAACCCAACTCCAGCTGAAATCAGTGATCCTGCCAATACAATCGTCGCTGGATCAGCTTGTGATGGCGTGCCAAAACCAGTATTCGGTGCTGCGGGACTAGCGACAGCGACAGACATGGCTAAGCCAACGGGGTCCGTTATCGACTGGTTCGTAAGCCCATCTTCGTCAAGGGCTCCGCCATCAGTAATGGTGTAAGTCAATGCTAAGGCAGGGCTTCCATTGTAAGTAGTCTGGGTGATAGTTGCACCCGGTATGGTTGTGTAGCGTCCGGTCGTTGGATTGTAATCACGGGCAACTACTTGTGCGGCAGTTAAATTAGTAACAAAAACAAGGCTTACTTTGTTTGTATAGTTTTGGGTGGTGAAACAAAACCTAACCATGCCAAGCGGATAGGCGTAGCTGCTATCAAGCCGGGTTTGGCTAGCCTCTGAAGAGGCGCTACTACAATTAATGTTGTCTCCCTGTGGAACCGCGATATGGATGGGTTGATTGGTTGCGCTATTATGTACTGTTGCCTGATTGGTATAATTTAGCGCTGCGTAATTTACCGTATTTCTCAAGCCAGTATTTTGATCTATTCCGGCAAGACTATAAATGAAACCATTTGCTTCAAACCCGGCGTTTAGAAAAGTAGGATCCATAGAATTAGGCGAAGTCGTCCAGGTTCCAACTGACCCATTCGCATTGAGTGGAGCCGATTGAACCGCACCGTCACTTTGACCGCCGTACACAATTAAATAGCCATTAGAAATAGATGCTAGCTGATAGGAATCAAAGGAAGGGGCGTTGCCTGCGGTTTGCCAAGCGCCGACCGAACCATCGGCATTGAGAGTCGCGTAAAATACACCGCTTGCCGTACCGCCAGTTACGTATACGTAGCCATTGAAAATAGCGGCAGATGCATAACTATTGCCACTCGGTAAACTATTACCCGTTTGCCAAGCTCCGACCGAACCATCACTATTTATTTTGGTGTAGTAAGCCGAGGTTAGAACTCCAGAGTCATCTCCTCCAAATATATAGAGATATCCATTTGCCTCAACCGCAGCACCGTTGGCCACAGGGCTCGGTAAACTGCTGCCCGTTTGCCAAGCTCCGACCGAGCCATCACTATTAAGTGGCGCATAGTACACAGACGAACGAAGCCCCGAAGCGCTGTCACCACCCATTACGTATAAGTAGCCGTTGTAGGCAACGGCAGATTCATTATTCACAGCCGTGGGCAAGGAACTACTTGCAGTTGTCCACGACCCGACCGAGCCATCGCTATTCATCGGTGCATAGTAGATTGTTGCCGTCCAGCTTGCGCCCGATGCACCACCAATTACGTAAGCATAGTTGTTGTACGATACACTTGCCGTTTGAAGTATTTGCGCCGGTAGTGAGGTGGTGGTTTGCCAAACCCCAACATCCCCCAACGATCCACTCGCATAGCTAACACCTGAGCATAATGTGCTGACAGCGCCAGCGGCCACAGTTGATAGAAATACCAAGCATACCAGCCGTCTTACTGTAGTCGCAGCATATTTCCGCAAACTCATACCATCTCCTCGTTAGCACTTGTATCTAAGTATAGATGGTAAAAAAATAACCACAAGCCGTTTAGCTGCAGACCCATAAAAAATACGAATTCATATGAGTCGTTAAACTTAAGGAATAAAAAAACTCCTCAGATAGAGGAGTTTCTAGAATCAGAATTGGAAGGCCTGGTGGGATAGCGGGCTTCGCCCTTCCCCAGCAAGCCATGCTCGGTATACAATTCCTGCGCGTGGCTTGCTTACGCCGAACCCGATTTTCCTTCGCAAAATTCTGAGTTCTCGGTCGCCAACAAACCAACCAAATAAAATACCCCAGCAAAGCTGAGGCATTTTATTTGGAGGGCCACCGTAAGTGCTGTTGCGTCCAGAATAAGGGAAACACTACCGAGGCACATTACTCAATTTGCTTGACGCTTTTTATCCTGATAAATATCGTAAATTAAGTTTGCTAGATCTTTTGCATCGCTTTTCATGCGGATCTCACGTCGGGCAAGCTCCAATGCATCTTTGGCTAGCAAATCTAGTGTGCCGATGACTTCTTCTAGCTCGTCGTCGCTCATTTTATCCGCATCACTACCAATGATCTTTCTCGCTTCTTTAATAGAAATTATTGGGCTTGGCATCTGAACTCCTTATGCGTTTATGATGACCCGAATAGGTGTTTGTCCACCAACGTCCGATATATAGCTCTCGGTAGCGGCTAGTAATTCTAGCATGTTGTCGCGTATGGCTGCCTTAGAAACACCTGGCTGTGCTATGTAAATCGTATAGTCGGGTAGCAGTTGAGAGGTCTTTTCGTAGATGTCTTGTAGTTCCTCATCCGTACCTTTAATCAGGTGGTTTTGTTGCTTCGCGCGGCGATCCTTTTCACGCCGGATAAGGGTTTGCATCATATTCTCTGGGTGCAAGCGTCGCACGATTGATTTTTGAGCTTGCCCGCAAACTTCATATAAATCTCCCAGACGAGAGCCTGGTGTTGTTCCGCTGGAATACTTGCAATGGACGAGCGCCACTTTGAGCTTATCGCCAACAACCTTAATGGCGACTATGTCAGCAACTTCACCAGTGCCATCATCGTCGATAATAATGTCCCAGTCCTCGATAGTCTGAATATGCTCAATCATTTTCGCCTGTATGCTATCGGCATCACGAGCTTCGCCCTGACTTTCTTTCTTGATGTTGATACCTTGCCAGTCAATGACTTCAAGGCGGTCACGATTAAAGGCAGGAGCCTGTGTCTTGGGCTGTACCATTATCATGTTCGGCTGCACTATCGTTTCTTTCTCGAAGATCACTTGCAGACCGTGTTTCTTCAAGTACTCAGATAGAGCGACCCGCTGATGAGCGTACGACAAGAAGGCTTCGCCGGAGAGTGCGACGTAGGTAAACTCGCCGTTTGCCATGCGGATCTCATACTTTGCTTTTACTTGATCGGTTAAGGCTATTTCAAATTGGACGTTGCCGGTTGTTTCGTGATTGATGATGGACGGCTCGGCGTCAATGAAAGTAAGCGATTGGCCTCGATATTCAAGAGTAACCGTTTCGCTGATCGTATAAAAACTCTCTGATGCCCATTCAACGGCGATAGGCACTAGGCTCGGTCGTGTGTCAATCGGTGTTGGAACTATGAAGCCCTGCATTACTTCGTCAGGATCAATGCTTTCATCGGTGAGCTTTGATCCGATGAAGTCACACCACTTCATCCATGCTTTTACGTTTACCGCTGCACGATGGCTCCATATTCGCCCTTTTACGGACGCTCCGATACTCAACCTTACACCGCTTTTTTCATCATAGCCGTATGCAAAGATGTTGGTCTGCGTTTTATTGCGCCGGTTCGCATCAGTAAAGGCGTAGTCGGTATTGTGGCCGGAAATCATCTCAAATCTAACGTTCCTGTTCCTTGTGTCCAGCACTCCCACGTTTGTTGGTACTCGGCGTTTTAGCGAAGCCATAGTGCGGTATACGGTAGTATTCTTGACGATCTCGATTGCATCGCCACACACTAGCTTTGCAAGCTCGGTATATACGCCGTCATTGGTCGAGCAGTTGATGTATAGAAGGTGGTTTGTCTTGTCGAAATAAAAGACGAATAGCTCATAGAAGGTGTCCTGCATATACTTTGCGTCACCCCAGGGAGAAGGCTGGGTGTTTTTAGTGATGAACCATGCGACATTTTCTTGGGTGTTAATCGGGATCGGGTCTGTTACTAACGTGTCTTTATATTTGTCTTGCAGGCGTTCGGGATGCCAGTCGGTCGCTTGTACTTTATATACGACCGTACTCATTTTGGGTGATATATTTTGGAGCGATATGTCCTCTGGCTGGTAGTTGAAGCCCTGCTCAAACTCGCTTAGTTCTTCTTGCTCGCTCACGGCTCCCGAAGATAAATCGCTAAGTATCGAGTTCCAGTCAGGATCTTCTGCGTATAGGTCGCGCAGCCGCGTATCGTGCTGTGGTTCACTACGGCCTACAACGACCGTTGCTTCGCCAATGTTATCGCCGCCGCTACGAGCGAAACGGCCGACGAATTGCAGTGTGATACCTAAACTCTGATGAGGTTCATGTAACGCGGCGACTTTAAGCGACGGCAGATCAAATCCTTCGCCAAGCATATCAACACACACGACGATCTTGCTTTGCTTGCTCATGAGCGCCTGCATACTCGACTTTTTTTGGTCGGTGGGTTGGTTGCCGTAAACGATGACGGGGTTTAGTTCAGGAGCTTTTAGTTTGTAGACTTCAAGCAGATCTTTGGCCTTTTTCACCGTTTTAACTCGTGCCATCATCTGATGATCTAGGTTCTGGTCTAAGTCCTCTCTGAGGCGCTTTATGGCCTCGTCTGCGATTGCACCGTGAATATCATTGAAGTCTATGACCGATACATACTTAATCTTCGAGAAGTATCCTGCTTTTTGCGCTTCACGTAATGGATAGTTATAGATCAGTCTACCGCCAAGCCTTTCGCCGTCCTCGCGAAATGGGGTTGCCGTGAACTGAACGACGGGCTTGCCGATAAACTCGTCTTTAACTTTCTTCCAAGTGGGTGCGCTGATGTGATGAGCTTCGTCGATAAAGAGGTGGGAACATTCCTTAGTCAGTGCTTGCCAGACGTTGTCGTCTGATTGCCGGATAGCACTTGGCGTGGCAATGATGACATTACAGGCTTGTGCAAAACCTCTCGCGCTCAAAACACTGTCGAAGCCATGCTCAATACGGCCAACAACTGGGTTTATGACACTATCATTTATGACGCCTAGCTCTTTCAATATCCCGTAGTCTTGGAACTTGTCGCCAATTTGCTTCCTTAGCGCATCCGTAGGAACGAGAATGAGTAACCGTTTTGGGCGAGCTGCGGCGAAGAGGGACAACATGGTTTCGGTTTTACCTGTACCAGTTGGCATCACAACGGTCACGGGTGATTTGTCCGCTGTCGTCCAGTAGCCCATTACTGAATGTAGCGCACCTATCTGTGGTGGACGAAGCCCTTTTTGGCTGCCATGACTTTCTTTGTATTGAAACTTATCTTCAAGACTTGTCAGTACTGTATTCGGATCATCGGCGGGTGGTGCATTTATTATCTGCGCACTTTCAAGGTCTAAGCTATCACCCATGCGATACGACGACGCAAGCTCAATCGTCAGATCTTGGTTTTCCGCAGGGACGCCGGGATTTAATAACTGGTAGCGTGTACTATCTGTGATTGCAAAAACTTTGCCGTCCGCTTCATTTATTATGTAGCTTTCAGATGCTTTGAGAAGCTGTCTAGCATGATTGCCGCTGACTACGTAATCAGTTGCCCAGATTTCTGGTAGGTGGTTTTCAGGTGGGTCAGTTGTGTCGTTCGGCATATCATTTCATAATTTATCTAATTCGATTATAACCCCTAGACGTACGTAAAGTCCGCGTATGCTTCCTAAAAACTCAAACTATCTCTAATCCCATGCCAGCAGTTTTAGCCCGTTACAGGCCTCATACAGAGAGAAAAGCCATAATTCTACTCAAAGTTTCCTCGCGTGTACGCTTGCGTTTGATGTCTTCCTCCCATACGGCCATGATTTGCCAACCGTTAGCGATTAGGAGATCACGCTGCTCCTTGTCTCGCTCCATGTTACGTTTGATCTTCGTAATCCAGTAATCACCCGGCGGCCGGTTTTGTAGTACCTTGTCATAAGTCTTGCCATGCCAGAAGTCGCCATCTATGAATACTGCCTTCTTTTTACGAGGTAACGCGATGTCAGGCTTACCGGCGGCCCGTGCGTAGTGCTTCTGAAAGTACACGCCATTCTTGCGCAAAAAGCTAAACGCAATCTTTTCTGCTTGTGTCTCTTTGGCACGAATACGAGACATGATCTCGCTTCGTTTTTCAGGGCTATACATATCTGGCATATATTTAATTTTACCGCCCTTTCTCTTCTTAAAAAGAGCCGACTGATTTATAATAAGAGAACACAAGAAGGGTAGATGTATATGGGAAAGAAGGCTAAAAAGTTTAGGTCAGTTGAGATCTGCGCCGGTGCGGGCGGCACGGCACTTGGCCTTGAAATGGCTGGATTTGATCATATTGCCCTAGTCGAAAACGACACTCATGCTTGCGCTACGCTTCGCGCAAACCGTCCGCATTGGAATATCATCGAAGAAGATGTTAATAAGATCGACTTCAAGCAATTTAAGCAGGTTGATTTAGTTTCTGGCGGCGTGCCTTGCCCGCCATTCTCCCATGCGGGCAAGCAGTTAGGCCACTTGGATGAACGTGACCTTTTCCCAGCGGCTCTTAGACTTGTCGAGGAAACAAACCCCAAAGCTGTAATGTTGGAGAACGTACGCGGCCTGCTAGACCCGAAGTTTGATGATTATCGCAAACAGATATTGGCGAAGTTTGAGAAGTTGGGTTATAAAGCCGAGTGGCGTTTATTACAAGCGGCGGATTTTGGTGTCCCGCAACTGCGGCCACGATCAATCCTCGTTGCCCTTAAACCGGAGTACTATGAGTACTTCAAGTGGCCTGAACCAGGTGACTATCCAGTAGTTACGGTCGGTGATGCTTTATACGAAGAGATGAAGAGTAATGGCTGGAAGCACGCTGATGAGTGGAAGGCGAGGGCTGATAAAGTAGCGCCTACCTTAGTGGGCGGATCAAAGAAGCACGGTGGCGCAGATCTCGGCCCTACCCGCGCGAAGGCTGCCTGGGAGAAAATGGGGATAGACGGCAAGGGTGTATCTGACGAAGCGCCAAGCGCCGATTTTGAGGGGTTGCCTCGAATAACAGTTCGTATGGCTGCTACAATTCAAGGTTTTCCGGCTTCCTGGAAGATTACGGGTAAGAAAACGAGTGCATACAAGCAGGTTGGTAACGCATTTCCGCCTCCCGTTGCATCAGCCGTAGGCACGGCTATATTCCAAGCTCTCACGATGGTAGTATCATCCGCAACTGCTAGCGCTATCGACGACGATGCAGACGAGCCTAATCAGGCAGCTTTTCTTGTTTCTGCCGAAGTTCCTGCTGCCTAATTACGGAAGCTATATTGCCTTCCGGCCAGGGTTCGTAATGTTCTAGGATAAAGAAAGATCGGACGCGGTTGTCGTCCTTCTTCTTGGTGTATGAGTAACGCCAGCCCAAGACACGCAGCTCACGCATCCGTTTTTGCCAGTCATCTTGATACTGTTTAGCCTTTGCTACCATTTCAACTAAGTCAGAAGGCACAGGCTTGCCGTTAAATGCTTTAAGAAGCTCTCCAATGCGTTTATGGGGTTCATCATAGTTAGCGGCGGCCTGGATCTCATCGGCAAAGTCGTCATAAGTAGCGTATAAGTTCTTCTTACCTTCGTTACATTCAGAGCAGAGTGCTTGCAGATTGTCGCGGTCGTTCGTGCCACCCCATGCTTGCGGGATTTTATGATCAACATGGAGTTTTACATGGTCCTCATCGGGGGTACGGCCGCATTGTGCGCATCGCTTGTCGCGTAATACCCATGCTCTATCTGCGGCACTAATGCCGTCAAGAGCTAGCGGTACTGCTCGTTTACCTTTGAGTGTATAAAGGTTGTTATTATCGCACTCTACCTCGAAAACCTTACGCAGATCACGCAAACGGCGTCCTAATTGTTCTTGCTGCCCAGCTTGAAGACCGAGTGCTTCACGTATTTGCGCAATAGACAAAGGGTTGTCCCTATTGGCGTATAGCACAGTATAAATAGCGCGTCCCTGTGTGTGAGGGACGAGGCTCGCTAGCTCATCAGAAGTAGGGAGTGGTAGTTCGTTAGTCATAAGAGTTTATTTTAGCCGACCAGCTCGGCTACCTTGACCTTTAAGGCGTTGGCTAACCTTTCTATGTTGCGGATTGAGGGGTTACGCACACCACGCTCAATGCCAGAGATGTATGTACGATCTAGTCCGGTCATTTCACCAAGCTTTTCTTGCGACAATCCAGCGTCGGTACGAAGTTTTCGTATCGCCTTGCCTAGCTTTTGCTGCGCGTTTGTTCTAGCCATGCAATTAACATGACTGTTTGTAGAATATCAGTCTACGGACTATAAGTCACAATATATCTTGCATAACAGAGGTAACTTTGCTATAATTAAATACATGAAACCTAACCGATTATCCGAAGAAGTCTTTACGAACGTAAAGCGGGCGCTTGCTAACGGCGAATGGACATACGCGTGGAAGTATCCGCAGATCAACCGTGCTACTAAGAAGCGCATCAAAGCCAGTGCGACTTATGCTGACTATGTCGGCAAAGACAATAAGTACGGGATTAAAGCGTAATGAATACGCCCACCGCAAGAATATGGACGGTGGGTCACTCGAACAAAAGCTATGCCGCCCTTGCGGAACTCTTAAAGTCTGCGCACATCGAAACGGTCATTGATTGCCGTACGAAGCCATATAGCCGGTGGCCTCAATTCTCCGGCACTCGCCTAGCCGCATTGCTGGCCGATGACGGCATCGCTTACGAGTTCCGAGGGACTAATATCGGCGGGTTAGGAGCGAACGTGTTCTTTGACAAGACGCTAGACGAGCTTAAAGAACGTGCAGAGCTAGGTGAGCATATCGCCCTATTGTGCAGTGAGGGTAAACCAAAAGACTGTCATCGAGGCACGATACTCACCCCCGAATTAGTACAGCGTGGCATTAATGTTGAAGATCTCTTATATCATGAAAGACCTCGCGGCTAGGGATTATCACTTCAATGCCGAGCGCATATTTGACGCGCTCGATGTACGCGATAATACCCGACGAGAATACAAGCAGCGTATTGTCCATTTCACGATATTCGTTGAAAGCAACGGCTTTAACCTCAATACGCTACTGGACTACAAGCGCTTCCTGGCTGCCAATGAGCAGTACAGCATATCGACACGAAATAAATACCTGACGTGCGCTCGCATATTCTTAAAAGAGTGTCATCGCCTCGGACTGATAGATCGTGACATCACGGTTAACATTAAGTGCTTTGAGCAGAACAAGAAACACAAGGTTGACGGACTGACCGAGCAAGAAGCCTCGCAAGTATGTGATTGGATCAGATCAAACCCCGACAAGCTCCGCGAGCGTGCGATGCTCTGCCTACTGTTATTTCAAGGGCTACGCCAATCGGAAGTATGCAGACTAAAAATCAGTGATATACGTCTAGCCGATAAAACTATCATGGTGCTTGGCAAAGGGCGTGACGACAAAGAAAAGGTCTATCTGCACCCTGCGACGGCCAAAGCCCTCCGAGCCTATCTACGCAGCCTGAAACGAAAGCCAGATGACTACATCTTTATGAGCAAGAGCATAGCAAGTGCCGATACGCGGCTGACCGAGTGCGGGCTGCGAATTATCATTAAAAGTGTATTAGCCGAGCTAGACATCGAAAAGACGGTACACGGCTTCCGTCATTACTTCACCTCCCAGCTCATACGATCAATGCCAGGCGAACTTACGGTCGTATCAAAGTTTACGCGCCATAGAAGCCTCGAAATGCTGCAAGTCTACAATGACAACCTTCTTATGGAGAAGGATGTGCAGCGCTTCTATAAGGCGTTCAATGCTAACCATTTAGCTACACAGTTTCATTAGCACTGCCTACAACAGCTATAATATGGTTACAATCTAGGCTCCGTTTGGTAGCTTTTCTGGCTCAAATAGACGTTTAGAGAGTGAGTGTAATCTGGTAGAGGACAGCTACACTACACGGAATTGGGGGTTTGAGATGCCAACATTGGCAACATCACGTCGCAATCTAGCAAAAGCGCACCGCATCAGGCGGCAAGGCTATAAGAGCCTGCTTGAAGCCCGGCCGAACGTAACGACTGCTTTTCTAAACGTCTGGCAAGAAGGCCATAGCCTACGCAAGTGCCGGAGGAAACTGTTAGAGGTCTTCCCAGAGGAAGACGTGCCGAGCATTAATGCGTTCAGTAATTACCTCAAAAAACACGCCGAGGAAAATATCGAAGTCCGCAACGCGGTTTATGTCCGGCAGATGACACAGTTCGATAGCCTGCTTGAACTTTATAAGATAGGCAGGGAGATCAATAAACGCTACGAGTATGCCGTAGCAGCACGAGCAAGCCTTACGGTGCAGATGAACATACTCAAACAGAAAGA
>JAICKC010000005.1 GCA_025928155.1 Candidatus Saccharimonadota bacterium
ATGGGAGGAGTTGTACGGAGACGCCCTAGTGGCGAATTACTCTACCGCGCCACACTAGACCCTGTATTATGTATGCATGGTAGAAATCGCAGACGAGAAGAAGGACCGCCGCAGTGGCATTGATCATATTGGCATCTCGGCAAGCTTTGTTATACATGACGGCAAAGGAAACGTGTTGCTACAACGAAGAGGACCAGGCGCACGCGATGAGAACGGCAATTGGGATGTTGGCGGTGGGGCTATCGAGTTCGGCGAGTCAATTGACGAAGCGGTAAGGCGTGAAATTAAGGAAGAACTCTGCGTGGAACCGATCGATATTCAATTCCTCACAGTTTACGACGCATTCAGAGAGCTCAAGGGCGCTAAAACCCACTGGATAGCCATCATGCATGCCGTGCAGGTCGACTCCTCTGCGGTAAAGATCGGGGAACCCGATAAGATTGACGAGCTTGGCTGGTTCAAGAGCACTACCTTACCCTCCCCGCTCCACTCACAATTTTGGAAATCCTATCAAGTTGCGCTCGATAGCGGTATCGTCAAATAATCTAAGGATCGAGACTCATTACTGAATCTACGACTTCTGGAAACGTAGTGATAAATCGGTCAACTTCATGACCATTAAAATCTCGTTTCCGCCTCAAGCCACTTTCCAGGCTCGCTATAAAATATAGCCCCGCTTGTTTGGTAGCTACCGCATCGCTTACAGAGTCTCCAACGTATACACACTCTGAGGGTTTTAGACCATGCGCCGCAAGAAGTTCCTTAAATACCCTTGGGTCGGGCTTGTGAAACTGAGTATTGTCCTTGTAGTAAAAGGTTTCAATACGAGTGGCTAAGAGGTGGTCGGGTTCTAGCATATGTTTTAGCTCGCTGTGCGTGCGAGAGGTAAGTATCAGCAGCAGCTTGCCTAGTTTAATAAGTTGGTCGAGCGCCTCATAGTTAGCTTGGGGTATAGAGTCGTACTCTCCACTCTCTATATATTCCGCAAGCGTGGATGCATAGACGTTTTTAAAAGCTTCAACATCCACGCCAGGCGAACGAGCAGGCATTGCGTCAAATAAGGGCTGGCCCCAGGTTCGCTGATGGAGCGCACGGCTCATTGGCTCACAGCCCATCTTAACGAGGGCGGCGTTTTCTAATCCGAAACAAGCCTCTTCTGTTAAGCACAAGGTATCGTCAAAGTCTATGATGACTGCTTTTAGCATGGCATCAGTGTAGCAAACAGAGGTGGTGGCACCAAGCAGGACGCGAACTTACTTTACAGAGTTAACAACCCCAGAGAGACTAGCGTAATTGTTAATCTCTATCTGTTATTTCTTCCTGGTTGCCCAAGTGGAATCGAATTGGAACCTCATCTTGTCGGAATTGAGTCGATGGAAGAGCCTGCTCAGAGGCAATAACCTATTAGTTTGCTCTACCGAGCAACACTAGAACCTAGGATGGCTTCCTAGAAAATGAATAAAGCCAATCCAAGTCACGCTTGTCTTGTCCGTAACGATCTCTCTCATTTAAGTAGTGCCACGCTTCTTCGTGAAGGCCTGACTCAGTTAGTAATCTGGCAAATGTCTCGTGGGTTTTGAAATTAAAGAACCGCTGAGACTTACTGCTGAACCCTTCAACGAATTCCTGCGTACCTTCACCTTTCTTCAGAGAAACGGCCAGAATTCCTCCTGGTCTAAGAATTCGATTAAACTCACGTAATGCCGCTTGGATGTCATCATCTTTCAAATGGAGGAGCGTAGCATTGCACCAGATTCCGTCGAAGGATGCATCTTCGAATCCTGTATTGCGCACGTCAGCAACGGCAAACTCAATATCGGGATAAAGCTCTCTTGCGCGAATTATTAGCGGGCGAGATAAATCAATCGCCCTAATTTGAAACCCTTTTGACTTAATATATTCAGTGTCCCTACCGTACGCACAACCAGCATCAAGTACTTCTGCACCTACGCTAAGCATGCCAAGAAACTGATCTAGTTCTAAGGCCGGAACCATAGCTCGAGTACTGGCCTCATAGGTTTGAGTATCTTCATATGCCGCTAAGGTTCTAGTAATGTAATCTTCCATAGCGCTTAATATAACAGAGACCAAGCAAGACTGGAATCTACTTTACAGGGGTGACATTAAAAAGAGACTCGCTTCTTTGCGAATCTCTATCTGTTATTCAAAACTGGTTGCGGGGGCAGGACTCGAACCTGCGACCTCATGGTTATGAGCCATGCGAGCTGCCGCTGCTCCACCCCGCGACGAGGTAGTGAGAAAACCCTAGCGGTTCTTCTCATCGCACCGGCAAAATGGTTCACATTTTGTCGGGCTGCTCTTTTCCATTCTGTGACCGGGCGTCAGAAAATAAGGAAAATCTTATTTATATTTTAGCAATAGGGGTAGGTTTTGTCAATTCGTTGCCGGGTCACGATGGAGGAAAAAGTCTATCCACGCTTCGAAGTGGCGTTGCCACAGGGGCTGTTTGGGCACGGCTGAAGCTACCGTGGTCGTACCTGGTTGCTTCACCGTATACGCCGCTGCTACATCATTCGACACGAGCAGCTCGGTCTCGCCCGGCGCACCAAGGCCCAGGTTTTCCCGGGCGGTTATTTCCATGTACTGCGGCGTATTGAGGTACTGGTTTTGGAGCGCCAGATCGGCGTTCTCCAGGTTTTGTACTTGGTTCTCCTGGGTCAGCTGCGCAATTTGCTTTTGGAGGCCATAGTTGGTTTGGATGCTTTTCACACCGCTCCAGCTTATGAGCAGTACGATAACGGTAAATACTAGCACGCCCACATTGCGCACGTCGCGCAGCGTCAACACATACGTCCATACATACGAGGTATACGGATCGAATCTTTGCATGATGTTTGTTTTATTGAGCATTTTCTCGTCTAATAGTATACACCATCGTCGCGGCCTCTGGTATACTCGTATCTGTTAGCCACAACATGTCGGGGGTATAGCTCAGTGGTTAGAGCAGCGGGCTCATAACCTGTTGGTCCTTGGTTCAAATCCAAGTACCCCCACCATCTGCATATACATAGCCTGCGTTTAGCGCAGGATTTTAGCTTATAGCGCCCCGGGGTGTTTGGCGGCCGGGCGAGGCAGGAATTCTCGGTCGGAGGCGACCGGCAATAACGCCCGCAATTATACCGACGACCAGACAGATGAGGGCGATTATGCCAAAACGATTCCCTATATCCATTGTGATGTTTTTGGCCAGATCGTGGGCAAGCGGGGCAAAGGCGTTTGATGAGGTACTGAACTTAATATAGTGGTCGAGTGCGCCCACGCTGGAGCGCAAGATCAAGGCCAACGCACCTACAAACACTCCTACAGTGATGGCCACACCCGGCAAAGCGCCGTACCGGCGCCGCTGCCACGATACCGCCGCGAGCAACAGCGTCAGCATGATGGTGGAGAGAAGAGCTGCGGCATGTGCACCCGCAAAGCTTTTCCCCGGGTACGCTACGGTTTTATTGGTGCCGGAATCGGGCACGAGCTTGATGGGCTGAAATAGCTGGTTATCCGCCGGCAGCGGTACGCCGGCCGCCTGGACTTGCGGGGCGAATTCGCTCAAATCGACACTAGGCGCCGGGCCCTTGCCCTGATAATACAGCGACAGTTGGTCGATGGCGGTGTTGATTTTTTGCTTTAGGACATCGGGCGTCAAAATTTTGCTGACTGCGGTGGCAACAAGCGGGTTCGCAGCAGCATCTGATTGCTGGACAACTTGAGCGCTCAACGCCACTGACAAACGGTTGTAGGCATCAGCTTTGGTAAGCTGCCCCTCTAGATAATGGCTACTCATGAGTGTCTGGCTTAACACCGTTGAGATAATAAGGGCACAGAGTGAAGCAACCAAGAGGCTGGACAGGAGGTGTGACAGCCATTTTAAAAGCATAACGGCATTGTACGGCTAACGACTCAGATACGCCAGTAATCGTTTACTTTTCGTTGTAATAAAGAAACAGTTGTGTTCTGTAGCCGCAGTTTTATACTTGTGGCTATATTGTAAGATTTTTTACAATAAACCTTTGCGCAACTTAATCGGGAAAGTTACCGGCCGTCGAGCGGCCCTTTTATGCTACTAAAGAAGAAATTATGGACATTTCTACCTAGAAGGGATCTTTGTGAGCAATGCTGAGTACGACTTAGCGGGTTCTTACTCTTTAGAGTCGCTACCGCTCCAGGACATGGGAGCAGAGGCTGTTGACCCGGTTCAGCTCATGATGAGCGCAGGCCGCGGCACGGTTTTCCTGCGAGATCTGCGCCGTGACCACGAGGCAAGGGGCCGCATCGACGGCTTTGAGATAGCGAACGGAATACCCACCGGCGGACGAACCTGGAACCAATTGGACGCTGATTGGCAGGCTGCCGAGGCGAACGGACAACACCCAGAAGCTTTCTCCGCCAAGAACGTCGACACATCCAGAGCGGCGTTACGGGTCCGCGACGCCCATCCAGGCGAACTAATTGGAGAGTACACAGACTACGTTGCCGATACAGTATTGCAGCATTGGAACGACCATCCGGGCTATGAAAAGTTGCCGAACAAGAGCGACGCGCCGGGAACGAGATTTATCAGCCCCTTCGCTGCCGACAGCGATATTGTCGCTATGGGCAAACGGCACCGCGGTGACATGCAGGGTAGTCAAAATACCATCGACAATAGCGTCTACCTCATTAACAGGCTTGACGGGCTACTGCCGAACTTCCCGGGCTTTGATTCGATGGGTCGTGGCCAATCACCCACTCTTTCGTACGCGATTGAGTGCTTTGCATCGGCATACGGCAAGGACAGAGATGAAGTAGTAGCGCACTACCGAGAGCCGCTCGCTAAGAACGTTGAATTCTGGATGCGGGGACGGGAACAGCTTCAGCAAATACGCCATGATCGGGGCGCCATGTACGGTCGGCAGATGCTGCTCGCGGGACGGAAACACGATATTGTCTTCCGATTCGGTAGTGATACGCCAATGGGCCCTGGACTCATGCAAGGTGTCCGCCCTGAGTCAGCTGCCGAAGATGAGGAGCTTATCCTGCGTGTCGTCGGTAACCTGACCGGCCGGGCACGCCGGCAACGAGCTCACAAGCTAAAGCGGGATGTAGAAGCCGGCTGCGAGAGCACCCAGGATTTTGCCGATTGGGAGTTTTCAAACTACCAAGATCTGGACACCATTAGGACTACCGACATCGCTCCCGCCTTCCTACAGGCCAACATGGTGCACCAGATGCGCATGGCCGGCTACCACCAAGAAGCCAAAGAGCTGTCCGAGGTTATCATGCGCCGCTTCTTCCACCGGATTGACGATACCCACGCCCAGTTCGCTGATTTGCTCCGCGATGGCACACCGACAAAGGCATTGCATGCTACTCAGGCGTATCCGCTCCTGGTCGGCGGCATCGTGCCGTACGAGGCTGCAATCCTGCTCGCCAACACTTGGCGCGATGCGCTCCTGCGACCCAACGGAGTGCTTATATCTGTTGGCAAGGCCGACGCACAGTGGAGCGGCAATCCGAGCGAGGTCGAAGACGAGCAACAGAATAGTTTTGTCCGACGCATGCAAGCGCGCATGTACGGCCGGCCGATGCTGGGCGGAGAAGGCGATGACCGTTCCTGGCCCTCGGTGGGAATGCTCGTTTCTGAGAGCTTTACTATGGCCGCAATCGAGGCACAACTAAATGGCAAAGACCCCGGACCGCTCCTAGAAGTCGCCGAGATGGCACGCGTTGCTACGGTAAGTGGCATTGAGGCACGGTTTAACGCAGACCACTACATCGCCGAAAAGGTCAGTGCCGTCGATGCCACAAAGTTCATCGACGGTGGTGAATATGCCCAGACACCCGACAAGGTCCAAAAGGGTTTTGGGATGACTATCGGTGCGCATCGCAGCCTTGCTGGCCGCAACTTAGCGGCAGAGGTACGCTGGCCCGATGACTATTCTTGGCGGCAGTGGACCCTACGTCATGCGCTCGGTGATCTATCGATGGCTCGAACTATTACCATACCCGTATCCAAGCGCGGCTCTCAAGTCTAGTTAGCGTCGCGCTTCAGGAACAGCACCCAGGCAACTATCCACGCGATTACAAGATACACGCTGAAAACTACCGCGGCGCTACCGTGCGTGATCGTCGAGCCATGCGGTGCGGGATTGAGCACAACTCCTTGAGCGGTAAACGGCAGATAGGCACTGTTATTTTTAAGCAGCAACGACAGCACCTGCTCGGCTATAGGTATAGCGAACAGTGATACGATGGCACCTATCTGGTTGCGGATGAGTACCGCTAACGCGAGGGCAGCCATGATATATGACCAGCCGCTGAATATTCCTCGCCAGATGATGCTGTGGTAGTCAATAGTCTGCGGCACCAACGTCGAACCGTGTATATGTACACCCAGGTACGACATGGCTGGCGCCAGCACACCGACTACGGCGGTAAATACGAGCGCGTATACAGAAACGGCGATAAATTTTGCCGTCAGGGTTTTGGTACGACTATTGGATGACGTCAGAGTGTACATGATGGTCGTATAGCGATACTCGTGCGTCATGAGCAGAATCGCTACGATGGCGCCGAAGACGGTTGGCAGCGAGGTCAGCGCGCCGACCACATCCTCTCTGTACAGGTTCGGATTCTGTAAGTCCTTACCAGATAAGTGATAGCCTTCTATGTAAAAAGCGAAGAAGATGACAAATAGTATTGCCAGCCCAGTCAGAATATAGGTGGAGCGCACCGTGAACAGTTTGCGGAATTCGGCTTTCAAAGCTACTAACATTACTTTTTCACCTCCTTGGTCGCAAACTCTTCGCTGCCGGCAGTCAGCTCTAAGAACGCTTCCTCCAGCGAGGCCTGCTGCTGCGATAGCTCGTAAACGGGCACACCGGTCTCGAACGCTAGTTTGCCGATCTCGTCGGTGCTTAGGCCCGCTACGCGTAAGCCGCCGGGCACCTTGTGGACCTCAGCCTTGGTACCGTGCAACGCCCGTTCCAACGCCGACGCCTTGGGCGAACGCACCAGCACGCCGCTGTGGCCGCTGTTTTTGATGAGCTCAGCCATAGACGTATCGGCAATGAGCTTGCCCCTGCCTATTACCACCACATTGTCGGCCATCTGCGACATTTCGCTCAGCAGGTGGCTGCTTACAAAGACGCCATTACCGCGATCGGCATAGTTTTTCAGGAATTCACGCAACCAAGCAATACCTTCGGGATCGAGGCCATTGGCCGGCTCGTCGAGCATCAGATACTTAGGCTTGCCGAGCAGGGCAGCGGCGATACCAAGGCGCTGGCTCATACCAAGGCTAAACTTGCCTGGAGCCTTTTTGGCTACATCCGTCAGTCCCACCTCGTCCAGGACTTCATCAACGCGCTTGAGGTGTATGCCACCGGCGTCGGCCAGGATTCGCAGGTGCTGCCGCGCGGTGCGCGTGGGGTGAAAGGCCTTGGCCTCCAGTAGAATGCCAATAACCTGCGACGGTCGCGCATAGCTGTGGAGCGGCTTGTCGTCAAACAGTGTTTTGCCACTGCCATTATCAAGCCCCAGCATCAGGCGCATAGTCGTACTTTTGCCGGCGCCGTTGGGGCCCAAAAAGCCAGTGACTTTGCCCGTCTCAACCTTGAAGCTCAGGTCGTTGACGGCGAGTTTCTTGCGATAGTGTTTGGTAAGGTGTTCTGATCGGATCACTAGTCTTAGTATACCAGATGGTCAAATATGTCGCCTGGAGCTACCTACTACATACGCTGATAGGCCATGGTACGCCGCTCTTTCTGCGAGCGTCATGCCTTGTGGCAGCTTATCGTATTGTTCGGGCCAACGGCCGGTTCGGTCATCGTGCCAGTCCTGAATATACGTATAGAAATCGTGCGGCGTGTACGTTTCGAGTCGTGCTTGCATGGCACGCATTGAAGTAAGTGCCCGCGACACCTGCTCGTCTCCTTCACCCGGTTTCGCCATAAGGCGCTTGGCAGTGTCTTCAATTTGCCGACCGTAGTATCCTTTCATAAATCCCCAAAAATCTTCACCGACTTCGCGGTACGATGTACCCGCACCAAGTAAAAAGTACAAACCTTCTGTTATAACCTCGCCAAAGACCTGCTGCACGGCCCGCTCCGGAGAGTCAAACGGGTCATATTCCTTTTGCTCGATCGTACCGAGCAGTACAGCCTTTCCTTGTTCGATCTTAGGGTAATAGCCATTGAAGTCTTCGTTGTAGGCTGGGTCATTGTAAAATGAGCGCCCGGTTTCGTCCGCTACCGCCAGAGAGTTGCCAGAGATGGACGGCTCGGGCTCACCACCCGCCAAAGCGTCCGCATGCTCCAGCACGGAAAGGTCGGCGAAAATTGGTAAGAAGCCGGCAATTTCGTATTCTCCGAGTGCACCGAACGCTCGCCCCACGTGGCCAGCAGTCCATTTTATATCGTCGTCGGAAAATATTCTGTCCCCCGGCAGGGTCGGACCAAAGAGCCTCTTCCCGCTTAAATTGCCGCTTCTATCAGCTACCGCTGGATGCTGGCGCGTAGCAAAGCCGTCCGTCATGGGTGGCCACCATTGCTTCGGCACGTCGACAACCAGTCCGGTCGCGCCGCGTGCCTCCATGGCATCCACGAAATCCCTGGGGCGGGCATCGTGACTACACAGAGCAGCAAGCTGCACGCCCGTTTCCGCGGCCGCCTCGATAACCGACCGACCATAGCTACTCAATGAACGGGCGCCAGAAAGTACGATTACTTCCCGGCGGACCTCCCTGGTAACCGGCACGCTCATCGACAGCAGTTCCCTGTACGACCGCCGGTTTTGGACCGTGCGAGTCGTTAATAGCTGTCCAATCCTGTCCAGTAACGTACCGGTGACGGTATCGATTCCTTTTTGGGAAGCCCGGAAGTCATGGCAAATTGGTAGTTCTATAAATTCGGCGGGCGCATACCTTGTTGCGTTTGCCAAATCACGTACTATCTTGGGGTTTATTTTTTCGTCGTACGTGCCGCCAACGAATAACGTTGGCAGCTCGTAGGCCCGGGACTCAAGTAGCTCATTAAGTCCCGCCAGCCTCCACCCGCCGCTCCCCCCTCCAGAGGTACCGAATAAGGACCTCTGAAAAGGATCCGCATACTCAACAGCTGCCTGGGTCCCCACCTGCAAAGTAATCGAGTCACGTCTGCGCGGATCTTGAATAGAGCGATGACGTATACACGTGAGCCAGTGCTGAGAGAAATCTTGCCGATTCCTCCGTAACGTCGTGTCATGGAGTTCAACTGGATCAGACGACCGAGGAGGGTTGCGCGCCCAATCGCCGCTATAGGGCTCCACTTGATCGAAAAAGATGGTCGGGGCTACAGCCACTGCCCCGGCAATACGATAACCCCTCTGGGAGAGTGCAAATGCATTTTGTATCGCCTCACGACCACCAAACCCGAAGCCACACAATACGGTCTCGGTCGGATCGTAGCTATCTATAACCGTCCTAATGGCGTCGAAGTAGTGATGGGGCCGAATGTTAGAAAAATAGACACTACCATGCCGATCCTTTACCATCGGTCTCGTTGCGTCAGTTAAACCGTATATGTCCAGCACCTCACTATCTGCACCGACTTCAGGCAGATGTGAAATCCAGCTCTGGTAGGAGTCATAGTCAGAGCGATCACCAAAACCCGGCAACCCGATGACCAGCGGTTTGCTTTCTGCTGATGTAAGCTGCTCTGTCATAGGAGTTTAAGTTTTACCTATTGGAGTAATTGTAGCAGTTCTTCGGAAGATGGCGCCTGCATAAGTTTTTCGCGTAGTTCTTTGGCGCCGTCAAAGCCATTGATGTACACTTTGCAGAATTTGTTCAGGGTTTTGATGTTGCGTTCGCCATGCTGCCAGGTACTCGCAAATAGCTCAATTTGGCGCCTGTACAGGCTGATTCTCGCAGCTTCGCCACAATTTTCCCATGCGAGAGGGTTGTCCTCTCGCAGGGGGTTTGCGAAGGCGAACGGGTTATGGAAGATGCCGCGGCCGATCATGATGCCGTCAAGCTTGTACTGTTTGGCCAGCGCTTCGCCCTGCTCGCGTGACTCTACATCGCCATTGCCGACAATGAGCGTCTGTGGCGCGAGCAGGTTGCGCATCTTTGCCACTGCGCCAATGAGATCCCAATGTGCCGGCACCTTGCTCATTTCTTTGCGAGTGCGACCGTGCACGGTGAGCATGTCAAGGTTATGTCCCAGCAGGAATTCGAACCAGCTCATATCAACTTCGCTAAAGCCAAGGCGCGTTTTGACGCTGAGCGGCAAACGACCATGGAGACCTTCACGTGTGGCGTCAATAATCTGCCCCGCCAGCTCGCGGTTTTCGGGGCGGATGAGCGCCGCACAGGCACCATTCTGCACCTCACTTTTGGCAGGGCAACCCATATTGAGGTCCAAGCCCGCAAAGTTGCAGCCGTCGGGCAAGCCGAGCTCGCGGGCCAGTGTTCCGTCGGCGATTTGTTCGGCGATAGCGCGGAAGTTTTCGGGCTTAAGGCCCCACAGCTGGGCTACCAAATTTGTCTCGCTTTTAGCGAAACGGAGCTTTTTAAGTAAGTTGTCGCGGCCGACGCTCATCAGTCCGTCGACATTTACAAACTCGGTGAAGAATAGGTCGGGTGCAGCTAAGCCGGCAACTGTTTGACGAAAAACCGTATCGGTTACGTCGTCCATCGGTGCCAGCACGAAAAACGGCCTCGGCAAATCTGTGGCGTAGTTCATTTACTATTATTATATAATGTTTATTCTTCTAGAACAAACTGGTTTGGGCGCGTTTGCGTTGGCGTTTTTGCAGACGTTTTTCTAAGGTTGGGAGACGGGGGTCGGCGGTGCAGGGGACGGCTATTTCAGACAGTTCAGTGACAAAGCGAGACGGTTTTGCCGGTTCGCCGGCACGGGTCTTGGTATGGAGAATTGTCAGACTTTCTTTGGCACGCGTGGCGGCAACGTAAAATAGGCGCTTTTCTTCGTCGATATTGCCTGGATCTTTTTTGGTGATTTTGGGCAGGATACCTTCCTCGGTGGCGACTAAAAAGGCATGCACGAACTCCAGACCTTTACTAGCATGAATGGTCATGAGTGTCACAGCGTTAACGGTCGGATCGTAAAACTCCTGCTCGGCAATGTCATCGATATGTTTCAGACAGGCTGCGACGTCATCGCCAAATTGCACGAGCGAGCCGAAGAACTGGGTGAGTTTTTCAGCCGGTAAGCTCAGCGCTTCGGCGACTTGATTGGCGAGGTCGTGCACAGACAGATTATCGGTGTTCTCGGCTGTCCGTAGCCCGGCAATAACGGCCTGAACCTCAGGCTGCTCATACGGCGATCCCTCGCCGGCGATTTGATAGGGCACGCCCGCTTCGGCGAACGCTTTTTGTACGGCTTTGCCGGCCTGGTGTGTGCGGTACAGTACCGCGTAATCGTGCGGCTCGTGTGCGCCGTCGCCGCTAGCGCTCAGCATCGTGCTACCGCCGATTCCCTGCTCAATTTCACTGAGCACATACGCGGCTTCGCTGTATTCGTGGAGCGTTTCCAGCGCTTGCACACTGCCTGACTCTTTTGCCTGCGCAACAAGCTGCGGAGATTCAGGGAAGATCGCATTAGCAAGCTGAACAATCTCTGGCCGCGAACGGTAATTTTCGGTCAGTGCGATTTCTGTGGCGTGCGGAAAGTCAGTACGAAAGCGTGTAAACATTTCCGCGCCGGCACCACGAAACGCGTAGATTGACTGGTTGGGATCACCAATGGCGAATATATTTTCAGCGGAGCCTAGCAGTTTTAATAACTCGTACTGCAGGTCGCTGGTATCCTGAAATTCATCGACCAGTACATATTTATAAGGTGGCCGCTTGGTTTCGTTGGCTTGTAAAAGTTCATAGGCCTTGATGAGTAAGTCGTCAAAGTCGTGGACGTTTCGTTCGCCCAGCGCCGCTTCATACCGCTTAAGCAACTGTTGGGTTGCGTTATCCAATGGAGTTTTGAGCGAGGTTTTCGCCCGGGAAATCATGAGCGTCAGCTCGCGTACACTCAGGCTTTTGAACGCTTGCGGCCGTGCCAGGCTCCGAATAATCTCCTGCTGCTCAGCCGGCTTTACCAACTGTTTCTCATTGCCATCCCGCTTCAATAGATCAGCCCCGAGTGCGTGAAAGGTGCAGATTTTGGACGGGCGCACGCCGCTGCCAAGCAGCCCAGACAGCCGCTCCCGCATCTCGCGTGCCGCCTTGTTCGTAAACGTCAGCGCCACGATTTCGCTGGGCTTCGCGCCGCTTTCCAGCAAGTATGCAATTCGCGCAGTGAGCGTTTTGGTCTTCCCTGTTCCTGGCCCAGCTACAATCAGCACTGCACCATTACTGGATCCGACGGCCCACCGTTGCTGCTCATTGAGTTTGCCCAGGGAATCCATGCTTCTATTGTAGAGTAGCAGTTACCCGTATGTCTGCTATGCTGTGAGCATGACAGATTCTCGTGTCGATGACTATATCGCTACGCTGCCCGCCTGGCAGCAGACGACATGTGAGCATGTGCGGCAGCTGATTCATGAAGCAGGGCCAGACATCGCAGAAACTATTAAGTTCACCGATCGGCCATATTTTGTGCTGAGCGGCAACGTTTGCGCCCTGCTCGCTACTAAGGATCATGTGAATATTTTTATCTACGATCCCGTCGCGCCCGACCCGGAGCATATCATCAACCAAGGGCACGGCAATGCCACCGCCCGCGCTATTCAATTGTATGAGAATGATACGCTCAACGAGCGTGCGTTTGTTGATCTCATCAAAGCCGTGTGCGCCAGTAACCGCGCCGGCGGCTGGCGCAAACTGGGGTCCGTGAGATAATGAACACATAAACAAAGGAGAGTACGATGAAAGCAGTGGACGTTTTTAGCGGATTTTCGGTAAATGACCCCGCAAAGGCCAAAGATTTTTATACAAACACGCTCGGTTTGGAGCTGGCCGATGAAACTATGGGCCTGAATTTTAAGCTGCCGGGTGGCGGCACATTGTTTGTATACGACAAACCGGATCACCAGCCGGCAACGTTTACCGTTTTGAATTTCGTGGTTGAAGATATCGATGTTGCCGTGGACGAGCTCACTGGCAAAGGCGTGGCATTTGAGCGCTACCCCGACATGCCAGCCGCACAGGACGACAAAGGGATTATGCGCAGCGATAATCCAAAGAACGGCCCGAGCATTGCCTGGTTCAAGGACCCTGCGGGCAACATTCTCTCTGTGATCCAAGCAGACAAGTAGTTTGGGATTGGGTGCTATATCCTTCGGTTCGGACGATGACCGAAGGTCTGAGTTCTGGGACCTATAATTTCACTAGGAAACTAGTATAATGGTGATATTATGATAACGTTCCGGCTCAATACGCATTCTGGCGTGCCGCCCTATCTGCAGATTGTGCAGCAAGTGAAACAGGCGCTGCAGGTGGGGATTCTGGAGCCGGGTGACCAACTGCCGACGGTTAAGGAAGTTGTCGCGCATGTGGCGATAAACCCGAACACCGTGTTCAAGGCCTACCGCGAGCTCGATATGCTCGGCCTGGTAGAGGGCCGCACTGGCAGTGGCACTTTTGTAAAACAGCGGCCGGCCGGGCCATCGCCGGAGGTGCAGGAAGCCCTGAGCCAGGATTTGGCAGGCTGGATCGCCAAAGCCGACAAGGCCGGGCTGGATGAAGAAGCGATAGAAGCATTAGTGCGCGTGGCGTTACATAAGAAGCAATAGAAAGGGCAGCCATGGGGAAAACGGCAATACAAACTAAGGATCTCGGAAAACGGTACGGGTCATTCTGGGCGCTCCAGAATTGCAACATATCCGTGCCGGAAGGCAGCGTTTCTGCACTAGTAGGGCCAAACGGTGCGGGTAAGTCTACGCTGCTCAAACTTCTGACCGGCCTGAGCACGCCTAGCAGCGGCGAGAGTTTGGTACTTGGTAAAGCACCTCGGCAGCACGAGGATTTCTTAAGCGACGTTGGCTACCTAGCGCAGGAGATTCCACTCTATAAGAACTTAGATACAGCTGAGCACGTCAAAATGGGCAGGCACCTGAATAAGCGGTTTGACGAGGCCTTTATGCGAAAGCGCTTGGATGGCCTTGCTATTCCGCTCGACCGAGCGGTCGGCAAACTCTCCGGCGGACAACGTGCCCAGGTTGCCCTGGCGCTCGCGCTTGCCAAAAAACCGAAGCTCCTGCTGCTGGATGAACCGGTGGCGGCTCTTGATCCGCTGGCCCGGCACGATTTTCTCAGTTCCCTTGCTCAAGCCGTCGCCGAAGGCGGGCTGACCGTGGTAATGTCTTCGCACCTACTGGCCGACCTGGAACGTGTCAGCGACCATGCGATCGTGCTAGCCGCGGGCCAGACGCAACTCTGCGATGACATCGAGGTCGTGCTGAACGAGCATAAGCTGTTGGTCGGCCCGCGCGAACATGGCAATGACTTAGGCGAAGGCGTAACGGTTATCCATGCAACGCATACCGTCAAACAGTCGACCTTGCTCGTGCGTATGAACAAGGGCGCGAAGCCGTCGCCCCACTGGCAAAAGCACGAACCGAATATCGAGGAAATCATCCTGGCCTATATGGGACAGGCCAACGAAGGAGGCAAGAAATGAACTGGTTTGTCTGGCGGCAGCACCGCAAACAATTTCTAATTTTTGGAGTACTGCTGGCCGCATTTGCCGCTCTGATCATACCGACAGGCGTTCACTACTGGGACACCTACCAGCAGGCGCTGGCCACCTGCGCACAGAGTCCTGCTATACCGAGCTGCAGCAACCTGCAGGACAACCTGTTTACGAGCCACACTGACGGTCTTATTAGAATTACCGTATTTCTAGGCACCTTTGGCTTACCCATACTGGTAGGACTGTTCATCGGGTCGCCGCTTATTGCGCGCGAGTACGAGGAAGGCACCGATAAGCTGGCCTGGACGCAAAGCGTCTCGCGCCGCAAATGGCTAACCGTTAAGCTGACGTGGGCTCTAGGGTTTGCGCTACTGTACGGCATTGCAGTCACATCGCTGGCTACCTGGTGGTCACACACTCTGGACGCGCTGACACAATTCCGCTTCATACAGGGACACTTTGAAACCCAAGGACTTATGCCGGTTGCGTACACAGTATTCTTTACGGCTATCGGCTTTACAGCCGGCACCTGGTTCCGAAAAACGCTCGTCGGTCTTGCTATAACGTTTGGCATATTCGTCGTGTGTATGGCGTCGTTCGCCCAGTGGATACGGCCTCATTACATGAGCCCCGTGACCATAACATCGCCACTGACACCAAAAGCAAGTGATACAAAGATTCCTGAGGGCGCCTGGATCCTCAGTCGCAACATTGTCGACAAAGAAGGCAAGACATTCAGCTCGTTTTCCCCGGGTACCATGCCGGCACAGTGCCAGAAATTCATCCAGGAGACCCAAGTAATGAGAAGCGGGCCGGACAGTATATCCGTCGGACCAAGCACTAAAACCACCGGTGATTCGGTCGAAGACTGTCTCAACCAAGCGGGCTATCGTGACCTTGCCAAATACCAGCCCGCCTACCGTTACTGGGACTTCCAGCGCATCGAGGCCGGCATTTACCTCGGCCTGACAGCACTGGCAGTTGGCGCGACCTATTGGTTTGTGCTGAAGCGTGACGCCTAGAGCAGCGAAAGCTGGTTGAGCGTTTCAGCGCGCTCGGCAGCGTCTTTGAAGACTTTAATAGTTCCGTAAACACCGTCGTAGCCGGCCTCTTTGTGGACTTTGTCGGTACGGATGCGCTCGACGGCTAAGGCGACTTGCGGTGAATATTCGCGGATTGTATCGAGCGGTAGCTTACGCAAAATACTGAACTCGTCGCCCAGATTTGCAATAAGCTTGTCGTATTCCGCTACAACAGCCTTGCCGCTGGTGGACTTGGTGCCGTGCAGTTCTGCTACGACCTCGGTGAGGGGCACGATGTATTCGACGGTTTTGCTGGGCTTTTCGTCTTCGATTGCCCGGTCGGCGAGCTCGTCCACGCGGTAATCCACGCCGACGACCAGCGGCTTGTGACAGACCGGACAAATACCATCGTGAGCCTTGGTTTCTTTGGGTGAAAACTTAACGCCGCAGGCACGATGGCCATCGTAGTGATACTTGCCCTCTTCCGGGAAAAATTCGATGGTGCCCGCGAGCCGCCTGTCGTTGGTTCTGATGGCACCGATTACATCGACATACGTCAGATTGGTATTGACAATAGTGGCTTCGCGGCCAAGTTTTTGCGGACTGTGGGCGTCGGAATTGCTGGTGATCGCCAGACCGTCCAGCTGCTTGAGTCGCCAGTTCATGGCCGGGTCGCTCGATAGCCCCGTTTCGATAGCATGGACTTCCGGCGCCAGGTCCTCGTAAGCTTCGGTGAGGGTATCGAACCCGGACTTGCTGCCAAACAGCCCGAACCAGGGCGTCCAGATATGCGCCGGAATATAGAGGGTATCTTTGTCAGCTTCCAGAGCGAAGCGCAGCAATTCATAACTATCGAGCCCCAAGATCGGACGACCATCAGCCTTTAGATTCCCGACACGTTCCAGCTGCGCATTCAGCCGACTGACCGCTTCAAAACTCGGCATGATAATAAGCTGGTGGAGCTTACGCACGCGCTCGCCCTTCTTGTAGATCGTGGCAATCTCCACGCTCGGTACGAAGCGTATCAGGTTGCTGCGTACACTGGCCGGTAGTGTTCTATCGATCTCGTCCGCAATTTCTTTCCGAAGCTCAAATAGCCCACCCTCGACCGGCGTCAGTTTGTCTCGAAACTCCTGGAACCATTCCGGGTGTGTAAAATCCCCGGTTCCGATGACGTTGATGCCCTTCAGCTTGCCCCAGAAATACAAGCCTTCGATTGTACAGTTCCGGCTCGTTGCACGCGAATAGTGCGAATGTACGTGCAGGTCAACAAGCAGCTCCATCTACGCGGTTCGCTTATGGGTACGCGCCGCATCAAGTGCACGGGCGTGCGTTCGTGCCGCGTCCAGGTTCTTGCCAGTCACTACCCCGAAGCCGCCGGGTAGAAAGTCGCCTGGCTGTACATCGTCCGCATAGTTTCCTGTCCGCGCTAGGGGAGAATGCTTGCCAACCTGAGCATCACGATGGTGCTGGGTTACGACAGCGCTCCTAACTGCAGCAGCTACAGCAATCTCTTCTGGTGCGGGCGGCCGTTCTTCGGGGTGCTCAATAGACGCCTCTTCGCCAGGCATCACAAAGTTATTTTTGACAGCAAAATTGCCAGGGTCTGTCGAGCCATTGCCCACAACCTCAACGTCAAATAAGGCACCTTCGTCTGGTTGTTCTTGGTGGTGCACCATACGTACACCATACCACTCCGGCTGCGCTTTTTACAAAAGGGGCCATTACTCCCAACGGAAGACACGGAAGGCGATGGCATAGACGATAACCAACCAGACGGCCATAACGCCCAGCTGGGGGCCAAGCTGCGTCAAGTGTTGGCCCTCGGTGGCAATGAGCCGCGCGCCGTCGATAACCGGCGTCAGCGGCAAAAAGCCCGTAATGCTCTGCAGCCAGTGCGGCATCACATACCGCGGGAAGAATGTACCCGAGAGGAACATCATAGGGAACACCACGATGTTGGCGAGCGGCGCCGCCTGCCGTTCATTGCTTGCCCAACCGCCAATGGCCAAACCAATCCCGAGTATGAGAATGATGCTAAAGACCAGAAACAGCCCTAGTTCGAAGTAGTTGCCGACAACTTTCAGGTGAAACAAGGCGATTGCCACGATAAACATGACGGCGATGCTCATTAGCCCCGACACCGCATTGCCGAACATCACGCTCAGGAAATATTGCCAAACGCGTAAGGGCGTAGTGTGCAATCGGCGCAAAATGCCCATCTTCTTGAGTTCCGGGAAGATGTTGATGGGGCCAAAAATGCCGGCGCCCAGGATGGAGAAGCCCAACAGACCGGTAAAGGTGTAGTCAAATGCGCTCAAACTCCGCTCGTTTTTCTGTTTGCTTACTACCGAGAGTGGCTGCTCGCTGTGCGTAAGCCTAACATTGATCCCTTGGAGTTCAGCCTGCAGCACGGTTGTAAGCGTCTGTGCTGCGCTCTGGTTGTTGTTGGTGTAGTGCACCACCGCTTGGCCGCTCGGATACGTCGTGCCGGGCTTTACATCGCCGAAGCTGGCGGGCAGTTCAATGGTCGCGTCCAGCTCGCTGCGGCTCATTTTTTCGTTGGCGGCAGCGAAAGTTGTGATCGTCTTATCTACCTTGAGCGCCTTTTGCTTTTCCAGCTGCTGGACAAACTGCTTGGCAAACGGCGTGTGCGATTCGTTGATGATCGCCACGCTGAATGTCACCGACTTATTACCGCTGTTTAAGCCCCCGAACACAAACAGGAAGATGAGCGGAAACAGGAAGGTAAAGAACAGCGCCAGCCGGTCGCGGAACAGCCGCTTGATGTTGACAGCGAAAAATACCCAGACGGTGTAGAATTTTTTCTGCGTCGGACTGAGCGGCTTCAGGGGTTTCACGGGCTTATCCACCGCTGGGTGGCCACGGCGGTATAGCCGCCAACCGATGCGGGCAGCAATGAACGCGATAACGATAGCTACAATAACATTTGGCATAGTTAACTCCTCAGCGCTTTCCCAGTCATATCAATAAATACGTCCTCGAGATTGGCCTGCTCGACGTGCTGCTCTTTCTTGAAACCTTTGGCCAGCAACTGTTTGATGAGTACTTTAGGCGTATCGAGAGCGATAATTTTGCCGCGGTCCATAATAGCCACCCGGTCGCAGAGAATCTCCGCCTCGTCCATGTAATGAGTAGTCAAAATTACGCTAATTCCACGATCACGGACTTCGGTAATTAGGTCCCACAAGTTACGTCGGGCCTGCGGGTCTAATCCGGTCGTCGGCTCGTCTAAAAAGAACACTTTGGGGTTGTGTACGAGTGCCGCCACAATACTGAAACGCTGCTTCTGGCCGCCGCTTAAACTCTCGATATAAGCATCGGCCTTTTCGCCCAAATTCACTTCGTCCAGAAACTTTTTAGGATTCACCCGCTCACCGTAGGCGGCAGCGAACATCTGGATAAGTTCGGTCAGCTTGGTTTTGTCCTGGAAACCGGGCGTCTGTGGCTGAACGCCGATCATACCACGGATTTCGTACGGCCTTTTGGCGACATCAACGCCATCAATAGTGGCTGTGCCACCATCAATCTCACGCAGCGTTTCGATCATTTCCAGCGTGGTGGTTTTGCCCGCGCCATTGGGGCCGAGGATACCAAATATCTCACCTTTTTTAACCTCAAAGCTTATGCCGTCCACAGCCTTTTTGCCGCCATACGACTTCTGCAGGTTTTCTACTTTTAGGATAATTTGCTCCGATTTTGTCATACTCTTTCACCCTAGCACACCCCAGAAAATAAAAAAAGCACCCCCGTTATTAACTTGGAGGTGCTTTGAGAGCGGAGCTTAAGAATTAGAGCTGCGCTTGACAGTCAGGAAGCCGTTGCGATCGTTTTCGTTCACAGTGAAGCCGGCCGGCAGGTCACATCCTTCAGGTCGCTCGTCCTTGCTGAAGTAGTAAATAGTTTGCTCTTTGCCACCGCGAAGGACGACTTTCTTAGAGTTCAAGTAGTAGGTAACGCCCTTTGAGTTCGTGTGCTGGTATGCCATAGGTGCATATCTCCCTTATAACAGTTGCTAGTATCCCTAACATACTCTGGAGCGATTTTGTTTGTCAACTAGTTAACGCCAAAGTAACAACGTTTTAGCGTAAGGGGGTTGCCTTGCGGTGGCCGCATGTATTACACTTGTGCTTGTTACTAAATGAAGAAGGTGGTTTTAACGTAATGGATTTTCGTCAAACGATCCAACCTGGTGCGAGCCGACCCGCTGCACCTGCCCCGGCTCCAGTGGCTCCTGTGCACAAAGAGGAGCGTGCCTCAAGCAAAAACAGCAAAGGTGGTAAGGCTCCACAATGGCTCCGCATACTAAGCTTCGTGTTACTAGTTGGTATTGCCGTTTTGCTCGTGGGGGTCATTCTTATCTCTACACGCAGCAGCACCGGTGACGACGAAAGCAAATTTGTTGACAAGAGCAAGTACCAAGCGGTCTTCTTAAACAATGGTCAGGTATATTTTGGCAACGTTAAAAGCCTCAACGAGAGCTACGTCCGTATGACAAACATCTACTACCTGACTCAGGGCAGCACGAGCAGCAGTAACACCAGCAACAACTATTCCCTGGTGAAGCTCGGTTGTCAGCAAATCCACGATCCGCTCGATGAAATGGTCATCAACCGCGACCAAGTCACCTTCTGGGAAAACCTGAACGCCGATGGTAAGGTAGTGAGCAGCATCAAGCAGTTCCAACAACAAAACCCGAAGGGTCCGGACTGCTCGCAGGTAAGCAGCCAAACTCAGGCCAGCAACAGCTCAACCTCCGCACAGGGCACAGGCAGCAATAGCTCTTCTTCGAACTCCAGCAGCTCTAGCAGCCACTAGTTCCCGTTTAGGGTCACTTAAATACCCCTCGAAAGAGGGGTATTTTGTAATGGGCATGTATAATCGTAAGTACAATGGATAAAGGCCATCTGCACCACTTGTGGCGGATTTATCGTCACGCCAGCCCATGGTACTTTGTGGCTGGCGTACTTATTTTTGGCACGATAAGTCTGGTGAGTTTGCGGCATAACAACGAAAAAATGGTGCACCTGCGTGATGCCGTGTATGCAGCAGATAAGAATAATGGCGACGTTGAAGGTAGGCTGCGCGTACTTCGGCAGTATGTCTACAGCCACATGAACTCCAGCCTTACCAGCGGTCCAAATGCCGTCCACCCGCCGATTCAGCTTAAGTATACCTACGAACGGCTGCAGCAAAACAAAGAACAGCAGCTGAGCGCAGGTGATAGTGTGCTCTACCAGGCGGCGCAAAACTACTGCGACGGCCAGTCGGACGTCGGCAGCGAGGTCATTGCCTGTATACAGCAGTACGCAATCGACCACGGCGCCCAGCTCGCGCCGGTACCGCCCAGCTTGTATGAGTTCGACTTTGTGAGCGCCCGCTGGTCACCCGACCTGGCGGGATGGAGCCTGGTACTTACGGTGCTGTCGGCTTTGGGGCTGCTTATTACCGCACCGTATCACTGGTGGGCTAAAAAGTACTTGTAACGTTCGCTATGCTATGCAAACTTGAGGGGATTGAAAAGCCTCAGGTGCCCCCTATCCCATAGTTACGGCTGAATAGTACACTATGCCTACATGCTCTACGATGTACTCCTTTTGATTATCCGGAAGTACAAGACGTTTTACGTCTGGTGTCAGCAGCCGCGACAGCAAATCGTAGGCGGGGTCATCATCCTGCTACTGTTGCTGCTCCTGGCTGTCCTTGGACCGTACCCGCTCTTTTAGGAGTACGTAGGCCGGGAGGATATACAAGGTTACAAGGTTGTACGCGGCCGTGGCTTAGGGCATACTTTTGGATATGCACGTCTATTTTTCGGGAATTGGAGGCACTGGCATCGGACCGCTGGCGCTCGTTGCCAAACAGGCCGGCTATGAAGTCTCGGGGTCGGATAAGCAGCACAGTCTCTACATCGACCACCTGAAGCAGCACGGAATTACCGATATACATATCGGGCAGGACGAGGCGGCAATTGCAAAGGTGCACGACACCAATCCGATTGACTGGTTTGTCTACACTTCTGCCCTGCCGCTCGAAAACCCTGACGCACCGGAGCTTAAATTTTGCCGCGAACAGGATATAAAAACCAGTAAGCGTGACGAGCTGCTCAACCAGATCATTGCCGATAAGCAGCTAAAACTTATTGCCGTAGCTGGCACACATGGAAAAACTACGACGACCGCCATGGCTGTGTGGCTGCTTAAAAAACTGGGCGTACCGTTCGGCTACATTCTGCCGGCCAAGAGCAGCTTTGCTGAGATGGGCGCGTACGAGTCGGGCACGGAGTATTTCGTATATGAGTGCGATGAGTTTGACCGAAACTTTTTGAGCTACGAGCCGACTCTTAGCCTGATAACCGGCGTGGACTGGGACCACCCCGACATCTACCCGACACGGGAAGATTACAACGCCGCTTTCCTTGAGTTCTTGGAACAGAGTAAACAGAGCGTGCTGTGGCAAGCAGATGCCGACCGGCTTGGACTGGAGCCCGGCGACAACCAAACTGTGCTCGACGAGGCTGATCCGGCCATTGGTGCGTCCCTCAGGCTGCCGGGCCTCGTCAACCGCCAGAACGCCTGGCTGGTCGCCAGTGCTTTGCAGTCACTCGTTGGGCGACCATTCGATGAGCTCGTTGCGCACCTCAATGACTTTCCGGGTGTGTCGCGCCGCTTTGAAGAAATTGCGCCAGGCCTATATAGTGATTACGCCCATACGCCACCCAAAATCCGCGGCGCACTTGCGACCGCCCGCGAGGTGGCCGGCGATAGTGTCGTAGTAGTGTACGAAGGTCTGCACAACACCCGGCAGCATTTTATCCGGGGCGAGCTGCATGACCTATTCGATGGAGTGAAACAGCTGTACATCGTGCCGAGCTACCTGGCCCGCGAAGACCAGTCACTCAAACTACTCACACCTGACGACCTCAAACTGCTACTGAGCGCTGAAACACGGACCGTAACCGAAGCAGCCGCGCTGGACGCGGACTTGCGTGAAGCCATTGTGCAGCATTTGTCTGTGGGCGACACAGTACTATGCTTGAGCGCGGGCGGAGGCGGGAGCCTGGACGAGTGGCTACGCCGCGAGTTCTCCTGACGGCTAGACTAGTGCAGTAGCCAGGCCAGACACAATACAATGACCACGAGGGCCACCAGATACGGCCAGATCGGACCCGAGCTCGATCGCCCTGGCTGAGGAGTCGGTGCGCCTTGGGTGTTTGCACTTGGTATGTACGGAGACGACGAACTCGACGCTCCCGGTTGGCCCGATGAGCCTGAAGGCTTGGCAGCGGTAGTGTCGTCACCGCCACTCGCACCAGCGGCCGTGGCCGCCACCAGCGCTACTTCGCCGGCGGCGGCGTTACGCTGGGCAATCGGCATAGCTTCCTGAGCGCGTTCCCGGTAGTATTCCTGGCCGTACTGGAACGAAGGCGTTTCGACTGGCCGGCCGGTACGGGTATCTACCTCTATATGATGCCAGGCGCTCGATTGTATGACGTGCTCGGGCGGAACGGCCACCTGGTTTTCGGATTGAGGCTCCAGGGCAACCCGATTCGGCTGTACTTGCGCTTGCTCCGGACGCTGAACCACCGGCTGTTGCTCTCTGCGTTCGCGTTGCTCAGGTGCCCCAGGGTGCCGCTCCGCGACCCTGGAGAGCGTTCCTCCAGCTAAAGCAGCGGCGCGCGTACGTTCTGCCTGCTGCGAGCTTACCGCGGCCTGGTATCGGTTCAGCTCAAGACGTTGCCGCTCAATCTCCGATCGTTGCTTGGCCTGCTCTTCTTGGGAAAAATGTAGCGTGGTTTCGGTCTGGTTTATTTTTTTGTCTTGTTCTTTGGTTTTGGCAGCAAATTCGCGCGTCATTTTCTTGCGCAGGAAACGGCGGCCGAGCCACCAGCCTGCTACCAATCCGGCCGCTACGCCACGGTTTTGGCCAGTTTTTTCTGCGCGGTAGAGGGCATTATTGTGCTCCCGCTTAGTAACGACTTGCTCGGACGGCGACACGCCGCCAGCAAAACTAACCGGAGCGGCCTGTGCCTCCCGCTCAATGTGTTCGCGGTAAATCCTCGCCGGATCCCACTCTTGATATAAGGGTTGCGGCGACACGCCGGCGACACCGCCAAACTCGGGCGGCTGTTCGCCGCCGTTGCCACTGCCTCCGCCGGGCGACGGCACTTCTCTGTTACCACCAGACGGCGGAAGATTTCTCCCACCATTGCCGCCAGTGCCCCCCAGAGACGGAAGTGGAACGAACTCGGCTGCCGGCTGTACGGTAGCCGGTGGTTCGACTTCAGGCATACGTTGCTCTGGCACCACTTCTGGCCTTGGCCCGTCCGCCGCTGACGCTTCGCCTTGCATGGGCTGCTGTTCGGGCTGGCGGAGAAACGGCAAGGCGTCGGCGAGCGGCGCAAAAGCGGCGGCCATTTTTTCGGCTGGCCCTTCGGCTTCCTGGGTGGCTTTGGGCTCCGCGTAATCGTGCAGGTATATTACCTCGCCGCCATAGTCGGCGCCCTTCGGCTTTTCCAGCTTGATTTCGATCGGCTGGTAGTCGTCAGCCGAGCTTTCTGCGGCATCCTCTTTTTTATCATTGTCGGATGTAATAGTATCTTTGGGAAGTTCAATCGCAGGAGCAAGCTGGTCTTCTGGCCGGGGTACGACAACTTCTTTGCCCTTTTTCCCTTTTCGCTTCTTTTTCTTGGCCTCTGTTTCGTCCTGCGGTAATTCGACAACCGGCGGACGACCCAACAGCTCAGGCCGCGCAATAAGCTGTACTACCGAAGCCTTGGGGCGCTCTGACCCCTCCGGTCTTGGTGTGGTTTTCTGCTCCTCGCCAGTTAGGACTACACGCGGTATGCTCCGAAAACGGCGAGCTGCTTCCTTGCCGCCTTCCGACTTCGAGTCCGATTCCTTTCCGGAGCTTTCCCACGAGAGCCGTTCTTTGTCCATATCGGCTATACTTTACAATTTTTGACCTGTTTTTTCAATGAGCTAGAGAGGTTTCAGGCGATACGGCTTACTTGGAGTGCGAGAAGGCGAGATACGCCACAACTACCAGCACGATAATCACAACCAGGCCAGCGGCCATAGCTAGCACCGGTGGCTTGGGACCGTCCGCCGGTTTGGGGGCAGCAGCAGGTGGTATAGGCTGTTGAGAGTCGGGCATAGGAGGTGGAGCGGGCTGGGTGTCACTGCTGGGTGCGGGTGGCGGGGTTGGCGACACTCCTGCGGGACCGCTCGAAGATGGAGCCGCGGGGGCTGTTTCGACAGCAGGAGGGTTTGGTGCAGGGCTTGCAGACGGCTCTGCTGGGGCGGTGGTATCGACTGGTTTTTCTGCCTGTTCAGGCGCGGGCATTTTTTGTTCATCCATATGCGCGTATTGTACCAGCTATAAAGCGTAAGTACTACCCTGCTCACGTATTAAGCCTTCTGCCACTAGATCACCAAGTACACTTTCGAGGCGCTCGTCGCTAACCAGCCCGTGTAGCTGGGGGAGAGTTTTGCTGCCGCCGCCAAGTAAGCGGATGACTTGACCACGTACCTGGCGGCGTGATCCGTCGAACCTTGACTGCTTGGTGTAGTGTTTGCTGGCTTTGTTGGCGTTGCCGACTGTCACTTTGAGGTGGCTGCCGTAGTCCATGAGCGCCCAGTAAAACTCCCGGTAATGAGACGAGCGTGCGGTTTTTTTCATCCCGCTCGGCTGCGGCAAAGCCGACGGCTCGGGCCGCTCGTCTCCCGCTTCTTCGAGCAAGACCTGCTCTAAAAGGTCCAGTATTTCTCTATCGCTCACGTCGGTTCGCTCTGGAAAAAAATGGTATAGAAATACCGTGCGGACATTGGTTTCTACGAACAGCGCGGGTTGGTTATAGGCATAGGCCAGGATGGCACCGGCAGTACCCACGCCTATGCCGGGTAGCCGTACCAGCTCCTCCCGGGTGTCAGGAAAATGCTTCAAGTTATAAACTAACTTTGCAGCCTCATGCAAATATTTGGCCCGACGATTATAGCCCAGGCCCTGCCAGGTACGCAGCACGTCGCCGAGTTCGGCACGCGCCAGGGCTGCTACCGTAGGAAACTGCCGCAGAAATTCCCTATACTTTGGTATCACCCGCGACACCTGTGTTTGCTGCAGCAACAGCTCGCTGACCATAATTTTGTACGGGTCAAAACTGCCATCCGGCTCCGGCTCCCGCCACGGCAGGTCGTGGCGGCCGTGCGCATGGTAGTACGCCCACAGCACTTCACGGAATAGACGCTTTTCGTGATCGGTCATCGCTTCTTTGGTCTTCCCGTCTTGCCGCCGACAATATCCCAGAGCCGCTCCTTGCGCGGCTGCCATACGCGGTCATAGGCTTCGTAGCGCTTTACTGCCAGCTTAAACTTGGCGCTTTTGGTCCCGTATATGTCGCGGGCCCAGATAGAGCTCGGCTCTGCCAGACGCAGCGCGCCGATCGCTGCCAGGGCTGGTATAAATACTCCGAAAACAGCAACGAATATCTTGCCCTTCAGGGCAGCTACTAACGCAAATACGAGGTTGAGCAATTCAACGAGGATTAGCGTGGCAGGCGGCAGGTTGGCAGCACGGCCAAGCGGGGAGGTATGCAGCGCGAGCAGCAGGAACAGCAGGGCGGCGATAACCACCGCGTCAACCGATTTACGCCCCTCCTGCTCCCAATAGACGTCCTGCAGGTGTACGGCTAGCGCGAATTCGTCCAAAGTGAGCGCCGCGCCGCAGCCAAACAGACTAGCCAGTAGCAGACGCATCGTGCCATTTTGGGGCGGGAGCGCGAATTCCACCGATCCGGCCAGAAACGCTATGACCACCCCGAACACCAGGTGATGCGTATGCACCCCGGCGATGTGAGCGCTCTGCCAACCGCGCAGCCGTGCCAAGCGGGTATACGCCCGTGCACAAGCGAACGTCACCAAAAAGGCGAGCAGCAGAACAGCCGACGCTTGTCCGGCGCTACCGGCATGGTGGGTGTACCCAGACAGGAGCGGCACAATACTCATAGGCTCCTCACGCCTCCTGGAGGCTTACGTGTCAAGCTCTCATTATAGCGTGCCTACAGGCCGCCGTAACCACCGCCGTAGCCCTGGTAGTTGATGGCCGGTTTGTAGTAGTCGGTGATTTTGAACGGTGTGCCGCCGGCGGCGGGCATGACATACAGTTCACTGCTGTTTTTACTGACTAACAGGTAGTTGTCAGTGTACCAGCCATAGGTGTTGTAGTCGGTCAGAGTACCGAGCTGCTTGGCATTCTTGCCCTCCTGGTCACCCACGTTCAGCAGGTTTTTGCCGTCGCGCTGATCAGCCCAGAAGTTCTGACTACCCGAAGGGGACAGCAGGTAGGTGGGATATGGCGTGTTATAGAAGGTGTCCGAGGTCATAGTACTATCGGCTGTAACCTTACCATCTTCATAGTCATAGAAGCTGTTTTGATCGCCACTCTGGAACTGTACATACAAACTGCTTGGTTCATAGGGCTTGGTGGAGACGGTCATAGAGCTATAGCCAAACCCACTGGGTGGCGTATCTGGTGCGAAGCTCTTGAGTATATGGTGGCCAGAGCCGTCCGCACCAATGGTGTCGAGTTCAGACTGCTTATCGCTCAACACGCTGTTACCATACCCCTGCCAGCTTTTGGCGTATACTACCTGGTTGCCGATCAAATAGGGCGTAGCGAATGACTGCTTTGCGTAGTTCGTCGCACTACCGCCGGAAGCTTGCGTCTGGTCAAGCAGCAGTGTGTGGCCAGTGGTAGGATCAAAGCTCTTAAGGGCCTCCTGGCTGGACTGCCAGTCGGCAATGTCGTGACGGGTCACTTGGTAAATAAATCGGTCCCCGCTCCAGCCGACGAGCGAGAAATCGGCGTTGCCCTGATCTACGGTGCTGAGCTGATCGCCGTTGGTGGTATCAATGAGATACACGCTTGCGTTGTCGCCGCCGCGCTTAGCAAGCAGCGCCAGGTATTTCCAATCGCGCGAGGCTAAGAGTGATGTGCTAGCGCGATCTTCTTTGCCGGTGCCGGCAAGCACGGTTTGGCGGCTGGAGCCATCCAGGTTGGTTTTGATGACATCGATAGTGCCGCTGAGGTTGCTCAGGAAGTAGAGCTTGCCCGCAGGCGTAATCTTGAAGGTGTTTTTGGCGAGCTCGGCGTTGACGTCTATGGTCACCTTGGTGCTATTGTAGCCGCTGAAAGTTACAGTGGACTCTTGCATGGTCGCACTGCCGGGCAGCACAACCGTCGCTACACCGTTTTTGTCGGTTTTGGCAGCGGAATCGCCGGCCTTCACCGTGGCGCCCGCGAGCGGCTTGCCGGATATTTTATCGACCAACTTAAGCTGTACCTGGCGACCCAGCGCGGTCAGCTTGGTAGTGAAGACATTCTTGCTGGGGGTGAGGGTAACAACTACCCGTTGGTTGGCATCGTCGTAGTATTTCTTGGTCACGCTCAGGTGCTTGCTGCCGGCACGCGGGTGTAGCACGGCTTTGCCGTCACCGTCGGTTTCGGCCCTCACCGCCCCTACCTCCACTGCAGCACCGCTCACCGGCGTGTTGGTCCTGCTGTCGACAACATGGACGGTTACTTGCGGGTGCACAACCAATCCAACCAGCTCATAGCGCGTGATCGGCACCGCGAACAGCGCCGCAATAACCACTACAACGCCGGCGACGGTTCCCCACTTTTTGCGCGGGTCACCCCACCACCTGGCCTGGAAGTTCTTGAACCGCTCCCACCAGTTTTGCTTCATGATAACTGGTTTTGCGGCGGTATCTTGCGCCTTTAGCTCATCGTCACCTTCCTTGCGAGTGATGTCGTCGACCGCGTGGTCAGTTTCGGGATCTTCCGGTTCTTTAACTGGTTCGATATCTTTTGGTTCGTCTAGCTCTGCCATGATGCTTGTCCTTTGCTGTAACTATAGCAAAAGCGCTACAAATCAACTACTTTCCGTGGCGAAGCATTACTGATTTACCTCACCGCAACGCGGGCATCATTTAAGGTATTTCCCATCCATGACAACATGGGTCGTCCGGGAGATACGATGCAAGATGTGGGTCGCTGGTCTTCACTATTGTGTACTGCCTTTGGCTCGAGATCAAAGTGTCGAATCCAGGTTTTCTCATCGAGTCTGTTGCCCGTAAGGCTGTCGCCACCAGCCCGCAGTGTGTACCAATAGGTAACCGCATCCAATACGCTTGGTACGTGAAAGGATAGATTGGGACGCTCGCTTTGCATTTCGGCCAGCCTCGCACGTTGGGCAGGTCCCGACGACCAGAACAGTCCGTTGTCCCAAGCGTTTTTATTTGGTATAAGAGATACGCGCACCGGTCCGCCAACAACTCTGCCAGATAGTTCTTCGGGGGTGTATTGGCTATACAGTACTCCTCTATCTGAATGGGAGATGCGTTCAGATGCGTTATGTACGACCTGCGGCTGGCCTTCGAGAAACTTATCAGCCAGGGCGAGTAGTTGTTGATGAGAAGCTAGGACATTCGGTGCTATTACCGGCGTATGCAGCTCTTTGTTCTTGCCCATAAAAGACTCGGCGACGTACTCCAGTACGCCCCGCCTCTGCCAATCTTCCATCTGGGCATCGAATATCTGGCGGAGCCGTTCGTCCGTGACATGGGGTGCATGCTCTAGCTGGTCGGCGACCGCACGATAGCCGGCAACGGCAGCATCGAAACGCTCACGCAAGCGCTCTACTGCTAGGATTCGCAGCTCGGCGTAGTCTCTCGTGCCACGCTTCTCTTTTAGCTCATATACACGAGGGTCTGATTGATATCCAAACCCTTCGATATCACCGTCAATTTCGTAGAGAAATTTGAGGTCTTCTCTACTAAGCTCCATCTGTGAGTTGCTCGCCAACAGCTCGTCTAGGGCAGTCAGACGCCTCATGTCCTCGGCCTTACGGAAGTACGCTTCCCCACCGGGCAGGCCCCTAATCTTCTCCAGGGCAATATCAACGAGACGAGGCTCCAGTTCTTGGCTGGGAAGCACACCACGCACCTCGGCCACCTGGCCGTGATCCATGCGAACAGCAATGCGCGGTATAGTGTCCTTACCGTCCTCGCTCCGGCTATAGTACACGTAGAAATCCCCGTCCCTCAGTTGCTCAGCTGCTTTACTTTCGCCGGCCGTACACCAGCCGGTGCCATGGCCCTGCAAGCTACCCGCAAGACGTTGAGCCGTATGGGGATCGTCACTTTGATTAAATTGAGCCCACGATCCCGCTATCTCCTGCCTGCTCTCAAGAGAGTCGGGCGTTGCTTCCTGGATCGCGTGCGCGTACAGCTGGCCAAAGCTGCCATCCTTGAGCAGTCTGGTAAGCTGGGTGTCGTCTATTTGCTCACCGATGACGTGAGCCTTTTTAACCATGTCATATACATAAGCGAGAGCCTCGCGGTTGATTTCCGGATACGGAGCTACGGTATCGACTTCGCGGCGTCCAAACTTACCCGTTTCCTTATCAAAGCTCCCTAGATGCATAATCGAGCTCCAGGTATACTGCTTAAACCAGTCCGGGTAGTTTGCATCCGTTCCGCTTACGTACTCAGCCCATTGCTCCAGGCTGCCGCGCTGATCGGCTTGTATTGCTTCGATAAACTGGCTGCGTGCAGCGGGAGTAATCTCTAGGTCGCCTTGACCCTGATTACGCGCAATCCGACGCTGGAGTGCAAAGTAGCTTTCCGGAACATCCTCAGCCCGGATAATACGGGGATTGATCTGACGTGCGATACTGTCGGGATTGCCGGTCAAAATGCCATCATCAACATAACCGGGGTCTGCCATAAACTGCAGATACGCATCAGTACGGTCGCGCCCATTATCACGAATCTTCGCACCATGTTGACGCAAATACCTTACTGTTACATCGACTCCCTTTTTATCGGGGCGGTCGTATTTATGTAAAAACTGAGCTCCGGCCCGAGTCTCAGCATCTCTGACCGTAATAGACTCCCCGGGTGCAGCAACGGCCGCCGCACGGGGAGAAGGTTCCTCCGCTTTTTTAGCCAGCCAAAAGTCTTGGGAGTACTTTGCAAGGAGCCGCCGGGCGGCCTCATTAGCCGCACCTGCCAACTGGAGCGGCTGCGCTTCCTGTCTTCTTATAGCCAAGGCAAGTGTGGCAGCGGCAGCGGCGCTCCTGCCAATCGCTTCGGTTTCTGGGGCGTCCGGTAGCTCCGCCTCCATGCGATCCGCTGCAGTGACTAGGTCTTCTAACGTGGCATTTTCTCGTATTGCACTCTTGTCGCCACCATACACATTCGCCAGTCGGGCGGCTTTCAGTGGTCCGTATGTATCGCCCTCCAAGCCCTCCCGCACCGCCACCGTTACACTGACACGCTTGCTCTGATCTATAAAGGTGCTCAGCGGCATGGGCTCAACTCCTTGGAACGCTTGCTCACCGCCGAGCCCGTTTGGGTCAGTGAAAGCGGGGTCGAGGTAATCAGCTTCGTTGCGTGGCACATATATAATCTAACAGTTTGTGTATGCTTTTAAAATTAAAGCCGACGCCTACCGCAGCGGCGCCACCCAGCTGACACATATGAGATAATTTTGTGGTGAAGCATATGAACGAAGTGGTGGCGCGGGAAGCGGCCAAGCACCTAGCCGAACACGATGCGGTGCTGCGGCCGGTTATTGCCGAAAAAGGCCTATGCACCATCCGACCGAACCGTGATTACTACCAGGAGCTGGTGGACGCCATTATCAGCCAGCAGCTGAGCGTGCATGCGGCGCGGGCGATTGAGCAGCGATTCCGCGAGCTATTTGGCGGCGTGTTCCCGACGGCGGAGCAGATACTTTCGAAGGACGTGGAGACCCTGCGGAGCTTAGGCTTTTCGCGCGCCAAAGCCGCCTACGTGCTTGACCTGGCCCAACATGTCGCTGATGGGCGCGTGCGGTTTGACCATATGGACACTCTGAACAACGATGAAGTAATTACCGAACTCACCGCTGTGAAAGGCATCGGTGTGTGGACGGCGCACATGTTTCTGATGTTTTGCATGGGCCGCACGGACGTCTTGCCGGTGGGCGATCTGGGAATACGTAATGGCATCCGCAGACTGTATGGTTTTGAGGAGGCCCCGACCCCGCAGCAAATTACCGAGCTAGCTCTAGCGCGTGGCTGGCACCCCTACGAAAGCGTGGCCAGTTGGTACGTGTGGCAGGCGCTCGACAACGCGCCGGCGGTGTAGTGCTCTGCTTAGCCCTGCAGCACAATGGACTCGATCAGGTTGGTCACGTCTTTGCTGGCGGCGCTGGACTGCCAACTGCTGGCGTTGATGGTAATGGTTTTGGGTGATGTGCAGTTTTCGTCAGAACAAGCGTCAAACATGACGCTGATGAGCGGGTTGCCTTTGACGATGTCGCTCATGGGCACTGACTGCCCCTGTTGGTAACCGTTGTCGCCGGTAACATAGAGCGCATCAAGGCCGCTGGTCATGCGAAAGCCAAGGTAGCTTAGATACGTCTGCGCGCGCTGGACGCTGGACGGCTGTTTGTAGGTGAGGTGGCTGCTTGCCAGCGAGGCAACGGCGCCACTAGCTGGAAAGCCGGCGATGCTACTGACTGGGTTCTGTATGGCCACCACTACGCGCCCGTTTACCTTCGAGCCGGTGGCGGTGGTGAGCTGCGTAGTCGGTGAGGTCACCGTAAGCCGTGCCGACGTGTCGCTGACCGTCCAGGTTTTGGGATAGTCGAAACCGAGGGTGTAGGTGCTGGAATCGTAATGCTTGGTTTCGGTGGCGGCCTGCGTCTGCTGGTTTTGCGCTTGGTTGGCTTGATGGTTCGTAGTTGAAGACGAAGCTGTCGTGGCGGCCTGCTTTTTGCTGGCCTGGTGGTTGCCGAACCAATATGAGCCGAACGCTGCTGCCACTAGCACGACTACCATAATGACAATCTTGGGCCAGAGCTTTTTGGGCCGGTATGCTGCCCTTGGAGCGGACTGCAGTGCGGGGTGGCTTTCCTGCCAATGCTGGCGTTGCTCGGCCGCGATTATGCCATCTGGGTCGCCCGGATCTTGCACGTGCTCGTTTAGTTCGTCGGGTTCATCCGGCGGGTCGGTGGAGCCGTCATGGATAGGGATGGTGGTGGACATGCTTTCAGTATAAACCTTTAGCAGACGCACTCAGGCCTTTACCGTAGATCACCCCCTACTACCAGGCTGCGACTTAGAGCTCAGCTGGCTCAGGTACTGACTTACGGCGCAACCGGATAGTTACGCTGTCGAGCAGAGTACCGGAAACTGCACTGAACGCAATGCCGTACATGAGTGCGGTGTTTACAGCCGCCCAGAACATCAGAATCGGGGATTCACGGTGGACTTCAATACCAAGCATGAAGTCTAGCAGTGTGATGGTGCCGAGTACAAAGTGTGGCACGAACAGCATAACGGGCGTCCTGTTTGCCGCTAGCGTCCGACGCTTTGGCGTAACCTTGAAGGTCAATTTTTTACCAGTCAGAGCGCTAAAGAACGCCATCATGTAAACTGGCTGTGCTGCAATGCTGACCATCTTGCCATACGACAGCAAGCCCTTCTCTTTTTCGGGGCGGACGTTAAAGCGCTGGAGCCAGGTTGAAATGCCAAGGTTAGTAACAAGGAGCGGTATATACGTTGCCAAGAAAAGCAACGGAGAAACCAACGTAATCTGCAGGCCAAAAACAAAGTACAGCGACAGGAACGTATAATACCGGCTGCGATCGTAACCCCACTCAAGTAATGCTGCTGCATGATGAGGTAGTACACCTGTTGGCGAAACCGCATACGCGAGGTCAGCTTGGCGCTGTTATGTAACAGAATGTCGAAGCATCCCTGTGCCCATCGCCGTTGCTGAATAAAGAAGTCTTTCCAGGTACTTGGGCCTTCGCCGATAGCCAGCGGCTCAGCGACGTATACGCTCTTGAATCGACGCGAGTGCATGGTCATACCGGTCAGCAGATCTTCGGTCAGATGAGCACCATAGTAGCCGATTTCTTTCAAAGCGGACACCCTGACAATATGGTTGGCGCCGAGCATCATGCAGCTACCGCGACCAGATAGGCCGCGCAGAATTGGGCCATAGAACGTGAATCCCTGTTCGCTGGCGCCGCGCGCCACGTCAGAGTCTTCTTCGTTGCCGTAAATCTGCGGCGTTCCCACGAAAGCGATTTCGGGGTCATTGAAGTAGCCCAGCGTACGAGTCAAGAAGTCTTGGCGGGGAATAAAGTCGGTATCAATTTGTGCCACGACATCATAGATGTGGCCGTGCGCGTCATACCAGGCATTGTGGTTGCCGCCTTTAGTTTTGGTGGCGAATTTATGGCCGGTTGGTTGGTTATATTTCTCAATGCCTTTGCGGGTAAAGTATCTAACGCCGTACTGCTTGCAGAGGCGCTTGGCTTCAGGATGATTGCCTTCGTCGAGCAGCCAGGTGTCGTGTTCGTAGTCGGTCTGTTTCATAGCGGGCAGGATGTTCTCAAGCAGCTCCAGGGGCTCGCTGCCCGGTACGAACGTCGTGATAAAGGCGACCTTCAGGCCGGAGGCTGGTTGCTGGGGTATGGTGTTCTTCATGGCGCGGGCGATCAGCCAGAGGACTGTATCCATCATGATCTGATGCCAGACCACGTAGGACACGACGAAGAACAGCACGAAGTCCATAACGTGCCAGCCGCCGTGGAAGTTATTCGGTATATTCTTGGCGTTAAACCATATGCCGGCAAACACCATGAGGAACGTTACAGCCAAGATCATGAGCGCACTGTATCGGTGCTTCTCGTGGCGCGTCATGACATCCGTAAGTTGGACTGTTGAGTGTTTCATAAGAGGGCTCCGACCAATACGTCTTTAATAGCTTTCAGATTTTATCATAAGATTGTTATTTTAGCAAGTATATTCTCCGGTCAAATAACTCGATGTCCCTATGGCTACTGAATTCTGTAGGCATAAACACCATTACAGCTGCTATAATGTACTCAGTGATTTGCCTCCAAAGTCGCTAAACAAGGAAAGCTGCCGCAGCCAACTGGCTTTAGGCACTAATGAATGAAGCAAAAGCCCCAGCCCAATCACGCACCCAAAGATGCGCCAGCCGCTCGCAAGCGGCGCTTACAACAGCGGCTGCGTGAAATTAGCGAGCACAATGAGCGGGAAATGAATGCCCTTATGCGGTCTGTGGAGCGCATAAAAGCCACGTTTCGTGGTAAGAAACCCAGCAAATCTCCATAGTTTTCCACAGCCCTCCCACCCCTGTTACAAAACGCTTGTGTTTTTTTAAAAATATTGCATACTATGTAATATAAGCGTAAAATACGCCTCATCATTAATTGACGAGGTGTATGCATTATGCTAAAGCTTGCAAACGCAGCGAAGTTAGCAGTGGTGGGCGCCGTTGTTTTCGGCGTAGTCAGTATCACAAACACGAGTCATGCAGCCGCGGATTCCTTCCCGAAGGGGTTCGGCAACAATGGCCACAACCAGAGCTACGATAGTCCGCAGTTCGGTTGGAAGAACAACAATAACAAAAACGACGACAATACTAACGGTACTAACGACCCCGACCACGGTAATAAGGGCGGTGATGACCAGGACAACAACATTCCTGCACCGTCAAACAACCCGAAGGGTGACGACAAGTACATCGGCCAGGACGACCAGGATAAGGCTCCGTGCCCGCCGCAAACTGACGGTCAGGCTCCAAAAGGTGACGACACCAAGCACGACGATGACCACAAAGCACCGTGTCCGCCGCACAACAGCGGCAAAGACGACGACAGCGACCACTCGGAGCACCACGAGCATAAGGCTCCGTGCCCGACTCCTGAGCCGCCCACGAAACCTTGCCCGCCCAAGCACCATGAACACCAGGACTGCCCGAAGCACCACGAGCCTGAGCACGAGCACAAGCCGTGCCCCACTCCGGTTCCGCCGGCACCAAAGCCCTGCCCGAAGCCCGAGCACCACAAACACCACCACAAACACTGCCCGCCGACTACTCAGCCGACCGGTGGTATGGGTGGTGGCCCGCTGCCGACAACTCCGGAGGCTCCCGTGGTAACCGCAGCCGCAGTTACTTCGGCACCTGCCGAACTCAGCAACACTGGCTTTAACGTACAGCTGACGAGCGTTATCGCGACCGTCTTGCTGGCCGCTGCCGGCTACGTGTTCACTCGCCGCAACGAAGTGCGCGAATAAGAGCTGGCCTCTTGCGAGAAACCCCTCCGAACTGGAGGGGTTTTCTTTTGTGCCGGGACTACTTCGGCAAGGAGACTATGCTGTTCTGAGTGTGCTGAGACTGGCTTCTAACTCGTACAGCGCGTCCTCGTTATATGCTGCCAACGCCGCCCACTCACCGAGCTGTAGGTCGCGCTGACGGGCCAATTCAGCCCTTCTGCGATCTCTCGCGCCCAGAGGAACCACATCCCACCCGTCCGGACCGATCATGAACACCCCTTGGTCGGTGTCTATACTGGCGACATCGCGCGAGGAGGTACCAAGCATATCCGCTGGCATCTCTGCCGGGAGCAACGGCACGATACCGATCTGCGGCCCCCTGGATGTTGGATGCAGGCCTTCCTCTACAAGCGTCATAAGATGCTTATGTTGGTCATGCAAAATTCTGAAGTCGCCTCCCACGACAAACTGGTTCTGCAATCCGGCAATCGTCATAATTATTCGCCCTAGGGCACCCGCTTGGGCTAGCCTGCGGCCACGGTTGACTCTGTTCTCAGCTCTAAGATCAGCGAGCTCTGCCGGTTCACCACCATGCCTAAGCACTGCGCGCGCATAGTCTAGGGTTTGCACGTCATCTGGTACCACATAAGTCGTAGCCGCCTCTTTGAGACGAGCGTTCTCGAGAACTCTGAGCTGTCGGTAGAGGGCAGGCGGCTCGCCTATTCTGCTAAAGTTGAATCTGGCCATGCACCCTCCTTTGATTACCCATATCCTAAGCCATTTATTGAAGCTATAAGGGCATTATATCCCTGTATCTACCCCACTTACAGTGATGTCAGGTGCGGTTCGTAGCAGAACTATGATGTGGTATAGCCAGCGTCTACCAGTAAATTTATACCGGTCACCGCTTCTGCTGTGGCGAGATATAGAAACGCTTCGGCGATTTCTTCCGGCTGGATCCAGCGCTTTAGCAGCGTGCCTTCTATAAAACTCGTTACCATTGGTGAGCCGTGATCATAGTTTGGTGTCATCACAAACCCGGGAGCAACGGCATTCACACGAACTTTCGGTGCCAGTTCTTTGGCAAGATTTTTTGTAAAGCTAATCGTTGCCGCCTTGGCAGTTGAATACGCCATGGCTGTAGGCCGGCCACCGTGTTCCAGCCCGCGTATGGAGGTGGTGTTCAGGATAACTCCCCTTCCCTTTTCGAGCATAATTTTAGCCGCCACTTGCGAACACAGCATCATACTGAACAGGTTGTCTTCGTACTGCGATTGCCAGTCAGCGAGCGTAGATTCCAGAAATGGCTTTCCTCGCGTAACGCCTGCGTTGTTTACTACTATGTCCACCGTGCCAAACTTCTCAATGACGGCTGCGAAAAGTTTTTCAACCGCTTCGGGTTTCGCGAGATCTGCTTGCACGAACACGGCTTCCCCGCCCTGCTGTTGTATGTCGGTAACGGTCTGTTCGCCGCCCTTTATGTTTGTCTTGGTGGTAACGACAACTTTTGCACCCTCTTTGGCAAACAACAGCGCCGTGGCGCGACCGATGTTGGCCGCCGACCCAGTAACGATGGCAACTTTTCCGTGTAACTTCATGCGATCTCTCCGCTTAGGAACTTGGCGGGCAGCTCGCCGCTTTGCTCGCAAAGGAACGTGTAGCGGGGCTCGAACGCCTTCCGGGCTTCTGGCAGCACGATCTTACGCTCCCAATCTTTCTCGACTTTACGGCGGTTCAACTCCATAAGCTCCTCGAACGTCTTACCCGTGAATGTCTTATCAGTGGCCTCATGCCAGAATATGCACAAAAACGGTCCCACCATATGCGAGCAGCCGTCAGCAGAAGATACAATCTGCACCTCGATCGGTGCTTCGTGCAGATCCACTTCCAGTTTTTTATCCAAAGTGTCTATATAGTGCGCGGCCTTTGCGGCAAAGTCCGTGGAAAAACCGAGTTGTGCCAGTATCTTAGGGCCGTCGGTCTGCGTCCTTTCGTACTCGTGGTCGTAGTCCAGGATTTTGCCATAGTCATGCAACCATGCCATGACCTCGACCAGGTCACGATCGGCATCAGGATAATGATCGCACAACTCAAGCGCAATCCGTTCCACAATTTCCAGGTGCCACTTTACGAACCACTTATGGTGCGGGAACTCTGGGTTTGCCGACGCCTCTCGCACGTGCTGTTTGAACGCCTCAATCTTCTCTCGCATGCCGTCATTGTAGCAGAATTATCACTGAGCCGGATGGTTGCGTCTGGCCGGTGCCTCAGGCGTGCTATCATTGACGTATCGATAAGAGTAAGGGGTATATGGAAGACATTATTATAGTAACTACCAACGATATCCCAGGCTACGAAGTAGTCGAGACGTATGGGGAAGTTTTTGGCGTGCTAGTACGGAGCCGCAACCTCGTCAGCAACATTGGGGCAGGACTGAAGTCGATAGTCGGCGGCGAAATCGGCGGGTACACCAAGCTGCTCAGCAACAGCCGCATCGAGGCAGTGGAGCGCTTGCGGCAAGCCGCTGCCGAACGGGGCGCCAACGCGGTGCTGGCCATGCGCTTTGACACCTGCGACATGGGCAATGCCATGAACGAAGTTGCCGCATACGGTACCGCTGTTAGAATTCAGCCCAAAGCGAAAAAATGACCAAACGAGTGAGTACTTCGCGGCCCATACGAGCAAGTCGCGGCCTAGTAAATCCCGAGGCAGCTTCACCAGGTACTGTTCAAACGAGCCCGCCTAAGAAACAGTTCCGTACCCACATACCCGAGCCACGGTGGCAACGGATTGCCAGTCTGGTGCTCGTGTTTTGCTTCGTTATGCTTGAACTTTGGCTTTGGCTGCACCGCAAATAGCGTCTAGTGCTCGATGATGCGCAGATTGAGGTCGTCGAGCTGTTCAATGTCGACGGCGTTGGGTGTCTGCATCATGGCGTCGACGCCGCTACCGTTTTTGGGGAAGGCTACGATTTCACGGATGTTTTCTTCGCCCACCAGCACCATGAACATGCGGTCAATGCCGAAGGCGCAGCCAGCGTGCGGTGGCGCACCGTATTTGAAGGCGTTAATCATGGCACCGAAGCGGGCGTCGACATATGCCTGGTCAAAGCCGAGGTTGCCGAACGCTTTGTACATAATCTCCGGACTGTGGTTGCGCACGCCGCCGCTGCAGATCTCGTAGCCGTTCATAACCATGTCGTATTGGTCGGCGATGATGCTCGTTTTGTCTTCGCCTTCGAGCGCTTGCAGGCCGCCTTTTGGCATGCTGAACGGGTTGTGGGCAAAATCGAGGTTGCCAGTTTTTTCGTCGGTTTCGTAAAATGGGAAATCGACAATCCAGCACAGCGCGATAACGTTTGAGTCTTTGAGGTTGAAGTGTGCCGCGAACTCGCTGCGCAGCTTACCCAAAACCTTATTTACTTTGCTCCGTTTATCAGCACCAAAGAATACTGCGTCGCCATCTTGTGCGCCGGTTTTTTGCGTAATGGCATCGAGTTCTTCCGCGGCCAAAAACTTGGCAATCGGTGATTGCGCTTCGCCATCTTTGTAGGTGATATACGCCAGGCCGCCGGCGCCTTCGTTTTTAGCGATTTCGGTGAAGTTGTCGATTTGCGAACGACTGAGTGAGGCGCCGTCTTTGACGCAGATTGCTTTCACGCACTCGGCGCTCTTGAACACCCCAAACTCGGTGTTCTTCAGCTCGTCGGTTAGCTCCACCAGCTCCATGCCAAACCGTAGGTCTGGCTTGTCACTCCCGTACGTTTCCATTGCCTCCTTATACGGAATGCGTGGGATGTCCTCGTTTAGCAATTTTTTGCCGGCAAACTCGGTCGAGAGCTGCTTGATGAGCGGCTCTATAGTGCTACGCACTTCTTCGCCGTCTTCCACAAAGGACATTTCCAGATCCAACTGGTAAAACTCGCCGTACAGCCGGTCAGCCCGCGGGTCTTCATCGCGGAAACATGCCGCTAGCTGGTAGTAGCGTGGGATGCCGCCCACCATCAGCAGCTGTTTGAACTGTTGCGGGGCCTGGGGGAGGGCGTAAAACTTGCCGGATTGCAGGCGCGAAGGAATCAGAAAGTCACGTGCACCTTCCGGACTACTGTTGGCGAGGATTGGTGTTGTCACCTCGGTAAAGTCGCGCTGTTCCAAATACTGCCGCATCATTGCGTAATACTGTGCCCGCTGCTTTAGCCGCAGCTGCATTTTAGGTCGTCGCAAATCGAGGTAGCGATATTTAAGGCGCAGATCTTCATTAGCGAGCGAATCGCCCTGCACCTGGATCGGCAGCGGTTCGCTGCGGTTCAAAATCTCGAGCGCTTCTACCTTAAGTTCTACGCCGCCGGTCGCAATGTTCGGATTTTTGAGCCCCTCTTCGCGCTCCAAGACTGCGCCAGTGGCGCTAATGACAAACTCATCACGCAGCGCCTCGCCCAGCTTGAAGGCTTCGGCTTGTTCCGGCCGGATGGCCAGCTGCACCACGCCGGTGTGGTCGCGCAGGTCAATAAAAATCAGGCCGCCATGGTCGCGCCGCGAGTTTACCCATCCTTTTACAGTTACCGTTTCACCCACTTTTTGGGTGGTGTCGGCTGCCAATATTCTCATGTTTCAAATTCCTGGTTAGTTGTTCGAGAGGGCTGGTCGGAGGGTCGGTTACGCGAAAAATAGCGCCGGCTATTTACTCGCCGACCCGTGAATTCATATTCGCATTCAGCCGTGTCATTGCAGTTATTCTACCACCTCTGGTGGGGAACGTCTACGAACCTATTTACCGTCCTTGAACCTGCCGTGTTTATCTTGGTAGTCTATTTGCTCAAACAGACGGTTCACGATAATTTGCGAAACTTTGTAGGTTTCCAGCAAGGTCGCCGAGACGAGTACCGAAAAAACGAGCTGTAGCTTGTCGAGAGCGCCATTCTGTAAAGCCCACCACACGATCCAGACGACGGCCGCATTTTGTGCAATAAGGAGAGCGGCGAAGAAACCTGCCACTACAGGACGCATCGTGATCTGCTGGTTGACGTCCCGCAGCTCCACTTTATGGAGTTGCTCGGCGTCGCTCAGGGTCTTTCGCGCGACTGCGTTGTCGACGTGTGAAACCCTAAATTTGCCTAATTCGGAAGGGAGCGGGGGATTCTTTGCCATTTCACCATCATTTCCCCACCAAGTCTAGATCTTTGAGCCGATAACTCAGCGCTGTCTTGGAAACCCCAAAGAACGTGCAGAGCTGCTCGATATCTTGCGTAACCTTCCACATCCTCCGCATAGCCTCTTCCGGCATGAGAAGACATGCGGCGAACCAGTTCGCCTGCGTCTCATTTTTTGGGTGCGTGCCGTCAGCAAATTGCCAAATAGCCTTGCGGTACAGCAAGTCGGTTTTTACGTCCTTATGAAGCCTGTCGTGTCCAATTTCGTGCGCGATTGTGAACCGCTGCCGCTCCAAGCTCTCGTCAGAATCTACAAATATAGCTGCCCCTGCTCTATCGTAAGCTCCGGATACAGTCTGGTCTTCAAACGTGCCGGTTTTTATAGTCAGGCCATACTTGTCGGCAACCGCACTTAAATCAAGAGGGAATTCCACGATATCAATACTGCCGAAGGTATCGTTGAGTACCTCGGTAGCCGTGGTTTCTGCGACACGCTTCTGCTCATCGGTCATTGTAGCCATAGACAGCTCCCTTCTATAGGGTAATTATAGCTAAAAATGCGACGACTTACCAGGGGTGAGACGTATGATGCGGCTATTCACGCTCCGGCGCCAGCTCCGCCTTGCGTTCGTCCGGCTCGGTTTTGGCTTTTTGGTGCTCGGCGTGCTCTTTTTGGGCCGCCACGGCGGCTACGGCGCGCAGGTCGTCGTACTTGTCAAACTCGTCCAAGATGGGTTTGCCGATCATCTGCTCCAGCACGTCCTCAATGGTAATGACGCCCACCAGTTCCTCAAAACTATTCACCACTAAGAACAAATGTCGCTTGGTTTTCAGGAATGCCTGCAAGGCCTGATACAGCGTAAAATCTTCGTGCACGTAGGTTAGTTTGTGGCTCATTATGTCAGCTACGGTGCCGCTATGTTTAGCACCTACTAGGTCACGCAAGTACAAAATGCCGATGACATTGTCTTGCGTGCTATCGTACACCGGGAAGCGACTATGGCCGCTGCGGTTGAGTTCGTCCATGAGCACCGGGCCAACGGCGTCGGTGGCCGCCACCATTTTCACTACGCGCTTCGGCACCAGGGCATCCGATACGAGCCTATCGCCAAACGTCAGGGCGTGCTGTAGCAGCTCAATTTCGCTTTCCGATATTCGGCTGTCCGGCTGTCCCTTTTGTCGTTCCAGCAGCTCCACCAGGTCGACCTTCTCGTACAGGCCGGTGTGCACTCGTACCCGCCGGTGCTTGCCCGCCGCGTTTACCAGGCCGTTTATAAACGGATGGAGTCGCTCCAGCAGCCAGGCTATACCAGGCGCAGCGCCACGTGCCAGCCACAGGCCGCTGCGCGTGAGTTCGTCGCTCGGCACAAATATATACGCGCCCACGCCAACCAGAACCAGCACGATAAGGAGCGACCACCAGACATTGGTTGCTGACGCAAAAGCCACCAGCGCCAGCGCGCCAAAAATCACCACGCCGCCGGTCAGCAACGCCCGCAGGCTGGCGCCGTACGCCACCGCGCGGTAGAGCAGATCAGCCAGGGGATCGCCGCGGCGGGCCAGACGCTTGAGTTCACGTGACGGTACGTGCACGTAGGTCTGGCGCAGTACCCAAAATACGACTGCGACGACAGCCGACAGGGAGCCGAGTATAAAATAGAGCATAACCATATCTTACGATGAGCTTGCGAATTCGGCAAAAGCTGGAGCGACAAAGCAGCTATTTCGTGGTACTATTAGCCTGAACGTAACGGAGTGAATCGCTAGAATGGACAGACGATTTTTAGCCATTATCGGCATTATTGTGTTGGGATTTTTCGGATTTTTGCTGTTTGGCAACCGCGGGTCAAATAACGATAGCGGTGGTAACTCTGCACAGGCGACAAACCACGTTGAGGGCAAGCTCGACAGTAAAGTGACCTTGGTGGAGTACGGTGATTATCAGTGTCCAGTGTGCGAGGGCTACTATCAAGCCGTGCAGCAGGTGCAGCAGAAATACAACACCACGATTAAATTCCAGTTCCGCAACTTGCCCCTGCCAGCCTCCCTTCACCCGCTGGCGCTCGAAGCTGCCCGTGCCGCCGAAGCAGCTGACCTGCAAGGTAAGTTCTGGCAAATGCACGACGCTCTGTATACCCCCCAGAATTACGATGAATGGGCCTACGACCCCACCACACAATCCGTGCGCAGCGCCGATCCTATGCCGCTCTTTAAAGACTACGCGAGAGCAATGGGACTGAATGTTACCAAGTTCCAAACTGACTTCGCCAGCAGTGCGGTTAACGACCGTGTCCAGGCCGACCTGGCAGCTTTTGCCAACACCAAGCAACAACAGGCTACGCCAACCTTTTTCTTGAACGGCAAGTACGTGGTCAATTCTAAGCTTGTAGACAGTGGGGGCGTCCCGAGCGTGGACGCCTTCAGTAAGGTCATCGACGCCGAGCTCAAGACCGTCGGTCAGAACTAGTCGGTAGTTGCAACCAGCGCGTTATAGAGCAAAAACTGGCGGTAGGTCCGGAAGCCGGCGTTGTGACGCTTGGCGGCTGCCCACTGCTCGAATAGGAGCGTCCCGTAGGGCGGCACACTAAAAGTAAGGGCAAACAAGCCGCGCCACCGCGACCAGCCCAAGCTCGGATACAATCCCAGCGAAGCCAAACAGTATAGTAAAAACAGCATGCCGTGTGTGCGGCCGGCCAATATCAAAAATGATGCGCTGTGCCGTGCGCCATGAGCTTGCAGGATCACCGCTGAACCCAGCAGCGTCCAGCCGCAGGCTTCGGCCACGGCCGCAATCCGGAACAGCAGCCACGCCTCCGCTTCGGTAAATGGCCGGCCCTTTTCAAACTTGCCGAGTAGCTCAAGCATATAAAAATAGTACCGCGTAATGCACTGCGGTACTATTTCAGGACGCAAGTTTCAGCTAGCCAGCGTGAACCGGGGCGACGGCTGCATCCTCTTGGGCAACGCCTTGGCGGCCCTTTTGCTGGAGTACGATCGTGGCGATTATGGCCGCACCAACCATGAAGCCGGAGGCGACGTAGAAGGCTGCGTGGTAGCCATGCAGCGCTGCTTCCACCGGCGTAAGTGCACCCGGATGTGCCGCATGTTTCGCAAAGCGCGTCGCACTTGAGGCTGAGACACCGGCCAAAATCGCCAAGCCGAGCGCACCACCGACTTGCTGCGAAGTATTTAAGAGCCCTGACGCCAGGCCGGACTCGCGTCCGCTCACCCCGCTCGTCGCGGCAATGGTTATCGGCACAAAGGTCGCCCCCATACCGAGACCCATCAGGATGAAACCAGGCAGTAAGTCGTGCACGTAGCTGCCGTGCAGCGGCACGTGCGCCAGCAGGTAGAGTGCCAGTGCGACAACCAACGGCGCGACCATGAGGATTGGCTTGTAGCCAGTCTTTTTGATCAGACGTGGGATTTGCGTGGCTGAAATGGCGATAGCAAACGGAATCACCAGAAAGCTCAGACCCGTTTTTACCGGTGAGTATCGCAGCATACCCTGCACGTACAGTGATGTGAAGAAGAAAGTGCTGAACATACCGGCCATAATCGGCATCATAGTTAGGTTAGACCCGGTAATATTACGAATGCGGAAGATATTGAACGGCACCAGCGGGTGCTCACTCCTCAGCTCGTTGGCAATGAAGAAGATGAGCAGCGCCACCGCTCCGCCCAGATAGCCCAGCGTCGACCCAGCTGTCCAGCCGTGACTTGGGGCTTCCACCAGACCGTACACCAGGAGCATCATAGCAGCGGTTATCGAAATCGCGCCGGGTAGGTCAAGGTCGTTGTGCCTCTCTTCGGACTCGTGCGCTGGCACTAAGCGCCAGGCAGCATAGAGCACGGCCGCGGCGACGGGTACGTTGACAAAGAAGTTCCAACGCCAGCCCCAGTATTCGGTAATGATGCCGCCCAGCAGCACACCGGCTGCTGCGCCGCCCGAGGCTACCGCACCCCACACACTTAAGGCAGTGTTACGTTCGTGCCCTTCTTTGTAGGTTACGAGTACGATCGACAAAGCCGCCGGCGACATGAGTGCCGCGGCCAGCCCTTGCGCCGCGCGCAGGCCGATCAGCATGGTGCCTGACTGCGCCAGACCGTCGACCAGCGAGGCAATCCCAAACAACACGGCACCGATCATAAATAGCCGACGACGTCCAAACAGGTCAGCCGCACGGCCGCCAAACAGCAAGAAGCCACCGAACGTCAGCGTGTAGGCCGTAACAATCCACTGCAGACTCGTCTGCGACATACCGAATGCTCTCTGCACTGCTGGCAGGGCCACGTTCACGACCGAGGTGTCGAGTACCACCATAAACTGGGCGAGCGCCAGGATTATTAGTATCCACCAGTGATGCTTATGCTTATCAGTCATACAGCCTCTCCTTTGTATTTTTACTACAAACGTATTATTATTGAACTCACAACCATTCTAATTCCCAAATGTTGACGATGTCAACTATTTTGTAGGACAATCTTTGACAGTATGAAGCATCAGCACATCAGCCACGAGTTCTATTTCGCACTGCTGGGAGTTTTAATGACCGCTAAGCAGCATATTGTCGCTATTGGCGGCGAGTTTGGCCTGACGAGCATACAAGCGGTCACGCTGCTACTACTCGACGCTACTACACCCCGGCCGATGAAAAACTTCTGTACGGTATACCACTGCGATGCCAGCAACATCACTGGCATCGTGGACGGATTAGAAAGTAAGGGGCTCGTCAGCCGCCAAAGTGACGCGCACGACCGGCGCATCAAGGTCATCCAGCTTGAATCAGCCGGCCAAAGGATGCAACAACGCATTCTGGAGCGGCTAGCCGCCGACAGCGGTTACCTGTTTGATCCGCTTAACGCTACCGAGGTGCAGCAGTTTGTACGCATTGTCGAGAAACTCGCTGCCGCTAACACGGTAGGCTGCGGCGGAGTTTAGTAAGCTATAAACTGCTGCCAGACCGGTCGTCTCGGCCGGCGAACTTTTACCGACACGAAGGCCGGCGCCGACTGGGCGTCTATGATTGCAATGGTCATTTTTGTGTTGCTCCGAGCAAGCCCCGACTTCTTTAGAAGCGGTGAGAAACGCCTGCTCTTTTCTTTTTATTAAAGTTTTTGTCTCTTCGGTGTTTACCTACACCTGGATTACATTAAGCGTAGCAAGTGCCTATGCTTGGGTCAAGCAAGAAAACTGTGGAAAACCAGAGAGGCTTCTTTGGTTAGGCGTCTGCTGCGCACATTCGTCGTTTACGACTCATCAGTACGGCTCTTAGAGTATCCGTAGTGTGCGTGTGTGGGGAGTAGCTGTTGAGATCGATGAACGACCCGCGAACAGTACTCGCCCACACAGGAGAGTGATGGCTCTCCCCCAAAGCGGTTCACGGCATGTGAATGCCATGAAGTGTCTGCCCGCTCAGCAGGGTTTGTATTACACCTAGTGGCTCATCGACCCGATTGCTCGGTAGATGAGGTAGGACGAGAAGGACGCCAGGGCGACTACCACCAGGACGGAGGTGCAGAGGTCAATGACATAGACCCCACAGTTCACCACCACCGGACGGTAAATCGCGACCGCGGCAAACGCCAGCCAATGGCTCATGCAGTTCGGGCAGCTGAACAGCTCCCCGAACCACTTGTTCCGGTTGATGATGGCGTCCCGCAAGGGCTTGGAGACCTTCGCCTTGGTGATGGTCATCGACATCGTCGAGACCGCCAAGCTCAGGAAGGCCACGACGAGCAGCGCATGGCCGTAGTCGGGTCTCATCACCAGCACCCACATCCGCTGGCCTGAGTTTCCTCCTCCGTTGAGAGGTTCTCCGCCTGCTCCAGCAGCCCCTCGACGTCGGGTACCTGCTCACGCAGTTTCTCGAGGTCGAGTTCCGTGCCGTTGCTGCCGGACGGATTGCCCGGGCGACGAGTCCTCTTGCTGTCGAAGATTCGCATTGCTTCCCTTTCTACGCCGCAACGAGGCGACGCTTCTGGATTCCTTGGACGTCCGCATGGAACTCGCGGGTGAAGCCGGTCAGTTCCTCTCGGTGGTCGAGGTCATAGTTCTGCGCGAAGACCAGGTCAATAGCCTCCAGCAGATCGCTGGCACGAAGCCCCTCCGGAGCACTCCCGGACACAAGGTCCCGGCGCACGGCGATGGAGGTTGCCTGATCGATGATGCCGGCGATCATGGCACCGCTGACCAGCTGGCTGAGGGTGAAGTTGAGGGTCGTTCCACCCTGCAACAACACATCGTAGAGCACCCGGCTCTCGTTGAAGAGCGATGCCGTCGCCAGCCCCGCCAGACCCTGGGCAGTGTATCCGTTCGAGAACGGCACGCGGCGCAGGTACAAGCTGAAGATGTCCTGGGCTGACGCCGGGGTCGGGCGGTCGATCTTGATCTTGCGATCGATGCGCCCATCCCGAACGATTGCCGGGTCGAGAACGTCGGGACGGTTCGTGGCCAGGATGACCACCGCGCCCGAAGCCTCGAGTCCGTCCATCTCCGTCAGGAACGTGGGTACGATCGTGCGCTCGACGTCCGAGCTGATGCCCGTGCCGCGCTTGCCCATGATGGCGTCCGCCTCATCGATGAAGATGACTGCGGGGTAGCCGTGCTCCTCGTAAAACCTCCGGGCGTGCTCAAACATCTGCCGGATAGTGGCCTCGGCAACGCCGATGTACCTGTCCAGCATCTCCGGGCCCTTGACGTACAGGAAGCCCCCGTCGGTGGCGTGGTGCAGTCGAGCCAAGGCGGTTGCCGTGGCCTTTCCGAGCAGGGTCTTCCCGTTACCGGGGGGACCGTAGAGCAAGACACCCTTGACCGACTGCTTGCCGTAGAACTGATACAGGTTGGCGTGCAGAACGGGGTCCTCGATGACCTCGCGCATCACGGCCTTGGCGTCGGTAAGTCCACCGATGTCATCCCACGAGACGTTCGTGGTCTGGCTGAAGGTGAACCGAGACTCCATGCGGCCGAGCACGTGCATGATGACGTATCCGCTGGCGTCGAGGATGACGAGGTCACCCTTCTCGATGCCGTTGAACTGGCCGGAGAGGACGACCCGGGGCGAACCCTGGTAGTCGACCTCGACTATGCTGCCGTCGTGCACGTGTTTGATGGTCACGATTTCACCATGTGGCTCCATGTCTGCCTTGTCGACGATCTGCATCGTCTCCATCGACAGCTTGACCAGGTCGCCCAGGCGCAGGTTCAGGAACGGCGGGCGCCGGAGCTGAACGTGCTTACCATCGTAGAACACGATGACGTACTCGTCGGTGGGGTTGATGACCTCCAGCTGCTCCGGCTGGTACCACTCGTGTGACCCGTCGCGGAACTTAATCCGAACGTTCAGGTAGCTGCCGTCGAAGGTCAGGCTCAGGGGCGAACCGTCGGCGCTCTCGTTGATCTGCACGATCTCGCCGGCCTGGCCTTGCTTCCAGCCCTCGGTGACCCTAGCCTGATTACCTTTGGTGAAGGCTTTCCGGGACGCGGGCGGGATGGGTGTCGAGCCGACGGCGATGACGGGCGCGAGCGCGAGCGGGCTGGCGGTGAGCTGCTCCAGGAGTGTTGCCTGGGTTTTCACCGTACCCGCCAGCCTGGCCACCATGTCTCGCATGTCTTCGTAGGACGCCATTGCTGGCTCCTCCTCTTCTCGTGAAGTACTGATGAAGCGGGACGCCTACGGATGTAGGGCCTTACTCATAGCCTCCTAAAGGTGTAGGTGCTTCCACGAATTACTAGTAAATACAGATGTACCCGTAGACCGACATATTATAGTATAAATTCAGTTTTATTCAAGCACTTGTACCTGAGGCCTGCACTTTAACTTTGCCCATGGCGGATCGGGGGGAGATAGAGCCACTGTTTGCGGGCGTAGCGCCACACACTCGGCAGAATGCCGCGCGCAGGCTGGCCGGTGCGGATACTTTTACGCACGTCGGCGGAGTTTATGTGGTCGGTGCCGATATCGATAAACGTGACATTACCAAATAGGTGTTCATGACTCGTAAGCCGGCTTAAGACTTCGGCCATTTGGGCATGCGACACCACGGCAACGACGAGGTGCAGCTTGCGATACAGCGCTGGTAGCTCGCCCTCGTACCATAGCAGCTCGCTGGCAGTGGTCAGCAAACTGAGGTCGGCGCGGGGAAGCCCGTCGACCACTCGGGTGAGGCTCTTGCTGGTGAGCCGGGCGTCCGGCAGGTCAAAAATCTCAAATTGCTTATACGGCTGAAGTGCGTTTTGGAGCATAATGCTGCGATGCACGTAGTGTTCCGGTTCGGCGCCGTGTTGGGGCCGGCGCTCTGGTACAAAGTAGACTTTTTCGAGCCCGGCAACTTTTTGACTCTTGAGTGCAAACACAATGTGGCCCGTGTGCACCGGGTCAAAGCTGGCACTGTAAATGCCGATGCGTGGCAGTTTTTCATCGTCAAGTACAACCGGCTTGGTGCCCGGCTGGAAGTGATAGCGGGTTTCGACTTTACCCATGGCTACTCTCCAGCGGCATACCTTCACAGCATTTGGTTACGTTATGACAGGCAGGACAAAAGAAGTGCCCGTGCACCGGTTGGATGGGATAGTGCATACACACGTCACAAAAGAGCAGCGGAGACCGCTCCTTAACCATCTCGGCGTATGGATCATACTCGTCGACGTTCACATGAATAGTATAAACCGGTGTCCCGAACAAACTGTAAAAATTCAGTCTCACGCCGCCAGCGTGAGCGCTTTCCTACCCAACCCCAAAAACTTGTTCCAGGTCGGCGGCTGCTCGGCCTTTTGCGGTGGCGTCTCTGGCGCCTCGCAGTCCACCCTCACGCTGCAGCGTGAACACCGTTTCTCTTTAACGTTGGCCACGCGCCGATAGTTCTGGTGCCCTTTCGCACACTTAAACCACCGGCTGCCGAGGCCATCTTCATCTCTGGCACGCTTTTTGTCAGGATCTTCGTCCTGGCCACCAAACACATCCTGCGGATTGCGCTCGTTCTCTGTCAGTGGGTCATCCCCGAGACTCTTGTTCCCCAGTTTTATCTCGTTACCGCAGGCTGAGTACACACGGTTGTTGCGGGCACCGTCGGCACCGAAACCACCCAGCATATTCTGGAATTGGGCAGCACCAGCTGACTGCAAAGCGGCAGCCGAGAGGTACGCGGTGTCGCCACCATGGACGCCCTGCTGCAAAGCCCTTTCTTGCAGATGCAGAGCGCGCATCATCTCAATCGTGGAGTAGACCAGCAGCTCGTGAAGTACTACCGAGTCGTCATCGGTAAACTGGCCCTCGTTCGCTCTCATCCTGTACAGTGCCTCGGCGTACCGTTCGTTAAAGTGGCGTGCTTTGTCGGCGAGCTGGAGAATCAATGCCTTTGCTCCGGCCGTCTGGCGGCCCCGGACAAGCGACTCGCAAATATGTACGTATGATTCATTAAACGCCCGCTCCATGATTACCCGGTACTGCTTAGTCACGTCCACGGTGTTGACGTTCTTTTTGTAGCGCGGATCGCCGGCTTTGTTGGCGATTTCTGTGGCGAGCGCCTTGGCCTGGTCTGCTGACAGCGTAGCGGTAAGGGCATATTTCAGCCAGTTGTCCGTTACCTCTCCGTCCGGTATGTGGACGCCGTACTGGCCGAATAATTCCTTGAGCCGCCGTTTGTCGCTGCCGTCAAACGACAGGGAGCCGGTGACCAGGCCGTCCTTGGTGGCGACGTACAGCTGCACGAAGCCGCGCCGCAGGTGCGGCACATAGCCGATCTTGCGCCAATACGCGTCACCGCTCTGGGCCGCCCCCTCCTCTGGGAAGGGGCTGGCCACGATGCGCACATTGTAGTCGGTTTCACCTCGGACCATTCGGTCTACAATGAGCGCGTTTTTGTGGTCCCATACTGAGCGCGTGAGCTGGGGGTTGAACCGCGCGTCTTTTAGGGCGGTCTCTTTGGCACAGGCTAGGCCGGATTCGGTCATACCGGAAATGGCTGTTTTGAGGTCCTTGGACATGACTCGTCCGTTGACGACGGGGCGGGTGTCAAAATCACGGACTTCCAGGCCTCCACCCAGCTCCATATCCGTACCAAACCCCTCTTCCACCGAGGTGAAGAATTCGACTTTTGCTTGCGCCGCCTCGGGGCTGTTGATAACCTGGCTTTCTGTTAGCGTCTCCAGCATAAAGGCGCCGAGCCGGCGGATGGTGCCGAGTGACCGGCCGTAGATTTCGGACTCGGGCGCACGGACTGCGGCTGGGGCGGGCATTCGCTCAAGGGTGAGTGTGGACATATGGGAATTCTGCTTAGCGTGCTAGTTGCGCTGACGTTTTTATTGCACGTTGTACGCCAACGCCTGCCAGAGCATAGAGCCCGAACAGTACGGCCGTATAGACTAGGTCGCTGGCGAGTGTGTTACGGAAGAAAGGTACGGCCATGATGTAGCACTGGATGAAGCCGTGCCAGGTGTGCGCGTACATGCCGCTGGCTGCCCAGACGGCGAAGTTCGTAACAATGAAGAAAAAGAGGGAAGCGCTGAGGGTTACTGCGACGCCCCTGCGAAGTGTTAGCGTGCGCAGCCAGTAGTGGCTGGCGAGGGCGATGACAGCGTAGCAGGCCCAGGTAACCCAGATGATATCGTAGAAGCCGATAAACAGGTCGGAGACCATCATGGCGGCGAGCGGCACCCACACGGCCGCTCGGCGCGGCAGCACGGCACCGCCAAAGATGGCAATGGCGGTGATGGGTGCGAAGTTGGCCGGGTGCGGTAACAGGCGCAGGCTAATGCCGATGGCAATAAGGCTGAAGGCTATGGCCAACTGGAAGCGGTCAGTTTTCACTACTGCAGCTTCCAGGTGAGGGTGTCGGTGCTTTTGGTGGTGTACACTCCGGCGCCGACATTCGCCATTCTATTGTTTATATAAAATGTCCAGTATTTTGGCCCGGTCCCTTTGGTGCCGTTGATGGTCGTGACCATATCACCAAACGTGTAGTGTTTGGTTTGTACGGTAGCGTGCTTTTTAAGGAGAGCCAGGGCGTTTTGATTGGATTGGCCGTGATAACTGAGCTGGATGGTCTGATGCTGGGCGTTGGTTACCACCGACACTTTGTGGGTTGGTGAATTGGCGACGTACGCCGTGGCGCCGAAGCCGAGCGCAGCAATAACTACGACGGCGATTATGTTTGTTTTTAGTATGGCTGCTCGGCTCATATATCCCTCTTCTGTCGGGCGAGCAGCAGGGCCTCGAAAAGAGGTGAATGCTTCTGCTCGGAAGACTTTTAAGAACCAGGTCTGGCTTACTCACTTACGTGAGATTACAGTTGCGGCACAGCCGGGGAATCGCACCCCATTCCGGTTATGTTGTTAATGGTACTAGTAGTGTAGCAGGCAGGTGAGACGCTAGATATAGTATTTTTGTATACAAACTCACGCCGTGCGGAATAGTAAAGCCAGTCGGTAGTGATGTCTGTCTGATATACTTCAGAATCCATGAAAACCTAGGTGAGCTTGAAAAGTACCTGGATCGCATGACAGTGAGTATAATCCTCAAAAACGAAGACAATAAGATTGGTACTGTCCAGGAAAATGTGCCGAATATTTTACAGTCTATTCCCCCGCTGCTAACTAGAATGGAACTCGAGAAAGCATTACAATAGGAGCAAGTCTGATGAAACTACCCGTACAACGAAAACAAGTGAGCCTACGTGAAATTGCGGCCCCAAAGCCCTCGCGCGCAGCGTCTCGCGCCGTCCGAAGCGCTCTTAAGGGTGCTTATAAGGATCAACAAGCGACTCTCAAAAAAGCACGCTCAGCAAAGTAGTGATAGGTTTTGCTTTGGAGCCCCTATCCGGTAGTCACATTTTGGGTAAGCTTGGTTTTCAGCGTGTTCAGCCGAGCGACGAAGCTCTGAGCGGCAGATTCTAGACCGAGCACGCGCAGCGCGCCGAGCAGCACGTAGAGATTATCGAGATGCTGTTGCTGGAGCGACAGTTCGGCTTCGGCGGCTCTGAAAAACTGCTCTACTTTGGCAACCAGCCACTTCTCTTCCCCGACTTTCACGCCGTTGGTCTGCAGGGGTGTCTCGGCCGGCTTTTGCCCAGAGCGTACAACCTCGAGTGAGCGGGCGCTGTGGTCGCGTTTGTGCAAATGGCCACGCTTGATGAGGTTGCCGACGTGCAGCGCCACCGTAGCCACACTGGTGTATGCCAGTCCGCTCATGATTTCGCGGTAGCTGGGGCTGTAGCCGTGCTCGGTAATAAAGGCGTCGATGTAATCGAGCAGCTCCTTTTGTTTTTTGGTGGGGCGCACAGAGAGCTCTCGGGCCTCAGCCTCAAGACTCCTCCCCGCCTTTGGTTTTTGTTCTGATGCTGATGTTTGGTTTTCGTTCATGCTTATAGTATGTCACGGATTCGCCGTAGTGGCAGTATGTTCTTATGCTCATTCCTACCATGGAAAGTAGAGTGGCGCTTATTTTTGCGCCCGGCTATGGCTTTGAATACGAAGCATCCAACCCTTCCAAAGGTGTTGGTGTTAAGTTAGTGCTGGTATGATTAACTTGCATATTTATATATTTTAGTATATAATGTATGTACTCCTGTCGAGCTAGCTCCAGGAAGTGAACCTTGACAAACAGCTAGGCTGAGATGAGTAACACAAGCGCACGCACATCGCGAGTTTGTGTTACTCATCCCACACATCCAGTACAAAACAACCAACGGAAAGGTACTACTCGTGCGCAACCTTCGTGTCACTCTCATGCTCGCCGCTTTCCTGTCTGGCACCGCCGGCCTGGCCGCCTGTGGCACCACGGGTAATGGCGACTACATCGCGACACCCGACGTCAGCACGGTCCAGCAGGCGCCGCTCGGAAAGGCACTGGCCAGTAACGGCTACACCCCCGTCAGCGCCATCTACAACCAGCGCAACGTCATGATCAGTGCCGTCTACAAGTACTGCGGCGGTGACACCAACATCACCCACTGCGCCCAGTACGTCACGGCCAGCGCCGAACACCCCATCCTCTACACCACCGGGAACCAGGTAGTAGTCCTCCAAGGCGACCACCTCACCGGCTTCCTGGATGGCAGAAGCTACCTCCTGGACGTACCGACCAACTGGCGCAACTTCGCGCGTCTTACTCCGGCACAACGGCACAGCCTCCTCGGCTGCATGGCTGAAGCCCAGCGGGACGACAAAGGCCAGGTGAGCAGTGACATCCTCCTTAGCGCGCTCGGAAGCGCCGAGGTACGCGTGTACCTGCAGCAGACGTCCACGACGGGCTCCTACTAGGACCCCGGCAGCGACGGACACGGTGACGCTTCTCAAGGTCGCCGTGTCCGTACGCGCTGTTTTTTTGTTTTTTGTTTCGTACTTCCTGCTGTTTGTCTTGTCCCTTGTAGCCCTGAAGTTCGGAGCCGGAAGGGACAACGCGGCCGTCGCTATCCACATGGGTACAAGCGCAACCTACCTACAGTAAGGGTACGGGTGCCTATGGTGCGGTATAGCGAAAGTAGCCTGCTGCTACGTATATTTCTTTAGACTGTCCGTGTACTTGATGAGCTCCTTGTTGCCGGACTTTTTGGCGTAGCTATGCATGCGCTTGACGGTACTGGCGTGCCGCTTGATTGAGTCGGTGGTTAGGTCTGATCCAAGTTTTTCCTGCTCTTCAAAAAACAATGCTTCATAGCATTGGCGTATGAGGGTCTGGTCGTTAAGCTGTTTGAACGCCTTAATAGCATCATGATAGTGCTGCGTCTGGTAGTAGTGAGCACCTTCGGCCTGCCAGGTGCTTCGGATGAGCTCATCGTGGTCCATGGCGTGCTGGGCGAAGCGTCGGGCTGCGGCATAGTTATGCTGCTGCATCTCATACACGGCACCGTTATGGCCGACGACGCTGAGCAGTGTCATGTCTCGGCTCGCAACGGCGAATTCCAACGCTCTCCTGTAGTTATTACGCTCCATAAGAGCATTGATCAGCCTTTTATAGGCGGCATCAAGGTTGTGGGTGACAACATCCCGATCGTGTGACAGGATGAATGCCAGGCGTGATGCCTGCAGCAGGTCCTCCGGGGCGACTTCATGCGTGGCTAAGTACGAGTCGGTCGTATCGAGCAGGTTAATACTGACAATTTCTTCTACGGGCAGGAGTGCACCGCCAGCTTTTCCATCGTAACTGGCAAATGTGCCGGTGGTTGTCTCGACATCGATTCCGCCGTAATGGAGTGCGACGTGCTCGGGCAGGATGCGGAGCTGGAGGTCGCGTAGGTCATGGTAGCGTGCGTACAAATACATATAGAGGGTGACTATCTGGTTGCAATCCCCTATCAGCTTTTCGTGCGTCGGGTCACGCAGCAATCGCCCGAACGAGCTGGATTCACGGTACTCGTACATACCTCGTCCGGGTGAAAAGTAATCATTAAGCGCCTGCAGGCATCGTGCCTTTTCGGGATCAATTGCGGCGTGCGGCGCCAGCCGGTGGATGTGGTTTACGACTGCTTCGGCCGAGCGTATATGGGACTCGTAAAAACGGTCAAAGTCGTCAGCAATACGCTGCAAATTGGCGTAGAGCTTTTTGCGCTGTGATTTGCGCAAGTATCGGTAGCCTTTGTACCGATACTCGGTCCAGAGGTTGATGGCGGCGATATCGCGCTGCAGTAAGTGGCCCAGTCTTTCACGTATTTTTGACTGGCTGCTGCGTTCGGTCAGACCCCTGAAGAAGACGGCGACTGCTCGCTCACGGGCGTCTGTATACGGGGTGAAGAAATAGAAAACGCTCGTGATAAAGCTCATACCGCCAGTGTAGCAAAATAAGAAGGCGTCGGAAGCTTTGGCGAAACTGCCGCCTTGGATTGAGCTATCCGCTGCTGATCACTGCTATGAGAGCAAGTGCTATAGCAAGGCATGCTAGGATGAAAGCGATTGATTGGGTACTGCCGGGAGTGTAGGTGGGAATGATGGAGGTAGGCTTATAGATGTCATAGCCGCCACGAACCTTGCGGGCGCCGTACTGTTTGCGATATTCCAAGGTGACGTTGTTTTCTATTTCACCTGCCCTCTTGCCGGACATGCGGCCCAGCGGGTGAATGGCTATGATTTCATCGAGCACTTTGCCCCGGTTGACTCTGGCTCCGAGCGGACCGCCGTGTTGGTTGATCCTAACCATGAAGTTACGGCGCGAGGTAATGCCGACGTAGTAGTGGCCACCGACGAACCTTACGACGTAGAGAGTCCAGGTGCGAATGGCATGCTGGTCGAATTGAACTCTGGGTTGCTTGGCAGGCATGGTGGTAGTGTATCGCAAAGGTTCGCGGACGGTACTCCAGGCTCCGCCGACCTGATGCGTGCGGCGCTACAAGCGTATTGTACAGGGTATGGCTGCGAGGTGGTGGTCGGCTATACCCGGAGCGGATCCCTAACGTTGCTGTCCGGCCGTACGCTATGAGATAAGGGCTCGTTTATTGACAATACATGGAGCCACTGTATACTTCACTTTTAGGTGAACTATTATGGCGGACACGCTGGATGAAATATTCGAAGCACTGAGCCATCCTAAACGGCGAGGCATAGTGCACACGTTAGCCTTCCGGCCGGCGACCACCAGTCAGTTGGCCGAAGAGTACGAGTTGAGCCTGCCGGCTATACATAAGCACCTAGCGATACTCGAACGTGCGCAGCTTATTACGCGCAGAAAAACCGGTCGCGTTAACTTTGTAGCGCTTAACCCGGTCGCCCTTGAAGCGGTACAGACCTGGGCTGCGCAATACCATACTGCTTGGAATAGCAGCAAACAGACGCTGGAGAATTATATCGCCAGTCTGCAAAACGGACATAAGCCGCAAGGGCGGAATGTTACATAGTAATGTATTTAGGAAGGGGATAGAGTGAAGAACTACGTATTAATCTATTTCAATAACGGGATCCGGGATGGTGTTTCGCCAGAAGATTTCAAGGCGGAATGGGGTAACTGGTTTGGCGGACTCGGCGATAAGCTCGTCGACGCCGGTAACCCATTTAACACCGGCGGCCAAGCTGTCGAAAAGAGTGGTGTGACGACTATTGAGAACTGGCCGTCGACGGGTTATTCAATCGTTAAGGCGGAGACGATGGACGAGGCGGTCGAAATGGCTAAGAGTTGTCCAGTGCTTAATGAGCCGGATGGCGCGGTGCGCGTGTACGAAACCATGCCTATGTAGGGCTGGAGCATGGGAGAATAAATGAGCCGCTTAAAGCGGCTCATTTTCTTGTTGGTTCTCTGGCTGGGGCGGTAGGATTCGAACCTAGGATGCCCTCGGCTAATTGCAGCAGCATATTGTAGCGAGTTTTGGCCAGGATAGAGGCTGCTTATTGCCGGCTTCTAATCGTGAGACGTTCGGGGATTGTCCACCGTGCGGTCAATTCACGATCGCACGTTGGATCGGGAAGACGCCAGGCGGCGTTGGGCTTCATCTGGCTCACCAATACGTCGACCAACTCCCCGACAACATCAAGCAGGCTAGCGCCGCACTTCGCACTGCTGACCGCCGACGATTTATCTAATGTGCGCCGCACCCCTACCATCTGCGCACTCTGCCTGGAGGACAACTCGCCAGCCCGTTCACTGTAATGTCACCTCAGGTCAAAATGCAGCCTCAACCAGCCCTGGAACAGGCTCTACGCTCACGGGTAAGACAATTTGTAGCCGCCTCAAGACCTTATTGACATTCGTCAAGCGTAGTTTAATACTTTTCAGTGTACCATCATCATAGTACACTCATACTATGATATTTCATATCAGAAGTCGTACGGGTATACCACCTTACCTTCAAATCGTTCAGCAGGTTAAGCAGGATATTCGTTTAGGGCTACTGAAAGAAGGGGACAAGCTACCTGCCGTTCGAGAGGTAGTTACGATGGTTGCCATCAACCCAAACACGGTAGTTAAAGCCTATCGGGAACTTGAAAACCAGGGGTGTATAGAAAAACGATTAGGCGTTGGTACATTCGTCACTAAACAGCCGGCAGGGCTATCGCCCGATATCCAGTCAGCACTGCTTGACAAGCTAGAGGGATGGCTAGCCGAAACGCAGGCTGCCGGCTTGGATGAAGAAGCGGTTGAAGCGCTTTTTCATACGGCGCAACGTAACCAGAGAGGGGATCAACATGGAACAGACAGTAAAAGGTAAAGTGAGCGAAGCCGTCCAGACAAACGGTCTAGGCAAGCGCTATGGGTCATTCTGGGCTCTCAAGGACTGCACGATTAGCGTGCCACGCGGCAGCGTTACGGCGCTTGTTGGTCCAAATGGTGCCGGCAAAACATCGTTACTCAAGTTGCTTGTCGGTCTCAACAGTCCAAGCGCAGGTGACGTTGTAGTACTCGGACAAAGCCCATCTCAATCCACAAGTTACTTATCAAGTATTGGCTACTTAGCCCAGGAAATACCGCTATACAGCCAATTCACTGCGGCTGACCATTTCGCCATTGGCAAGCATATGGACGTCAACTGGGACAATGAACTTGCGGTCAAGCGCTTGCAGGAGTTACGCATCCCGCTCGACCGAAAGGTTGGGAAGTTGTCAGGGGGACAGCGCGCGCAAGTGGGTCTGGCTATGGCCCTTGCGAAACGACCACAGCTGCTCTTGCTCGATGAACCTGTAGCAGCACTTGACCCACTAGCACGTATGGATTTCCTTACATCACTTGCGCAGGCAGTGACTGACGCTGACGGTGAGCTGACTGTCGTTATGTCTTCACATCTACTAGCCGACCTAGAGCGGGTTTGCGACCGAGTTATCATTCTTGCGGCGGGAGAGACACAACTCTGCGAAAACATTGAGCATACACTTGAAACCCATAAACTACTTGTCGGACCCAAGGGCCAGCAGCCAAACAACGATGGCTATCGGGTTATAAAAGAGACTCACTCGCCAACGGCAACACATTTATTAGTGCGGCTCGAACAGCCTAAACATAACCTGCCCGGCTGGCATATACGCAACGTTGATATTGAAGAGATTGTTTTGGCTTACATGGGACAAAACAAAAATGAATCTATCACTAAAGGAGACGTCCGATGAACTGGCTAGTATGGAAACAGCATAGTAAACAATTCATGATTGCCACAATATTACTAATTCTATTTGCAGCATTACTAATACCAACGGGACTGCACTACTGGCAAGTCTATCAACATGCCTTATCTACGTGCAGCCAATCGAATACGTGCGCTGAATTGAAGGGTGAATTATTTCAATCAAGTACCGATCAAGCAATATTTCAGCTAGAACCATTCGCAATCATGATTCTGCCCATACTGCTTGGCATGTTCTGGGGAGTGCCGCTACTGGCGAGAGAATACTCCGAAGGCACGAATCTTCTCGTTTGGACCCGAAGCATTTCCCGGAGGAGATGGCTAACAACAAAGCTAATTTGGATATTGGTCGCGACAGTCGTTGTCTCTGGAGCTTTTACCGCACTTGGCACCTGGTGGTCAAAAACACCAAATGCCCTGAACTTGGATAGGTTCGTTTTCTTGCCGTTTAGTACCCAAGGTATTGTCCCCGTCGCATATGCTACTTTCGCTGTTGCGCTGGGCATCGCACTTGGAGCATGGCTCAAGCGCACCATGATCGCCCTAGGTTTAACATTCGTGCTGTTGGTTGGAATCATAGTTATTGTCGTACCAACCCTCATACGACCCCAATACGTAACGCCGATTACAGTCACCTCATCTATGGGCTTTAACGCGTTGAGATCAAAACTACCTAGTGGCGCTTGGCGGCTTAGCATGGGCGTCATAGACAAGAATGGCAATACATTCGATCAACTTGACTTCCCCAACTGGCCACCGCAGTGCCAAACTCTAGCCCAAACCCAACAGGCCCCAACGGCGGGTTCCAAGACAGAAGACTCAGCTACAGTTGATAGCTGTCTGACGGCCGCTGGCTACCGTCAGATTGCCAGGTACCAGCCGGATAACCGCTACTGGGAGTTCCAGCAAATCGAGTTTGGCTTATACATGTTGCTAAGTCTGATTCCGATTGGAGCAACCTACTGGTTAGTATTGAAGCGTGACGCATAAGCAAGACTACGAGCTAATCGTGCCGGCCGCTAAGACCAGCAAAAATATTTCCGACAGCCTGAATTGTCGGTATTGCTATGGCTATGGGCAGCAATTGCTTGTCTGCCTCCGGCGCAGCTAACAGGCCGAGCATAAATGAACCATAAGTCGATTGCGGCAAGCGCATATATGCCCCGAGCCGAACACTCGGAAGCTAACGTTGCAAGTCTTTAAGTTCTATCTTAGGCCGGACGGTCGTTTTCAAAGAGCCATTTACACAAAATACTATGAACCCGTGTGAGTGGCTCTGCCGCATCAGGAAATCATTTAGTTTGTCGATTACTTCTTCATGAGCCATAAGCTCATATTATCAGATGTAAGAGCTAAAATATCAGATTAGGAACAAGAGTCTGAATTTTAGCTGCTGCATCTGGCCAGGGATTATGTTCAGTATTAAAACCATTTTAATGAACTCATTCCAGGCGGCAGGTTATAGCCCCTGAGACATTGATCTTGTCTTGATAATAACTATAACTAATCCGTCAAAGGCGCAAGCCTATAAGGTGATTCTGATAGCGACAATGCAGTATTCGTCTGCTCAATCAGCGATCCATGATACCGATCTAGTGCAAGCATTGGATCTTCGAGTGTTTTAGCTTCGCTTGCGTCCATCTCTGGGTGAAAGACCGCAGAGGGTTCTCCGTAATACGTTGCATTCTCGTCGATAATAAATCCAAATATTGAGTTCACTCGGGCCACAGAGTTGTCGGCTACAGTGTTTCTCATAACGACGCCGTTCATAGTCAGTAAGATACTCCCTATAAAAGCACGTCTATACTCAGGAAGAATAACAGTGGCGTGTTTATCACCGTACACATTCATAGGGAACCGTTGGCTGTAGGCTTTAACGGTATCTTCTAGTGGGGTGCCCGGAACGGAAACATTAAAACTTACTTCCAAGAGACGAGTCATTACAATACGATAACATAATACAAAAGAAAACGCAAATGGCTGGGGATGAAGGGTTCGAACCTCGGCTAACGAGGTAGGGTGATACCGGCCTGTTTGGCGGCGGCTAGAAGCTCCGAGTTGAGTTTTAGTAGTTTTTCTTCAAGGCTGAGCTTCTGAAATTGATTGGCAGATAGTGCCTTTTTCTGCAAATCAGAAATCATCACGTAAATTTCCTTAATATCGTTATTGAGCGCTTCTATATCACCTCGAAGAGGGTTAACCGTTTCTTCGACAATTGTCCGGATTGCTTGTAGATCCTCTTGCGATAGACTCATTAGTACATTTTAACATGATGCCAGGTGTCCCGAGTCGTACTAAAAACTCTACGGTGAATCCGAGACTCTCTAATATTCTCATGGCTAACTCTGTATCCCGCAGGTGGAACCAACTTTGGCCGAGTTTGAGGGATACCTACGCAAAGCTAAGAGAACTAGAGTTTAAATTTTCTGAGCAAGACACCATATGAGTTTTACTTCAGGGCGTCCATGCGGGATCGTGTCCGTTTCGCCATATTCCTTGATGCTCGTAATCCTGAATCCGTTTTCGGCCAGCAGGCCTTTCAACTCATCGGCAGAAAAGTATTGGAAGAATCGATCGTGTCCGGAAAGCTTGTCGGCAACAACTGCTGTCTTGGAGTCGGTTTGTGCCTTGACCACGACATGCAATACGCCGCCCGTTCTTGTCACCCGATTCATTTCCTTGAGCGCTTGTCTAACATCCTCAACAGTCTCGAGATGCAATAGCGAAGTATTCGACCATACACCATCGAATGAATCGTTTTCAAACGGAAGTTTTAGCAAATTACCTTCGATAAAAGTAATCTCAGGGAATTTGTGTCTTGCCACAGCAAGGAGGCCTTTTGAAAGGTCTAAACCAGTCACGTCTAGCCCTTCTTCTTGGAGTAACGCAGTATCACGTCCTGCCCCGCAGCCCGCATCGAGCACTTTGGCATTTTTGGGAAATACCGAAACGAAGGTTTTAATATGATTCAAGTCGAAATAGGTAGCGCCAGCTTCCGCGTATTGCTCTGCGTGTTCGTCATACCATTTTATTGTGTCCTCAAGACCAGATACAGACATGGGTTCATTTTAGCAGAAACAAGCCATCAAGGATTCGAACCCATTTTACAGATAGAAGAATCAGTAGAAGATGTCAAAAATAAAAATCGAAGCAAAATAGCTGACTTTTTTACCTGTAAAATGATTCCAAATAATCTGGTTGAGGGTGAAGGGCTCGAACTCGATCTCTTATAACTACTGGACGCCGATCTTCAAAACTTCTCCAACGATCTTGCTGCGGAAATACCCGTCGTGGCTGACATATAGTATCGCGCCGGTGTACTTACCGAGTGCAGTTTCCAGCTCTTCAATGCTTGGAAGGTCGAGGTGGTTGGTTGGCTCATCCAGTATCAGCAACTGGGGATCGTTGGCCAGCATGGTAATGAGTTGGAAGCGTGCTTTCTGGCCGCCACTTAACCGCGCAATTGGAGTTTTTCCATCCCCCTCAGTAAATAGATAGTCGCTGAGCAGGCTCCGTATCTTTGTCGTGGAGATAGTGAGATCACGCGAAAGGTACATTTTCTCGATTGCTTCGTCCAAGGGAAGGTCGAAATAGGTAGGAGACACCTCCTGCTCATAGATGCCGATACGGATCTGGTCGTCGACCTTGAGCTCGCCGTCAAATGTCTTCACGGCCGGGTCTCCCAAGATGGCTTTGATGAGCGTCGTCTTACCGGCTCCGTTACGGCCGCGGAATTCTAGCGCTTCGCCTTCGCGCAAATCCAGGTTGACGCCAGTGAAGAGCGGAGAATCATAGCCCAGGCTCAGGTTCCGAGCGGAGACCAGCACATGCTTGCTGCGGGATTCGGTACTCTTTAGGTTGATCCTGACGTTTCTGGCCTTGAATTTCTCGTACTGGCCGGCAGTCTTGTAGTTCATGTCGGCCATTGATTCCTTATCGATCCAAAAAGTCGGTTTGCTGCGGGTTTGTAGCTTGACGAGTTCGGCGCGTGAGTTTTCCTCCAGGCGCTTGAAGCGTTGGATGGTACTGCCAGTACGCGATTTCTCCTTGAGGCGTTGGTATTCAATGACTTTGACCTTCAGGTTGGCGATACGTTTCTCGGTCATTTCGAATTCGTTCATCTGGCTACCTGTCGAGACGGCGTTCTGCTTCAGGTAGGCATCGTAGTTGCCCTTGTAGCTCTGTGAAGAGCCATCCTTTATTTCAACGATGCGATCAACTTCTCTCAGAACGTCACGGTCATGGGTGATGACTAACATGGCCTCGCGGGCCCCCTTGAGCCAGTCAATGAACTGGTTTTTGGCAATATAGTCCATATGGTTGGTCGGCTCGTCGATCAGTGCCAGTTGGGCGTCTGAGTGCATGATCTTCACTACTTCAACGAGGCGTTTTTGGCCGCCTGAAAGGGTGGAAAAGTGACGATGGGCCACGTCGGGTAGCTGGAAGTTCGCTAGTTCACGCTCGATCTGCTCGTCGATCTGATAGAAGCCTTTGTCGTTATAGCGCTCCAGAGCAGTACTATATTCATGGATCTTCTTCAGGTTCTCACCCATGGTCTCGGGATAGGTTTCGATAATATGGCTCAGCGCTGCGTATTCCGGCAGACCCTGCAAGACGTATTGCAGAACCGTCTTGTCGCCGACATCGTGGTATTCCTGCTGGGTAGCGACAATGACCGCACCAGGTTTGTACATAATGTTCCCGGTGTAATCTTTATCGGTGCCGCTTAGGATGCTAAAAAGTGTTGATTTGCCAACGCCGTTGCGGCCGATAACGCCGATTTTTTCACTATCATTAACCGTGAGCCTCACGTTTTTCATGAGAGACTTTGGCCCAAAGGATTTCTCGGTGATGGTTATATCCGCTAGCATGGCCTAGTTATAGTAGCACCTAAACGCAGCTCTACCTTGTAGCTACGCTAAGACACAAGCTTTGCACTTAATATTGTTGACGGCCTGGCAGGTCGTAAAACTCTCGTTTACGCCACTTCTTGTCCCCTCGCTCCCATATGACCGTATCTTTACTGATCTCTTTGAATGCGTTCAGCACGCTACCCTTAATTGTAGGACTGCCGCTATTACTGACCGTGGTAAAGCCAACGCCGAATTGCTTGTTGATTTGATAATAGGCGTTGTTTTGCGACATCTCGCCTTGTTCCTCGATGACTGATAACATCCACTGTGCTACATCACCTGGAGTGGTTGGGGCAGCATCGCTATTATTTTCAGACATTGTTTAAGGATACACTGTGCACCTACTATTGATAAGGCTGTGACGATGAAAAGTGCCTCCTTACTGCTGATGAACGGAAACTTTATGGCTGGAGAGAGCGGGCGGATTCCAAACTTTGTCCCAAGGGGATGATGAGCAGAAAAACAACAGGATATTCAAGAAGTTCGCGCCCTTTTAGGTGTTACCATTGCCGAAGCTCGATAGGCAGACCATCCGGGTCTTTTATTTCGGCGCGTTTCGCCGTGCCAAGGGTCACTGGGCCGCTCGTAATCTCTACTCCTTTACTCTGCAAATAAGCAACGGTTTCATCCATGTCTTCCACGGCAAGCGCGATCATTCTATAGCCGACTCCCCACGGATCATGGGCTGTGGACGAGGGGTTGGTAACGCCCACTAACTCAACCATAGTATCACCCAGCGTGAGATAGATAACTTCATCAACGGTATACTGGCCCCATTGTTGCAGGGCTTGAACTTTTTGGCGCCGCTTCAGCGTAAAACCCAGAACATTGATATAGAACGCAATGGTTCGTTCACGGTCTTTCGGTACAATCTCGATGTGATCGATCCTTGTAAACATACGAGGTCTCCTTTAATTGATTAACGTTTTAAGTGGGTTGCCAAATTCTGTGTTGCCGCCTCGAGTACCTCGCGGGCTATTGCTATACGCTCGGGTGCGATACCTCTTAATGCTGTCTCTCTTGCCGCTTTGATGGGATCGGGCAATTGCCGCCACAGAGTCTGGCCTCTTGCTGTGAGCTGCACAGTTTTATAACGTCTATTCGCTGGGTCAATTTGTTGTACCACGAGGCCTTTCTTTACTAGTGATGCCACAAGATTCGTAAGCGTCGCAGATTCGATTTCCAGCAATTCCTGCAGGTGCTGCTGGGGAAGATACGTCTCGTTTTGCAAATGAAACAAAACATACCATTGACTACGACCAATGCCAAATTGTTTTAGCGCCCCATCTATCGTTTGATTTGCAAGGATAGCATAGCGCTTAACCCAATATCCAATATTTGATGAGTAATCATTCATAGCTAGCTACCTAGCTATGATATAGATTCTTTTTGAGCTTGTCTAGGCCAACTCAGATAGTGGCTGAATGTATGTTCCACGAACAAGGCAATACAAAATATTTGGCTAATTTTTAATGTAATTGCGTGGCCACAAAGTAATTGCTAGAACCTCCATTTTGTAGTTACCATAACTGCAAAGTCTTCAATCCCGCCGGCCTTAGCAGTTACGTGCGTGCCGTTACTCTCAGAAAAGCTACTTTACAAGTTAATACTGTATTTTCTAATAATTCTGGGGTGGCAGGATTTGAACTCCAGTATAATCTACTTATGCTTAGGATTGCCCGTCGAGGCGCTTGGGGATACGCCCCTGAAAATACGTTGGCCGCCTTTCGAAAAGCCACCCAGATAGACTGCGATGTGGTCGAGTTTGACGTGCATCGAACCAAGGATGGCCACATCATGGTGATGCACGACCACAACGTGCGCCGCACGACCGGCGCAATCGGCAACATTCACGACTTGACCCTGCACGAGCTACGTAAATTTCATGAGTCAAACGGCGAGTCCGTGCCTACGTTGGAGGAAGTGATTGCGATAGTTGCCCCAACACGTAGGTTAATGGTCGATATCAAGGACCGCCATATGGAGGAGTCGGTGTTGGATGCACTGCGTCGGAACCATGTGATACCCAGTGCAATTATGGACTCGGATTTCGAGGATGTGATCGTTGCGATACGCACTTTGAACCGGCAGATCGCAGTGTTTCTGGGGGGGTGTTTCTGCGGCAAATGGGCATGAAGTGGTGATGGAGGCACGCAAGATTCACGCCGATATGATAAAGGTTAGGAATACTTTCGTAACACCCGTTTTAGTGGATTTTGCACATCGCCACGGGGTGGGCATTTACGCTTGGGGGGCCGAAAACTTGTCAGACATGCAAGACATGGTGGACATGGGGGTGGACGCGATCGTATGCATGTTCCCTGACCGGATCCCGGTACGGAGCCGGGGCCTGACATAATACCTGGCTGGGAGATGAGGGATTCGAACCTCTTAAGTCTCAGTGACACTAGGTAGTGTGCAGTTGTAACCAGTGTGAAATTTGAGGGATATCCATACGTTTGAGTGCTATGTCTACGGCGAAGTCTTCGATCTCTCCATTTTGAGCTGCGAAGTTGACTTTATTTAGGTCAAGTAAGGTAAGACCTGACAACATTGCCGTCCTCTTGTTGCCATCTACAAATGGATGATCTGCAATAATTCCTCTGGTTATCGCAGCTGCTTTGTCAATGACACTTGGATATAACTCCTCACCAAACACATTCTGGGTTTGTGTGGCAATTGCAGCCTCAAGCCTCCCTAATCACGTAGGCCAGCGCTACCGCCTGTTGCTTCCGCCACGAGGGCGTGGATCTCGAGCAGCTGTTCGAGCGTTAGGTGAATCATCTCTTTGCCAAGCTATCGAAATCTTTCTTGTACGTAGAGAGAATTTTCTTAGCAGAAGTTATGACCGTGTGGTCATCGTCACTCGTGCCCTGTAGAGGACGGATGATGACCTCAACTTCGTCGCCAAATTGAATGTTTTGTCGCTTGAGCTCTTTTGCGGGTATAGTAACACCGCCACTGGTGCCAATTTTGATGATTTTTTGGATACTTTGAATCAAAATAGAATATTATAATGTTCGTGTCAACGGCGCTTAAGATACCTTATACTTCTGGCTTCTTTATACCATTCCATTTAGTGAGGGCCTTACAGATTTCTGCAATATGGGCAGTCAATTCTTCATCGGCTTCCAGCATCTCTTTTGTATAAAGCTCAATAAATCTCTCAGCATATAGCTGCTTCTTCTGCACAAATATATTACCAGCTTCATTAGAGAGATTATTAAGGAAGCTCTGGATCTTGGTATGCTTAGTGAAACTACGGGATGTAGTCTTGCCATAGAATCCTTCGAGTAGCTCCTTGGGTAGGTAGTTCTCGATTTCTTTCCCATCCGTGGTCCAGACCACTCCATTAACAGCCTCAACCTCTTTCGACATACGCGCCTTCGTTTTGTTAATTGTGCCCTCCGGCAGCACAATATCACTATCCATGACTAGAATGGCGTTAGTATTGACCTTAAGGATGTTTGCTTCGTCGCTGTTGTCAGGATCCGCGCTTACTCGAGCAAGGAGCTTTCCTCCATAGTAGACGCACTGATAATGCTCACCTTCACGTATGTCACCATTAGAATATAGAGAAATCCAATGGTTGATATATGTCCTGTCTGACGGACCTTCTACCCATACAACAGCATTCGACTGCAATATATCACTCGACCGTACATCAAGATCTTCAATGATGCCCTTTTTATCGAGATAGTATTTGGTTGGGTTTACTCTAGAGACAACCTTATCATGGGTCACATGGAGTATCTGCGCATCGGGGTCTTTATCGAAAAGGTCTATCATAACACTAGAATGTGTAGTTATAAAAAAGGTCGAGCCATTCTCTTTTGCGTATGCACGAATAAAACTTATAAGATTTCTAACCAACCCTGGGTGTAGGTTGTTCTCAATTTCCTCGAATTGATACAAGAAATACTCTGAGCCTCGTGCCTGAATAAAATGCGGCATCACCAATAACTGGAGCAATACTAGAATGATGGTCTTTAGCCCACTACCTGAATTTGAGATAGGTATCCCGTCTTCTTTGTGTGCTTCCATTAAATAAATTTCCCACATATCCCCCCGCGTCATAATAACTATATCGGTAAACTCGGTCTCACCTTCAAAAACGTAATTTAGAGCAGTAAGTAGACCTTTCTTGATTAACGGGCCCGCATTTGCATCAGCATCTTGCAAACAAAAACGCACCACGTTTGTTGCACCCGTGCCATCGGAGCTAAGATTGCAACCATCTACTGCCTTCTCGGGTCGGATATCCCTATCAGCTGCAACCCTTCGTATAACATAGTCTGCAAATATTCTATCTAGTTCAGAGGCTAGCTTCGGGCCAAACTCACTCGTGATGCCCCCTATCGTGAATGGAGGATCAACGCTGACGAGTGTAGTGTGGTCTGAAGTAAAAGATGACAAATACGTAACTGGTTTATCAATCCAATTCTTACCGTACTCAAAATAGTTTCCGCCTATCTGACCGCCGGAAGTACCGGCTGGGAACGCCCGCTGTATTTCGCCTTCACTCAAAGGCTTGGTTATTAGTAATTCTGGAGTATTACCCTTGTTGTACAGGTTCTGAAGAATATTCTGTTTAGCTACGGCAAAATCGACAGCATCTAACAGTGCAGACTTACCGGCATTATTTTTCCCTATAATAAGGTTTACTGGCAGTATTGTTTCAAAACCTTGGGGGTCGTTTCCAAAAGATTTATAGTTCTTGACCTTCAAGGAGACTTTCCTTAAATCCATCATCGTGCCAATAGCTTATATTTATTGTATTGCTATCCGCAAGTTTATAAGCTGCATGTCACACATTGTTGACTCACGGATCGACGCTTTACCCACCTAAGTAGCGCCATCAATACTCAAGCCCACGCCAGATAGCAGACTCCTCACTATCAAGCTTCCCCGCAACCGCCGCATACACCTTAAGGTCGGTAACAAGTGACTCCTCGAGCATTCGGCGCATCTGGGCCTCAAGCTGATGCCGAGCGGCCTGGCCGGGCGCGACAAGGAATAAGCTAGGCTTTAGTTTGTCTGGTAGCCCTTCCCAGTACGCGGATTCGGCAAACTGCAAGTAGCTATACAGCCGACGTCGTTGTATGCGCTCGGACCGGCTTGCACCGCATATCTCAGTAAAGTAGTGCCGGGTATCGACACCTGGGAACTTTACGCGGACATAGCCATCTGGCACCTCCTCTGGAATGAGGTCAAGGCCTGAGAGATCAAATGTAGTGAAGAATTCAAAGTGGCCATCGTAGTGTCGTTTGAAGTGTGCATACACACTCGCAAGTACGTGATACCGCTCCATGCTACGCCTGCTTATACTGGCATCCGCAACAACTGACTGTACTCGTCGGTACTTCCCTTCTGGCTTTCGTGCTTTCAGTAGAGCTAATCCTTCTGGTGTCAGGAAATACGACGCATATCGTTTTGCTATTCGATCGGCAGTGTCATACCGTCTGTCTATATAACCTTTGGCACTCATGAGTTTGAGTTGGTTGTGAGTGGTAGTAAGTGCCGTGTGCCGCAGGCTTAGTTGGACATGTCTGGCTGTGACGTGATGAAAACGGTGGATGAAATCTAGGACTTGGAGCGTGTGTGGTGTAATACGTGCCGTAGTCAGTGCAGTACTCGTAGTAGCTATGTGGGATATGGTTGAGTTACTTATTTTTCTCATCTGTTAAATTGTTCCTTATCGACGAACGACGATGACCGATAAGCACCTAGAGGGCGCCCATTGTCACGATGTCATGGATGCCTCTTTCGATCGCCTTCTTACGTGCTTTCCGGATTCGTTTTGGCTTAATTGGCTCAGGCGCACTGCGTGCATACCGCATTCGCGAAGCCTGGATCACAACCTTGGCAAGCATGTCGTCACCCGGGCTATCCATGAGCACGGTACGTCCCGAAAACGGCGGCTGAGTCTGTGTGGTTGTGATACGAACGTAGAAATTGTAGATTGGCAACCGGCTGAGCATACCGGGCTCGACGTGCGGACTGAGTAGCGGCTGCAGCAGTTGTTCGTCCTGAGCGCTGCTGGTACGAAAGCTAATAATGGTTCCGACATTCGCAAAGACGATATCGATCATGCGACGATCGCTTTGCTGTGAGGTTGACTGCTCAGCCATGGTCAAAAAGAGCCCGTACTTACGTGCTTCCGATAAGAGCTGTACAAATGATGGCGTGGCGAAATTCTGGAACTCGTCAACATATAGATAAAACGGTGTACGCTCTTCTATGAGGCGATCTGCGCGGCGCAGTGCGGCCAGCTGGAGCTTGGCGAGCATCATAATCCCGAATAGTTCGGAAGTGTCCTCCCCTAACCTTCCCTTGCTCACATTACAGATCAGGATCTTGCCTTGCTGCATGAGGTCGTCAAAATTAATGGACGACTCAGGCTGCTCAAGAATTCGGCGAGCTGAAGCCGAGAACAGAAATCGCCCGATTTTAGCTGTGATACCCGCTGCCATACTGACCTGCTGGTACGAGCCACCACGTGCAAACTCACGCCAAAAGAGCTTTAGATCGGCATTGTCGAGACCGGCCACTACTTGTTTGCGGAAAGCGGGATCGTTTAGGAGTTCATAGACCGTGAACAGTGTCGGCTTCTCGAGCGTCAGCGCGGTTTGCACTGCGTTCCGCAGTACATACTCAATCCGGTGACCGCTCGTGTCATTGGTCGAAAAAATCTTACGGAACATTGAGACGATTGATTCAGTAATGAGATCCTTTTCGTGCAGCAGCTCATCCCCTTCTAGGCCTGGCGGCAACTCCAGCAGATTGAGCCCTACGGGGTAGCGCAGATCACTGGGGTTAAAGTAGACAACGTCCTCGATCCGATCTTCTGGTACATACGCGAGTAGGGTCTCCGCTAAGTCACCATGTGGGTCAATAACCGCCACACCCTTCTCTGCTCGCATGTCCTGCACAATGGCATACTGCAGCAGCGTGGATTTACCGCTGCCAGTTCCGCCAACTATATACATGTGGCGTTGCCGTTCAGCTTCCGTTAACCCAATCGGAGCAGTACGACCACGGTAGTGGTTTTCGCCGAGTAGCACATCGATGTCATCCCTCCTCTTTACGTCAAGCGGAACCGGCAACGTGGCGTGGCGCGTCACCCGTATATCCTCGGCTTGAGAAGCGGTGCCGTATGGAAAGTGGTACAGGGCGGCCAGCTCACTGCTGGCAAGCAAGCAGGCAGACCTACTAAAGAGAGCTGGCAGACGATGCTGAAACGCATACAGACGGTACCGCCGAACCCATCCCGGCACGTCGAGCCGCGGCTGGAGCGATTGATATCCCTCATAGCCGTACGCTGCCAGGGCACCGCACACTCCTTTGACGCGCTGCGTCTGACGTTCAGAATTTGCCGCCTGAATTAGTATCCGCAAGCTACTTTGGAATTGTGGTTGTTGGTTCTTGTGGGCTGTGGCC
>JAICKC010000011.1 GCA_025928155.1 Candidatus Saccharimonadota bacterium
ACCATGTGCAAGCCATGAGTCTGGCTACCGCTTGAGTGAAGATGCCAATCAGCGGCCGGCGACAGGACAAGCTGTACTGCTACGAGTTCGTCATCCTCTAGCTGGTTGATGGCATTCGTAAGGTAGGCGATTGGGTCGTTCACATCCTGGTTGTGGCCGTGTCGTAGTGCATAGTTGCGCGGTCCTGTCTGTTTTAACTCAAGAACTTGGCGAGCGCGCTCATCACTAAGGAGTTCTAGGTAGTCGCCTACTTCTTCGGCGGTCACGGTTGGTGCCATGGCGGCGAGATTGTGTAGGAAAATTGGCTTGTCATGGCGCGGCATGCGGACGAGGTACCGGACTCCTTCTGTGCGGGTTGAGACCACCTCGAGCGCCACGGTCGGCTTATGGCCGTTCACGAGCTCTCGCCAAGAACGCATGCCAATAACCCGATGGAGTACGGTAAAGAACTCTTCTGTTGCGCGCAACGTGTTGTGGGGTGAGGGCGGCGGCGTTAACTCTAAGATGATATGTTCTCGGCGTATCTGCCGTCTGATCGAGCACCACTTAGCAGCAAGGAGGGAGCCCAAGATCACAAGCGCACCGGCAACTACCCACAAAAACAACTCCACACAAAACCTCAGCAACAGACTATCGTCAGTCATTGTCGCCTCGCATCTGGAGCTGTTCTGACACCCGGGGATACCCTCCGCCCTAGTTGTATAGCTTGAGGGTATCTGGACTTGCAATACTATGCAAGCGTGAGCATATTATTTCGCCTTTGCAACCAACACGATAGCCGGTGAGTGGAAGGCGCAGGGTGATCATTCGGGTAGACGGGGTGCGCTAAAATAGGAGTAACAGTATGAGGAAAGGAGGCCATCAATGTCTGAGTTCCGCCTACGAGCCCGCCCCTGGGGTCATGCCAGTATTTCCTATTCTGAAGAGAGCCCAGCCGCTCTTGAAAGATTAGGCAGCGACCCTAGCAAAGCTGAGCTAGGGCGGGCAGCGATTAGAGGATTATTTGAGACGCCAAGTCGACGGGTTGTTTCTGGTGTGCTTGCCGCTACCGCCATTGCCGCCTCAGTGGTAGCACTTACTATGCCAAGCGCCAGAGTAGCGGCTGCACCAGAGGATAAGTTTCCTGTCACGCTCCGGGCAGTAACGGCCCATGGCGACCCCTACTATAACTGCCTGACTGTGCAAGTGACCGGTCCGGGAGGCGCGAGTGAGACGGTAGAAGCTTTCTTATCTAAAGCACTCCCATCTGTCCCGATATCCCTCTTTCCGGGCACCAATGTGCTGGATACTAATCGGGGAGACTATCCTGCCGGAGACATAGGTGGCGTGGGACCTTCTAATCCGTCGACCTTTACGGTGCCGGAATCGGGGAAGACGGTGACGGTAATAGTCCCCGATACAGGCGGTACCTGTCCTACGCCGGCAGTTTTACCATCTTCCGATAGCCCTGGCCCGCAATATGCCTTCTCTGGAAATGTGGTAGTCAATAATAACGCCGTGGGGTACGCTCATAGCGGCAACGTGTCCGCCCAGAGCCCATAAGCCCTACGGCTCCACAACTGGCATGTCTTTGGCTAATTTTTTGCCACCAGTCTCCGGAAAAACCCAGTACTTGTACCAAAGGAAGCTCCAGAAGGTGAAGAAAGCACCTGAAATAAAAAACCCAATGTACGGCGTAATACCGAGGTGTACCAGGCCGCCGATGAGCGCGTAGTCCATTACAAAACCGATGCTTTCTATAAACACGTACCGGCCAGCGTGCTGCATTTCGCTCAGATGTACTTGATCTTTAAATGCCCAGAAGCGTTGTACCAGGTAGTTGAGCGACCAGCCAATAGCGTCGCTCAGGATCTTGGCCGGCAGCCACGACCAGTGAAAACCGGAATAGCAGAGCGCAAACACCCCGTAGCCGACCCAAAAATACAGCGTACCGCCCGCTAGGTACTTGGCGAACTGCTTACCCAGACTGTGCCAGTCGGGTTTTACACCAAGGACGCGTTTTTCAAATAAGCTAGCCATGTTTCTTAGCCGTTTTCTGCGGGCGGGCAAGGGCAATACCGGCAAACCCCCACCACACATACGCCAGCGTGTCATCCGTCCAAGCGTGGCTGAGCAGATTCACAAACCCTAGACCAATAAAGCTCGTGAACATAACGAGCGCCAGTGGTGATGCGCCTGCTTGTTCATATAGTTCCATCGCTACCAGCGTGAATATCGCCAGCAACAGCGCAATACCCACCCAGCCGACTTCCTGCGCAATTTGTATGTAATAGTCCTCGGCAATGCGGGCCGAGTGGGAGCCGTTGTACACGCTCGATGGGCCCGCCGTACCCGGCCCATCGCCAAGGGGTTGATGCAGTACGTCGTGGACACCTTCACGTAATGCGCTGGCGTGCGCGCCATTGGACGTTACTTTGACCGCGGAGTTGGTTTGAGTGTGCAGTAGCTCGTTTTGCACGTTGACGTTGTTCTTAAGCAGCAAGTAGCCCAGTGCCGCGACTATTGTGACCGCGAGAGCAGCGCCCCCGAATACAAGCTGCGAACGCCGTGATTTGAGCCGCAGCCAGGCAAACACTCCTACTACCAACACGCCGCCAATCCAGGCACTGCGCGAACCGCTGGCGTAGAGCGCGACCAACGTCAGAACCAGCGCACCGTACGCTACGCCCTCGATCCGGCGCCTACCCCGCGCGTAAAACGCGAGGACTCCCGCCAGAACAACCATAAGGTAGGCGCCGAGCGGATTTGCCCCGCGCAAAAATGACTGCACGCGTATGTAGTTGGTATCGTGGTTTATTGTTTCGATAGGTGCGATAGTGGTATTTGCGTTATACCCAAAATGGCCCAAGTAGTCGTGCGGTAAGACTGTAAACTGCAGCACGGCGAACACTACCACCAACGCCGCCGGGTACAGCAGCAGATTTTTCCAGCTCTTTTTGAGAAACACTGAGCGTTGTGCCGTCAAAAGCACGGCCAGAAACCATGCCAAATACCGCAGATTCACGAGTAAACCGTAGGCGAGCGCTTTGCCTGTCACCTCGCCTTTTGCCAGCGCAACGCAGCCGAGCAAAATAGTGAGCACGGTATACGCCAATATGAGCCGTACGAGCAGGCTACGTGTGAACCACCGCAATAGTTCCCGGTCGCGCGCCAGCCAGCCGCAGGCTACCAAAAAGACGACCAGCAACAGTACATCGTCCCAGAGCCTGAGCGCGGTGTAGTGGCCGACAATCGAGCTCGCCCACACCGTTAGGAATGCATGGAACGGCACCACACAGAGCACGGCTGTTACCAGGACTGTGACGAGCTTATTGGCATACGTGGTGAATTGTTTCATAGGTGTTACAATCATTATAAATGAAGAGTAATGCCACGCTGGTATACAACGTCTTCCTAGTTGTTGGGGATTTCTTAGCGCTCGCCGCCGCATTTGCCAGTGCCTTTATCATTCGGGCCAACAGTGCCACCCCTGTTGCCCACCCTATTCACGGGACAACGTACCTGGGCATTTTTCTAGCACTGTTTCCCTTTTGGATTCTGATCTTTGCCCTGTTCGGGCTGTACAACGACAATATTTACGAACGCCGCTTTAGTGAGCTTGGCCGCTTGCTCATCGGTTCGTTCTTTGGCCTGCTATTCGTCGTTTTCTGGAATTTCTTGAGCGTAAACCCCATCTTTCCAGCCAAGCTGGTGCCTATCTACGGATTTGGCCTGGGGTTTGTGTTCTTGGTAGTTTTCCGCAATATTGCCCGCCTGATTCGCACCGAGCTTTTTGGTTTCGGAGTTGGACTTACCCGAGTGCTAGTAGTCGGCGACACGGCGATAACGACCGAACTGGTAGATTCGCTGGCAAACAGCCGACTCTCTGGCTATGAAGTCGTCGGCATCGTAGGCGGCCGCGAACACAAGCTCGCGGTAGCGTACCCGAGCTTTAAGACATTTTTAGAAAGCACGCGGGCTCGCAATTTGCATGGCATAATCCAGACTGAGCTGTATAAGGACGAGGCGCGCAACCGCGAACTGCTGGATTACGCGCAGATGAATCACGTTGGCTATCGATTTATTCCGGGCAACACCGAACTGTTCGTCGGCAACATTGATGTGGAGTTGTTTCGCAACTCCATACCCGTCATCGCCGTGCGGCAAACACCACTATTCGGGTGGGGAAGGGTGGTTAAGCGCCTATTTGACCTCATCGCTGGACTATTGTTACTGGCCGTGACTTCGCCACTTTGGCTGCTGGTCGCAGTAGCCGTGAAGATTAACGACCCGAGCGGACCGGTCTTTTACAGCACTGAGCGCCTCACCCGCTTTGGCACCAGCATCAAGATTCTGAAATTCCGCAGCATGTATTGGAAATACTGCGTACCGACGGACGAGAGTTTTGGCCGCCTGGGGCGTCCGGACTTGCTGAAAAAATATCGTGAAAACGGCGATTACCTGGAGCACGACCCACGTGTGACACCAGTAGGCCACTTTATCCGTGCTGCTACGCTCGACGAGCTGCCGCAGATATTGAGCATCGTCAAGGGCGATTTAAGCCTGGTCGGGCCGCGCGCGTTAGACAAAGCGGAGCTGGAGCGTTACGACAAAAAGAACCTGATCTTGAGTGTCAAGTCCGGACTAACTAGTTTAGCGCTGGTATCGGGCCGCGAGGCCATCGACTTTGAGGAACGCCGCAAGCTCGATATTTACTACGTGCAGAACTGGAACTTCTGGCTCGACATGATGATCCTGCTCAAAACCTTGCGCGTGCTACTGGAACGAATCACGCACCACGGCGAGCGATATTAAGTGGAGCGGTCGAATGACGAACGCGCGTAAACCCAAAGTTGCTATTGTGCATGACTGGCTGGTCGGCGGCGGTGCCGAGCTAGTGGTTGAACAGTTGCATAAGATGTTTCCGGATGCGCCGATCTACACCTCATACAGTACGCGCGAGTGGCGTGAGCGATTGGACGGTAAGGTGCGCACGAGCTGGCTGCAGCCGCTTGGGCGCTTACGCAAGTTCCTCGGCCCCTTGCGCATTCTGTGGTTCACGCACCTGAAGCTCAAAGGCTACGATTTGGTTATCAGCAGCTCTGGCGCGGAAGCCAAAGGTATAAAAGTACCGCCGGGTACGCTGCACGTCAACTACTGCCATGCCCCGACACATTACTACTGGAGTCGATACAACGAATACATGAAGCATCCCGGTCTTGGAAAGCTGAATTGGCTGGCACGGATTGGCTTACGCCTGCTGGTTGCCCCCCTACGCAAATGGGACTACAAAGCAGCGCAGCGGCCGGACTACATCGTCGCTAACTCCACCCATATCCAGAAGGAAATCCAAAAATACTATGGCCGCTACAGCGTGGTCATACATCCACCCGTATACCTGGAGCGATTCCAAAGGCCTGAAAACCTGAAACGTCCGCGTAAAGGCTTCGTGGTTTCTGGACGACAGACACCATACAAGCGGTTCGACTTGGCCGTGGAGGCCTGTACTAAATACGGTTTACCCCTTACGGTCATCGGCGACGGTCCTGACCATAAACGGCTGCGTGCCATGGCAGGCAAAACCATTACATTCCTGGGGCGTGTCAGTGATGAAGTGTTGGAAGAGGAATTCGCCAGTGCAGAGGCGCTTATTTTCCCGAATCTGGACGATTCCGGGATTACCCTGCTGGAAGGCATGGCCGCTGGCACGCCGGTGGTGGCCTACAAAGCGGGCGGCGCGCTGGATTATATTCTGCCCGGCAAGAGCGGCAAGTTCTTTACCGAGCCGACTGCTGATTCGCTCGGCACAGCGCTCAAGAACTTCGATTCGACACGCTACAGCCATTCAGCTATCGCCGTCTACGCCCGGCGCTTCTCTGCCGAGCAATTCCGCAAGCACATGACGATGTACCTAAAAAGATTGCTCACCGAACAATCCTAAACTCTACTGCTTGCGAGCACGAACGAGCGTCCAGGGTAGCGGCGTCTTGATTTCTTCGACCGGACCAAAGTTTTTGGCCACGTGGCGCTTGAGCGTAAGGGTACTCCAGTGGTTCAGATGGCCAATGGTATTGCCCAAGCGGCTAAGATATTTACCCCGCATCATGTTGAGTGCGCGCCACAACGGCTCGCGCGGCACACCCAGAATCAGCACGCCGCCAGGCTTGAGCACCCGGTGGATTTCAGCCAGCGCTTTGTCAGGATAATCGAGGTGCTCCAGCACTTCCAGCAAGAATACCAGATCAAATGTGCTGTCTTTGTGCTTAAGCTCATACACACTTTCTTCGGTGACGGTCATCTTCGGATTTTTGGCGCGAAGTTTAGGAATAAGTTCGTGCACATACTCACTAGCCTCAAACTCAACATTTTTTGGTAGCATCTCGGCCAGGCGCTGTGTGCTAAAACCCTCGCCCGCCCCCAGCTCGATAGCCCGAAGTTTTTTGCCAGCAGTTAGCCTAGACGATGCCAGCAGCAGTTCTACACTGCGAAAATAATTGTTGATAAGTTTGCCGTACCGCTTACTGCTACCTTCTTCGGTGTATTTGTGATTGAAATCTTCCTGTTCGGGTTTGGCCCGCAGTTTGCTGTGCTCTACATTACCTGCCATAGCTATTAGTATACAGGGCCAGCGGCCATATAGCTGTCCTTTTGGCTTCAGGGCCAGCGGCCATATAGCTGTCCTTTTGGCTTCAGGTCCAGCCGGGTATGTTTAAATGGAGTGATGAACATAGACCCTACCATATTCAAGGCGTACGACATCCGTGGCGAAGTCGGTACGCAGCTCAACGAGCAGACGGTTGAACAGATTGCCCGCGCCTACGCCAACTGGCTGCCTGTAAAAGGTACCGTTGCGGTCGGCCACGATATGCGGCCAGATTCAAGTGACTTGTCCCGGGCGTTTATTAAGGGCCTAACCGAGCAGGGACTGGACGTGTGGGACATCGGCAAGGTAACGAGCGACATGATCTACTTCGCGGTTGGCAAGTGGGATCTAGCTGGTGGGACGGTCATTACTGCCAGCCACAATCCGGGCAACGATAATGGTATAAAACTGTATCGCGATAAGGTTACGGCCGTCGGGCTGGATTCAGGTCTAAATGAAATCCGCGACAAAGCGATGACCGGCGACCTCGGAGAACCGGCTGCCCAAGCGGGTATGGTTACGCCTAAGTCTATTACCGAGGATTGGATCACGCACTGTCTAACGTTTGTGAGCGAGCTCAAACCGTTCAAAATCGCGATTGACGCCGGTAACGGTATGGCCGGCGCAATCTTGCCAGCCATTTTACCAAAACTGCCGCTGCAAGTTCACGAAATGTACTTTGAGCTCGACGGCACGTTCCCAAACCACGAAGCTAATCCCATGAAACCCGAAAACATGCAGGACTTAGCCGCCAAAGTCACGAGCCTAGGCCTGGATTTTGGCATCGCCTTCGACGGAGACGGAGACCGCGCCGGCTTCGTGGATGACAAAGGCCGGATTGTGTCAGGTAGTGATATATTGACCATCATGGCCAAAGAATATCTGCAAAAATACCCAGGCGCGACCATTGTACGTGACGTCCGCATGAGCCACGCTATCGATAAACTAGTAGGTGAGTGGGGCGGTAAAACTGTCATAACTCCAGTCGGGCGTGTTTACATTGGTGCTAAGATGCGCGAAATCAACGCCCCGCTCGGCGGCGAAGGCGCCTGCCACTATTACTTCGCCGAAAATAACGACGCTGACAGTGGTCTGATAGCTGCCCTTGTGGCCGTGCAGGCCATCAGCGACAGCGGTAAGAAACTCAGCGAATTAATCGACGCCTACCACTTATACGCCATGGGGCCGGAAATAAACTTCAAGGTCGCTGATAAGGCGATGGTGTTTGCACTCCTACGCAAGGAATTTCAGAGCGAAAAACAGAGCGAACTCGATGGCTTGAGCGTAGACTTTGCCGATGGCAGTTGGTTTAATATACGCGCCAGTAATACGGAACCGCTGGTGCGCCTGAATGCCGAAGCCAAGTCTCAGGCTAAACTGGACAGTTTAGTTGCTAATTTAACTGCGATCATTTCCGGCGAGTAGCTAAGCCTACTGGAGCGCTGCTTCTATCTCGCGAAAAATGCCGTCTGGAGCAAGCGCGAGTGCCACGATTTCGTCGGCACGCTGCTGCGTATCGGCGACGCTGTAAATCCTAAGCTGTGGGGCATTACCTGACGGCCGCATATGAGCAATGTCGCCGCCCTGGAACGTGACGCGGATGCCATCAAGCGCGTCGATGGCCGCCACATCGCCAAAACCTCTTGCTGGACTAAAATACTGGGCCAGCTCTTGCCTGACCTCCGCTGTGTCCTGCGTAAAGCGCTCCGTCATGCGAGCAGAGATTTCGGCAGGGAAGTCGTCGATCAGTCCGGCACCGGTGAATCGCGCCGGCAATGTAGCAAACAGTTCCGAAACTTTACCGCCAGCTCCACGCGCTGCCACCATCGCTACGATGAGAGGGAAGATAGCATCGCGCGTTGGCAGCGCTTTGAGCGTCCGACCGTTCACGGCCATGTCACGGCCAGTCATAAAACCGCCGTTTACCTCCCACCCCACCGGCCGCTCACCCGTGGCCGCTCCCATGGCGCTGATAACATACGGCGAACCGATTTTGGTGTGCGCATAGGCCACGCCGTGTTGCGCTAAGTAGGTGTCGACTGCGTCGCTTGAACTGACCGGATACGCTGCCGAATCGGCTTGCAACCAAGTGGCGGCCACTGCCCCGAGCACATCGCCCCGGTGGAATAGTCCAGTTTCGTCAATCATAAACGGTCGGTCGCTGTCGCCATCGGTTGACAGAAGGGCGAATGAACCCGGGTGCTTTGCGGCGAGCTCCATGAAGTACTGCTGGTTTTCGGGGGTGACGTTCTCACTGTCGATGGGAATAAATGTCTCGGAGCGGCCTTCGGGGATGACACGCGCGCCTAGTTTTTCAAGCAAACCAACCAGCAGGTCGCGCCCGACTGCGGAGTGTTGGTAAAACACCACTTGCAGATCGCGCAGCGCCTCAGGCCCGAACACGCTTTCGTAGCGCTGGACGTACACTGCTGCCGCATCATCAGTTGCCGCGGGTAGCTCCGGTGCGTTTTTGAGCATGCCTTCGTGATCAAACATGCTGACTGCCGCGTCTTGTGCGTACAGCTCGGCACGTACTGCTGCCACGGCGTCTTTTATATCCTGCTCGTCAGCTTTGAGCACCTCACCTTCCCGCTTGTAGAATTTTATGCCGTTGCGGTCGGCTGGGATGTGGCTGCCGGTGACCATAATACAGGGCGCATTGTGCTCAAGTGCATAGTACGCTACCGCTGGCGTGGGAATAAGTCCACAGTTAACTACCTGTAGCTTACTATCGACGGTCGCCTGGTATACAGCCCGTGTGATACGCGGTGTGCTATCCCGCAGATCGCCAGCCAGATATATTGTCTCGCTCGGTTGTAGCTCATCATGCGCTTGTAAAAAGTGTATGAAGCCCAGCGTGTTGATATAGCACTCCAGGTCAGTCATGTCGGTTACCAAAGCCCGCAAACCGGAGGTGCCGAATTTGAGCTCGTTCGGTTCATGGGTCAGAGATTCGCGGAGGCTTGTCACGTCCTACTCTTCCTCCATACGCTTTACCGCCTCTTTAACCTTTTGGCTTAAGTCCTTGCGGGCGACCAGCACGCCGTTGGGTGTGTTCACTACCACAACATTGTCCAGACCGATGACTACCACCGGCTTATCCTCTTCGTTGCGAATGTAAGTATTTGCAACTTCATCCTCGTAAATACCCGTGCCTCGGAAGTGGTTTCCCTGCTCGTCCGTCTCACTGGCCTCATGCAGATCCTTAAAGCTCCCGATGTCCATCCAGTCAAAGCTGGCCGGAACGACAGCAAGGTTCTCGGCTTTTTCTATCAAGGCTATATCGATAACTTCGTTGCCAAAGGCTTCGTATGCGGCGGCAAATTTCGGACTGTTCTGGTCGTCAACGGCCAGCAGCGCATCATAGTTAGCCTTGAGCTCCGGAGCATACTGTTCCATCGTGCTCACGAACGTGTTGACCGAACCAACGAAATAACCACAGTTCCATAGATACTTGCCGCTATTCACATAGCGCCGGGCGGTAGCAAAATCCGGCTTTTCCTTGAACGACTCAACCTTGTAAGCACCGCCGTCCTCAAGCTCGCCGTCGCGCTGGATATAGCCGAGGCCGATTGCCGGGAAGGTCGGCTCAACGCCGATGAGCGTAATGGTGTTGAGTCTTTTGCTCACGGCAGCGGCGGCTTTGAACGATTTCGCGAACCCCTGCACGTCCCGAATGTGGTGGTCGGAGTGGACGAACGCGATCGGCTCGTCGTGATCGTGCCGCTTCGCTATGTAGGCTAGTGCGGCCACAATGCAGTTAGCTGTGCCGCGACGTGCCGGCTCATTGATAATGTGAGCGTCGTCTAGTTCAGGTATCTGCTGTTGGGTCTGGGCTGCGATGTCTTTGACCGGCACAATATAAACTTCTCCACCCAGTCGTTTGGCACGCTCATACGTGTTCTGCACCATACTCTTATCGTTGGTGAGCTGCAGCAGCTGTTTTGGATTCTCCGGTGTGCTTAACGGCCATAGCCGGCTCCCGGACCCACCCGCGATAATCACTACGATCATATTTGCTTTTAACCTCTTTAACCTTCTCAGTATACACCGGATGCGGAACTGCCCTAAGCTGCTTTCATAAGAGTGACGCTCAGAGAGCTAGACGAGGACTTTATCTGCTTGACTGTATACTTAAGGGGTCGATATGGAGCAATTGTTGGAAACTGAAGCAGCTGCGTTGAGTCACTATTTGGTCGGTGATAAACCGACCAAGGCGATCAAAATCTTATACAGAGAAGCCGTGGCGGCCAGACATGACACGCGGCGTGAAAAAGCGTTCGACGTCGCTGTGCGACACCCCACCCTGCTACCGTATCTCGACGCTTATGACGCCTGGTTTCGCCCAAGTTCACAGCTCCGACAAAGGCTACACCTTATGTTTTCCATCCTGGAGGCGACACCAGAATTTGCCGCAGACTTTCTGCCTTCAAAGCGTTCAGCTTGGTATATGCTGATCTTGGGTCTGCTCGGTATACGTGGCATACTTCGCCTGGCCGTGGGCGGTCTGATTGTAAAAGTATGGGGTCTATAAATGCCGACGTTTGACTACATCGTTGTGGGGTCAGGTTGTTCCGGCGCCATCGCGGCCCAAACGCTGGTTGAGGCGGGCAAACGCGTCGCTATGTTGGATGTAGGGGAGGCCAACCCTAGCTCCCCGTCCGTCGTACCAGATAAAGATTATGTGGCACTCCGCGAGACTGACCCCGAACAGTATCGATATTTTATCGGAGAAAAGGCAAGCGGCGTCACGATAAACGACACTGGCAAGGGTGCACAGATCACCCCCACTCGCAGCCATATGCTGCGCAATGTGGAGGACTACATCCCGCTCCAATCAAAAACCTTTGCGCCGATAGAAAGCCTGGGGTACGGAGGTCTTGGCATAGGCTGGGGTCTGCAGTGCTGGGAATTCAGCCGCGAAGAAATTGCTCGTGTCGGTATGAATGTGGAGCGCACCATAGCCGCCTACGAAACCGTCGCTAAACGCATTGGCATTAGCGGCACTAACGATACTGCTTGTTCATTTACGCTTGGTGAGCTTCAGAGTTACCAGCCCTCTCCGGATATGGATCGTAATATGCAGCGTATCTACCGCAGCTACCTTCGGCACAAACAGTCCTTTGACCGTGCCGGTATCTGCTTAGGACGCACACCGTTGGCACTCTTGACGACAAAAGCGCAGCCAGGGCGTAAAACATACGCCTATCGTGATATGGATTTCTACGACGACAACGACAAAAGTGGCTGGCGGCCCTGGATGACCGTTGATACATTGCGGGAAAAGCCGAACCTTACCTATATCAGCGGCTTCTTGGCGACCCGTTTTACTGAACGGGGACCAGTGGCCACTATTCATGGTATCGATACCGCTACCAAACGCCCGACCGCCTATCGCTGTAAGCGACTTATTCTCGCCACTGGTGCATTGGGAAGCGCCCGTATTGCTCTACGGTCGTTCAACACGACACAGGGAGGTACGCTGCCTTTCTTGTGCAATCCCTACACCTACGTACCCTGCGTGCAGCCTGCCTTGTTCGGCAAAGGCGCTGAACCACGCAAGATCGGCTTCGGACAGCTCTCTGCCTTCTTAGGCGACGAAGCCCAGCACGAGGACAGGTCCATTCTCACTCTCTACAGCTACCAATCGCTCATGCTGTTTCGCATCATCCAGCAAGTTCCGCTCGACTTTGCCGACGCGCGGCCAATTATGCAGTACCTTTCCTCGGGAATTGTTATAGCCGGCATTCAGCACTCCGACAAGCCTACGCCGCACAAAACACTCCGGCTCCATAAAAACATCGGAAACCTTACCGGCGACGAACTGCAAGCAACGTATAGGTTGGGTAACGAGGAGATTACCGGACAGCGCCAACGCGAATTGCGCTACCTGAAGGGACTACGCCGAACCGGCCTCTATCCCATCAAGCGCATCCAGACCGAGCACGGAGCCAGCGTACACTACGCCGGCACACTACCGTTTAGTACAACCGAGAAGCCGTACCACACCGATCCCTCGGGTCGGCTCTACGGTACCCGAAATGTATATGTCGCCGACAGTTCACCGTTCCGATTTCTGCCAGCACGAGGCCTCACATTTACACTCCTTGCCAACGCACACCTAACCGCAGAGAATGTGCTAAAGCATGACTAAACCTACTATCGCCATCACTGGAGCAAACGGTTTCCTAGGATCAGCCTTGGTGCAGCACTTTGCCAACAAAGGCTGGCGGGTGGTAGGGCTTGTGCGCAGACCCGAAAAGTCATCAGACGGTCTCGTCACCTACCGGCAATACGACCTCACCAAGCCGCTACGGCCCGAGGTACTTTCCGGCGTCGACTATGTCGTGCACGCTGCCTATGTCAAATATGGCCGCCGGGGTTCTCCCGCTGCCATGGAAATAAACGTACAGGGCGCAGGGCTTTTGCTAAGCGCCTGTAAACGCTTGAGTGTTAAAAAGGCCGTTTTCATATCAACGATGTCGGCTCACGACGCCGCCACCTCCGTTTACGGACACCAGAAGTTAACGATCGAAAAACTATTTCTAGCCAGCGGTGATGTCGTGCTGCGTTCTGGTCTCATAATCGGCAATGGTGGCATTGTGCGAGATATGGCCGCTTTTATGAAGTCTAAACACATGGCGCCAGTAATCGGCGGCGGCAAACAACCATTGCAGATTGTGGCTGTATACGACTTGATCTCGGCTGTAGAGGCGGCCTTAGCACCTGAAGTGCAAGGACAATTCACGGTTGCGACACCCACAGTCTACACCTACAGAGCCTTTTATCAGACGCTAGCTAAAAGCCTAGGCATCACTGTCATCTTTGTACCTATTCCGTATTATGTGCTCATGACTGTGTTCAAAACGGCAGCCTTTCTACACCTACCGCTCAACTTTAACGAAGATAACCTACGCGGACTACGACAGCTACGCTCCGCCGACACCGAGCCAGACTTACGGCGATTAGGCATTGATGTTGACAATCTGGAGACTGCTTTGGCAAAGACAAGAAATAGCAGTGGTGGCTAACGCCATAGATATGGTAGATTTCAAACAATGCATAACGTCCGTTTCAATTTGAGGTCACCAGCGTGAACTCAGCCAGCTTTTTTAAAAAACTGTTCGTTGAGCACGCCTCGCATAGTCTGATACAGCTCGTCCGTTACGGCTTGGTCGTCGCAATTGCGGCTCCCATCGACCTTGGTGGTTATATAGCGCTGAAGTCGGTCTTTCATGTGTACTATGTGCTGGCAGCCACTATTTCGTTTACCGTTTCGCTTATCGTCAATTATCTCATCAGCGTAGCCTGGGTATGGACTGGCCACACCGGACGCCAGCGTCACGTAGATGCAGTGGTATTTGGTGTCATCGGTATCGTGGGGCTCGGGCTAACCGACCTAATCGTGTACGCGTTCACCAATTTCGCGCACCTTAACTATATAATCTCTAAGCTCATTGCATTTACAATTGTTTTCTTCTGGAGCTTTGGTGCCCGCCGGTGGTTGTTTGCTAGTCGTACGCCCGACCCTATGATTGCCGTGTAATGCCCTAGCAAATTTCGGTTATAGTTCGCGGCTATGGGATGGGATCGGCCGGCCAAAGTACTTACAGCGTGAGCAGGGTCCGACTTCCTAGAATACTTGAGCTGGGACGCTTTTTAGGAAATTGTCTAACGCTTGCCGCACCATCTCTTTTTCCGAGAAACTAGTAAGGCTTGCAATATGCGGCGTCACAATGATGCGCTCATTCTCAAGCAGAGCCTTGCTCACCCTAGGCTCGCTTTCTACTACGTCGGCTATATAGGTCAACGCTTTGTCCTCGACGCACCTTAGTAGCGCGGCTTCGTCGACAATACCCCCCCGCGCAGCGTTGATTAATATGGTTCCGTCCGAGAGCAGGCTCAGCTTGTTCGCATTAATGATATGAGCCGTTTCGGGCACAAGAGGTAAGTGCAGAGAAACAACGGTGCTTTTTTCCAGCAATTCATCCAGGGACACTAGACTGATATTTTTCTGTTCGATGCTTTCTGCCGAAACGTACGGATCGTGCACCAGAAACTGCGGTGCCGAAAAAACATTAAGCTTTTCGTAGAGCAGCCGACCGATATTACCAAAGCCTACTATGCCGATGGTCTGCTCCCGGATGGAGCTGCCTCTGAAGGCAAAACGATCCCACGTCTCGATACGTTCTTTGGAAAGTTTATTCAGCTTCCTCAGTGCATACAGCATTACCGCCACAACATACTCGCTCACAGCGTCGGCGTTGGCGCCCGGAGCGTTATAGACCGTTATGTCTGCCTCTTTGCAGTAGCCCAAGTCAACATTGTCCAAGCCCACGCCGGCGCGGATAATGTGTTTGAGGTGGGGAAAATGTTCTGTAATCGTGCTGCCGACTTTTGTTGCGGATCGTATCAACAGGGTATCGTAGTCTTGCCCCTCACTATTCGAGAATAGTACGTCTCCTGACACAAACTTCATACCCGTTCCATTCAGGCTCTGCTTGACGACCTCAAGATCTATGGCCTCAGGCTCGGTTACATATATGATTGAACTCATTTTGCCTCCATTAATAAGCGTATTGTGCAGAGCTAATGGGCTCATTGCAAGTCAGTCGCTATCCATTACGGTTTATATTAGAAGGTGTCAAGTTTTTGTACTCGGCGAACATGGCGTTCGGCTGGATCCGGCGGAGTATCCAGCCACACTTGTACGGCCTGCTTCATTTCTTCGATGCTCAAAAAACGCGCTGCCAGACTAAGTACATTGGCATGGTTGTGCTGTCGCGACAGCTTCAATATCTCGTACGGATCGGTGCTGCTATTGCCTTCCGCGTCTACTGCCTGTCGAGGAGTAACAGGGCCATAAAAAAGCGTGCACCGCACACCGTGTACTCTATTAGCCGCCATTGCTTCGCCCTGCCCGCTGCCGCCCATGATGATAGCCGCCTCGTACTGCCGGCTCGCGACACCCTTCGCAACAGGTGCGATAAGATCAGGATAGTCGTCACCCATATCAAGCGTTGTGGGGCCGCAGTCGATCACCTCGTGTCCGAGCGAACGCAAAAAATCTCTAAGCTGACCATACACGTTGTCGTAAGCAAGTCCGGTGTGGTCAGTAGTTATGGCAATTTTCATATGCTGAGTTGTCTCCTCGTTCCTTAGCTTTTACTACTATACAATAGGTCGCTTGCCCCTCACACGCCCCATGATATGATGCTAGAGACATGCATGCACAGCACCATCCAGCAACCACTATCCTCCTCAAAAGAGACGAGAAGCAATTCGAGACAACAGTTGCGTTCAATAATTTTGCAGATGGCGACACTCACTGCCTTATAGAGGACACGACGCACATACGAGGCGCAAGCGTGCTGGTACGCCACTACCTGTACCCGAATCAAAACGAGCAGATTGTGCGTCTACTTTTTCTGGTCGCTACACTCAGGGATCTCGGTGCGCGCTCTATCGAGGTCTTCGCGCCCTACCTCCCCTACGCGCGTCAAGACAAGGCCCATCTGCCCGGCGAAATTATCAGCAGTAAGCTGTTATGCCGCATCATACATGAAAGTGGCGTGCGCGTATTACATACTATAGATTGCCACTTCATGAAAGGCGCCCCAGAAACTACCGTTGAGGGGCTAAAGATTCATAACCTTCTCGTGCAAGGCATGCTCGTTGAACACCTGGAAACAATCACGAACGAGCCATACCATATCATTGGCCCTGATGCCGGCTCGGCCTACCTAGCGGACGGCGAAACTATGAAAAAGGCACGTTCGGCCCATTACGATAAACACGCCGACGGGTCAATTCGTCGTTCGGTTGACACGCTCGACGACAAGCACTTAACTATCACCGATAAAACCATCGTGATAGCCGATGACATGATAAGCACCGGCGGCACCATGATCCGCGCCCTCGAAAATGTGAAGGAGCGTGGCGTACCGAATGTATACGCTATGACCTCTCATGGTCTGTTCCTGCAGGAGTCATTCGAGAAAATCGCTGTACTAACAACCGGCATGATATATTCCGACACTATTGCCCGCGAGGGTGCGGTGCCGGTAGTTGATGCCGTGTTTGAGGAAATAGCCAACCATCAACTGTAATCCCTTGTATAATAGGTTCAATGTTAGGGAATCTCGTCAAGCTCATACGGCCGAAGCACTATATTAAAAACGGCCTGATTTTTGTGCCTCTGCTTTTTGCAGGCAAGCTCAGCGAAAACGATAACTTTGTACGCACGCTCTGGGCATTCTTGGCGTTCTGCGCTATCGCTTCTATCGTCTACATCATTAACGACATTCGAGATGTTGAAAAAGATCGCGAGCACCCCAAAAAAAAGTTTCGTCCAATTGCATCTGGCGACGTATCTGTTAGCCAAGCGAGTATCCTCGCCACTGTTTTGGCGCTTGTTGCCGTCGGGTTTGGCTACCTTTCCAGGGCCGGCGTGGACACTTGGTCGTTGCTCGCAACATATCTTGCCATAAATATCATATATAGCGCAGGACTCAAGAATGTGCCCGTCTTGGATGTAACGATCTTGGCGGCTGGGTTTGTGCTACGCGTACTGTTTGGTGCCAGCGTGGTAGACATAGAGGTTTCACGCTGGCTCTACCTAACGGTGCTAGCGGGCGCATTCTACCTCGGGCTTGGCAAACGCCGTGGTGAGTTACTAACCGTGGGTGCCAAAACGCGCAAAGTCAACGAGTTTTACACGCATAACTTTCTCGATAAAAATATGTACGTATGTTCTGCCCTCGCCCTAGTTTTCTATTCACTATGGGCAACTGACCCGTCTCGAGCTACTCACCACTCATTGTTCTGGACTATCCCCATCGTAATGATTTTGGTCATGACCTACAGTCTCGACGTCGAGAAAGATGGGTCGATGGGCGATCCGGTAGACGTGCTTACCGCTAATAAGACGCTCGCCTTCTTCGGTCTGCTGTACGTAGTATTAACTGCCTACTTGCTATACATATGAGCCATGCCGATTCCGTGAACGTTTACGATTTCGATCACACTATTTATCATGGCGACGCGTCATTGGATTTTATAATTTACTGCATGAGACGCAAACCGCGTACATGGAGACGTCTGCCCCTATCAGGTATAGCTGTGGTGAAGTATGTCTTTGCCCGAGCAACAAGGAAACAGGTTAAGCAAGCCGCTTTCGCATTTTTGCGTGATATGACGGACCTGGATACCGTTGTGCAAAATTTTTGGGACACTCATGAAAGCAAGATTAAGCCATGGTATTTAGAGCGAAAGCATTCGAGTGATCTTATAGTTTCCGCCTCTCCAGAGTTTTTGCTAAGACCAATCGCTGAGAGACTTGGTATTGCGCCGCCGATTGCCACACTCATGGACACGCGCACTGGACAAATAATTGGCAAAAATTGCCGTGCGGACGAAAAAGTTAGACGTCTTCGCGCATACGATCCATCCATAGAAATCGCTAATTGCTACAGTGACAGCCCCTCCGATCTGCCGCTGCTCAAACTAGCCGATAAAGCATACATGGTAAAAAAGCACACTCTGGTCGAGCTATCGCATGATAGTATGAAGTGAGCTGTCTTAAGCACCAAAGTAGAGGTAGACAATGGACGAGGAAACTGTAACTCCTAGGACTTCAAAAAAAGCGCTACTCAGAGAGTTATTTCTCTACGGAGTTATCGGCGCCTCAACCGCCGCGCTCGATGTTCTATTATTTAAAGTGTTTCGAACGGTCGGCATACCCCTGCTTATAGCAAACTTCATGAGCGTGAGTATTGCTGTAGGCTCAAGTTTCATCCTGAACGCCAAGTACAACTTTAAGAAAACCGACAATCTTCACAAACGCGCTGCAAAATTCTTTTCAATCGGTTACTTTGGGTGGCTCATTCAATCCATCATATTGTGGGTTGGCGTTGACCACATGGGGTTCCAAGAGACCTATGTTAAGCTATTTGCAGTGATCGTTGCCGCCGCTATTCAGTACGTGTTAAATAAATTCCTAACCTTTAGAAACTAGAGGCGCTATGAGCAAAAAGAAAGTACTAGTCACTGGTGGGGCCGGCTTTTTAGGTATCAACTTGGTTCGATACCTACTCAAAAAAAACTACGAGGTTGTTTCTTTTGATATCGCCTCTTTCGACTACGAGGATGTAAAAGACAAGGTCGTCGCCATCACCGGCGATATCCGTGACAGAAAAGCGCTCGATAAAGCCACGAAGGGTATTGACTTGGTAGTTCATTGTGCGGCAGCGTTACCTCTTTACGCTGCAGACGAGATCTACTCAATTGATATTGATGGCACCAAGAATGTTCTCGCTGCTGCACATAAGCACGGGATTGCACGAGTCGTACACATTTCTTCAACCGCTGTCTATGGTATTAAGACCAAAAACCCAACCTCAGAAGACGATCCGCTGGTTGGCATTGGGCCATATGGTATTGCCAAGATAGAGTCCGAGAAGGTTGGCGAGGAATATCGCAAGAAGGGCATGTGCGTACCGATACTTCGGCCCAAAACATTTATTGGCCCCGAGCGTCTTGGCGTTTTTGCGCTGCTCTACGACTGGGCTAAAGATGGATGCAGTTTCCCGATGGTCGGCAACGGTAAAAACCAGTACCAACTGTTGGATGTCGAGGACTTGTGTGACGCAATTTATTTATGCCTCACTTTGCCCGCTGCCAAAGCAAATGATACATTTAACGTCGGCGCCAAGAAGTTCGGCATTATGAAAGAAGACTACCAAGCGGTGCTCGACAAAGCTGGTTTTGGTAAAAAGGTGATCGGCTTTCCTGCGGCACCAATGGTACTAACTTTGCGGCTTCTGGAGTCTCTGCATTTGTCGCCGATTTATAAGTGGGTGTACGAAACGGCCTTTAGGGATTCAGTAGTAACCATCGATAAAGCAGAGAAAAAATTAGGCTTCACGCCAAAGTTCTCTAACAAAGATGCTTTGCTAAAAAACTACGCCTGGTATCTGCAAAACGAAGAGCACTTCAAAAATGCGTCTGGCGTCTCCCACCGAGTGCCGTGGAAGCAGGGTATCTTATCGGTCGCCAAGTTATTCTTTAAATAGAGTCGCGACTTCTTAAGGGTAGTCTTTCCTGAGCCACGACTGATCAGTTTTGTCCAAGAGATCATAGTTGTAGATATAGACCGTATATTCTCCGGACTTAAGTACACGTGCTGGTGCGCCGAATTGTTGTCGTACCTGACTTTGGGTGCACGCCGTGGGGTCTTTAAAAGAATCAAAGATGTAGAAACTCCTTTTACTCGGCACCAGATACTTATCCTTATTGACAAACCAAACCCGCGGTACGGTAAAGCCGTCACGCACACATGTGACCGGCTCAACGTTCAATACGCTACCAGAGAGATACGAGTTTATCTGGGCGCTCCAGTACTCTGAGTAGCCCTTGCTAACGCCTGCCTCCTTTAAGCTATCAATGAGGTTAAAGTTAGCTACATTATTGTAGTCGTCGAGAGGTGATGGCTTGTCCGTAGCAGTACCCCAGGCGTTGACGGCGAGGTTCAATACTACAGCAACAACCAGTAAGACTGTATACCCGGTAGTCCTGAATGTCGTTAAACGTTTGCCGGACATAAAATACGCCAAAACCAGAGCCGCCACAAACGGCATCACCGCAAGGTACCTATACGACCACAGGTCAAGGTTCCAGTCGCTAAAAGCTAGGGCGAGTAGCACAAACCAGAGTAGGCCCGCAAAAACTTGCTCTTCCGGGCTACCATCTTTGTTCTTTAGAAGCTTAATGGAGCCAACTATGACTAACAGCATGATGATGACATCCGCTATGGCACTTACCGCAGCGGCACTCGTCACTGGCTGGCCTAAGAAGTCCGCGCCGGTGATAGCAAGAAAAGAGTGCAGGGCCAGGGCTAAGGAGGAACCGACGTGATTGAAATCAATAAATGCGGGCGCGCCAAAGTACTTAGCCAACACGATGCCCGCCTTTGGCAATAGTTTTTCAATAACTTCGTAGACCACTGCGCTCGTAATGAGCGTACCCAAAATAGCCAACAATCTAAGGAGTGGGGTGCGCTTGTGCGCAACATATAGTAGTGCCAGTACTAGCGCTGGCAAAATTCCAAAATACAAAAAATATCTATCATTAATTACGGAAAAGCTAACAAACAGCACTATGCCAACAAGTAGTGCTCCTCTTCTCCAGCCACGAATGGCATCAAACTCACCCCGACATGTTTTTGATGTAAGCATCAGAATGGTAAAAATAAGCCCGACCGCAAGCGTATGCAAGTTGGTGCCTAAAAAGAGGCGAGACAGCCCAAAGCCAGAACTCGCCAACCACACCACGGGTAGAAGGACTGTATAGCTAATCCGTTTGTTTGCTATGCGCAGAAAATAGAGTACTGACGCATAGAAAAGTGTAAAGTTTATCAGCGCCAGTAAAACGCCATCAATAAGCATAGCGTGACGGCCTGGCGCGACAAACAACGACACCAACCAATAGATTGGCAGCTGTAGAATAAAGAGTTCATTGTCACTACCAAAAAATAGGTTTTTACTAAACGGATGCCAGTGTTGCGACAGCATATTTTGCCAATACACATCATCACTGTTATACGCTGTATACCTATAGGCAAATACCATGCTCAGCACTACCAGTAGCAAACCAATGACAAATACTGCTCGCGAGGGGTGTTGCCTTATATATGTCCGTGCTTGCTTGGTCACTTAGCAGCCTCTCAACGCATTTACCAGCGGCTCTTACTTGAGCTCAGCCCGGTCCATTTTATTTAAGATGTCGTAGTTATAGAACCAAACCGTACCGCCACTCACCTTCTTTTCCCGTACGGGAGCGCCGAACTGTTGGCGTACTTGCGCTTTCGTACAAAGTGGCGTGCTGTCTACAAACATATAGAAACTGCTATGCGCCAGTTCTAGGTACTGTTTCTTATCCACAAGCCATACGTAAGGCAGGGTAGTACCATTGACGCATTTTACTGGCAAAGCATTTACCGCTCCACCCGACAGGTACGTGTTAACGTGAGAACTCCAATATTCTGTATAGCCTTTACCCGCTCCAGATTTTTGGAGGGTTGCTATGAGCTGGTAATTAAGCGTCTGGTTGTCGCCTTCCCCAATCGGAGATGCTAACGCGGGTGCCACATTGAATGCACTAGCGCTTATATTCAAAACTACCGCCACGATAAGCGCAAGTTGAAGCATGCGTGTTTTTACCAGCTTTTGTCTGCTAGGCAGCGTTGCCAGCAGTACCGCCATCACGAATGGTGCTGCCACAAGGTAGCGGTAAGTCTGGACAACTGCCATGTTGAGGCTGCTAATCGTAAATGCGATGATAATAAACCAAAATAGCCCTGCAAGTGCCGTGGTCTCGGGCTCAGGCCGATGGCGCAGTAGCTTTGCTGCACAAGCCACCGCTAGACCCGCTATCCACAGGTTGACAAATCCGACGACCGTAGCCATGCCGACCAACGGCTGGCCGAAGAAGTTAGTTCCTGTAATAACCAAGAAACTGTGTATCGCGTTCATGCTGTATGAGCCTAGATTGTCGAATGTCGCAAATGCCGGCTTTCCTAGAATGGTTAGCGGTACAATACCAATATGAGGCAACAGGTGCGTGATAATCGCTGATACTACATAGCCAGCAGCAATAATTCCCACGATGACGGCAGCACGCGTAGTGTTGATAAATTTTTTCTGCAAATATAGTCCGGTAAGCGCAATCGCAGGTAGCACTCCAAAATACACAAAATAACCATCGTTAGCCGCAGATAGCCCAACAAGCAGAATGATCACTCCATATGCCAAATACCGCTTCCGACCGCCTTCACCTACAAGTCCACTTCGGCACAGTTTTGAGACGACCATAAGGAGTACAAAAATAAGTCCTACCGAAATCGTATGCGCGTTTGTTTCTAAGAAAAGCCGGCTTAGGCCATAGCTTGAAGCAGTCAGCCATAGCACTGGCAGTAATGAAACGTAGGAAGCCTTTACTTTCAGAACACGCATAAAATGGAGGAGGGCAGCGTACACAAGCACAAAGTTAATAAGCGCCAGCAACAGTCCGTCTACCAACATCGCGTGCCTGCCTGGCGCGATGACCAGTGATACGAGCCAGTACAATGGCATTTGGAGGATAAAGGGATCGGCCTTGTCACCAAAAAATACGTCGCCACTGTGTGGCCGCCAATGGAGGAGGGCGTTCTGCCATATCACATCGTCGCTGCTGTACGCGGTATGGCGATAGTTCAAAACCATGCTTATTGTTGTCAGCAGTAAGCCGGCGATAAACACAACACCTTCAGGACGTCTCACCCAGTCGCCTATAACACCGAACCAGCCCCTCAGTTTCATTACTAGGTAATATAGCACTAGCCGCCTAGCTGTAGTTGTTGTGAAAAGTGTCTGTGGATGGCGTGCAGCACTAGATGCAGCAACTATCCATGCGCCGTTAGGGCACCAGCCAGCTATTTTGAATCCGAGAGCCCTTACCTGCAACTACGATCAAGCACTCGCCCAGTTTCGTTGGCAAAAAGGCCCGACCCAATGCTAGCTGAATAGCTGCAGGTGGGAAAAAGAATAGCTTTTGCAGAATCGTCGGAATACCCGAAACATACGGTACGTCCCACATTCCGTCACCTTTATATTTCAAAACTTTAAAGCCGACTTCTTCAGTACGATTTAGCCACTCCCTAACAGCAAACAGGGACACATGTGTTTTATCGGCATACCCAAACCAGTTATCTTTCTTGAATGTATGTCCCAACCCATCTGAGTTTGGCACCACGTAGACAAGCAGACCGCCCGGTTTCAATTTTTTGTGGAACTCCTGAAATACTTCTTCTGGCTTTACGATGTGCTCCATAACGTGCAGCGCGATCACGCCATCAAGGCTCTCGTCAGCAATCTTGTCGAGGGTTTTTATGGTTTTGGCAGTAGGGGCATTCTTGTTTACTTGTTTAAGCGCATAGTCCGAGATATCGAGCGCGTAGCATTCATAATCGCGCACGAGTCTCTTTGTAAGGTGGCCGACACCGCAGCCGTACTCCAGTATCAACGGTTTTTTACTTGACTTACTCCCCATATGGTTCCTGAAGAATCGATAATAAAAACTTAGCGCAGGCCTGTCGCCCGCTTGGTCGTTACCATCGTAGTATGTCGAGTCATACTCAGCCACGTTTTGCCCTCTCTTTTACACTAGCTTTTTGCAATTATAACAAATTGCGCTCCTACCGCGTGTAGTAACACTGACAGCAGGTGCATAATTCACCCTAAATGCATGGTATGCTTAGTGCATGACAGACTTAAACACCTTGGGTGAGACATGGGATAAACTTGGTAAATATAATGCTTTCTGGGCTGTGTTGAGTGACAAAAAGCAGTGGAATGAGAAAGAGTTTTTTGAAACTGGCCGCAAAGAAATCAAGCAGGTCTTAGACAACCTCAAAAAGCATAAGGTTACGCCAAGCCATGGCAAAGCTATGGACTTTGGTTGTGGCCTCGGCCGGCTCACACAAGCGCTCGGCAAGTACTTCGATGAGGTCGTCGGCGTAGATATTGCGAGCTCAATGATCAAGCAAGCCACAGATCTCAACAAGCTTAAAAACGTTAGTTTCAAGCATGTAACTTCAGGCGACTTGGCCCCCTTCAAGACTGGCACTTTCGACTTGGTTTTCACTGATATTGTGTTTCAGCACATGGAGAACGAATATACCCTTCACTATATTGAGGAAATGCACCGCATTTTAAAGAGGGGTGGCGTGTTAGTATTCCAGCTGCCAAGCGAGCCGACTAATACTTGGAAGGGCTTGCTCATAAAAGGCCTGCCCGACAACATGTTGACCTACCTGCGCAAGGGTATGGAAATGCACCCGATCCGCAAAGATAAAGTTATTCAGCACCTACAAGATACTGGGTTTAATGTGATTACCGCGGAGCACGACAGCAATCACAAACACTGGGACGCTTACTTCTACTACGCCAGCAAGACTTAGCGCGGCATACAATCGACGTACGCATCGATTGTATCTTCTGGATTGAAATACTTTTGTACCGCAGCCTTTTGAGGCTGGTACCTTTGTGAGTGCTTCACAATCTCCACAATTTGCTTGGCTATATCTTTAGCATCCTTAGGTTTACTAATCCGACCATAGCCCGTCTGCTTTATAACCTCTCGGACTCCAGGCATATCCGACGCAACCACCGGAGCGCCACCGAGCATAGCTTCCACCTGCACCATACCAAAGGATTCCAGCGGATCGATACTCGGTAGTGCGAATACGTCTAAGCCGGCATAGAAACGATTCCGGTCGGCATCATCCAGGAAGCCGGTAAATAGTATATTGTCTGGATACTGAGCCATGTACTTATCCAGTTCATCCTTCACGCCGCCACCGGCAACTTTTGCATAGTCTCCCATCATAATTATTTTGAAATCGGGCAGCTCCTTGCGGAGGTAGGGGATAGCGCCAAGCAAATAGCTCAACCCCTTCTCGTATACAATCCTGCCCACAAATCCGATTTTCACTTCATTCTTTTTGACTCCCAGATCTTTAAAAAAGCCTTGCACATCTGTAACATGGCTCGGCGCTGGGACTGGCGGATAAACAGGCAGGAGTTTGGGTATAAAACGCCTCATCTGACTATGCTCGAAATAGTCTCTCGTGTTAGCGATGATAACCCGGCTCCGGGTAAGCTGCAGCTTCATCAGCCCCAGTGATATAACAGTAATAATTTTGTCAAGGAATGATTCCCCAAGATAGAGATCGCAGTGGTAGGTACTAACCAGCTTGCGCTGTGGAATGAGCAGCGACGCTAGCCCACCCTCAGTCATGGGTAGATGTATGTTTACATAATCACTCTTGAAAGCGTGGCGCACGACATCGAGCCAAAACATCGGCATAATCACGCCTTTGCCAAAACGAAACCAGACAGGCTTACGGATAACTTTCACGCTGTTAACTACCTCCTGTTTGGGGAGCGATGCATCATAGTGCGAGGTGATAATTGTTACCTCATACCCCCGCTGGACGAGCGCTTCGGCTATCCACTTTGCGTAAACGGTCAACCCGCTCACATAGGGGGCATAGTAATACAGCGCAATCACTACTTTTATTTTTCTACCTGCTAAAACGCTCCTGATCATAGATCTCCATATTATATAGTATTGGCGCGGTTTCATACGTTTACGTTATATTGACAATATGTTAAAATATTAATTAGAAGAGCTGAACTATGTCACTTAGAGTAGCTTCCTACAACCCTAGAGAGGCCCTCGGAGACGAGAGCCGTTTTGAGGGTGTCGTCGATTTTACGAAAGCCTTAGACCCAGACGTTGCTGTCTTCCATTCGGCTTTTTGGACACAAGTCGATGGCGAGACGCCTCGCGATGGGGAAACGGCAGCCGTATTGGAGGAGTCAGTGCGGCGCCTAGGCAAGCTGGGCTACGCCGTAACTGTAGCAGGCGAAAAAGACAGTACCAACCGTCCCGACAAAACCGGGTTTGTTGGCATTGTGCGCGAGGGGCTTGGCACTGGCGGAGTGAAGGTGGCGCGTTTCCGTCAAGGATTTATGGCAACCGTGACCGACCCTGAAACCAAAGCCGCACTGCGCATTGGAGGCCGACATATGCCTGATACCGATGAGACGCATAGGCTAGGGGAGCTCTGTGATCTTTTCCCAGACTATGAGAACGTGAGGCGAGGCGGCCACTGCATTCGTACGATCGACTACAACCCCGGCGTCCTTTTGAACGATGATAACGCGATGCACGGCGAGAGCAAAATTGCCCGTACGCTTAGGCTAATCCGACCGCTCACAGACCGCGTACCGGATTACGCGGATCGAGACTTCAATGGCGCAACCGGCTTAGATAAGCTGCGAGGAGCGGCTCATCTATTACAGAGCCTGGCTTGGATGGCCGACGGCAAAACCATGGAATGGCTGGGTTTGATGGGCTTCAAAGACGCAGACCCTGAGCGTCAACCCACTGTCCACTTAGGCAGATGGGGCGTCGCCCAGCTCGACCATATTTTGTACAACTCCCGGAATGTACACGCCAGCGGCCATAGAGTGCACCGCGAAGTTGGCGGCTCAGACCACTGGCCTATATCCGCAACGGTGACGCCAGTAGTCAGTGCCGATGGATGGTACGTGGGCGAGAGCGTGTCCAAGCTCTGAGCTGCAGCCACCCCTGAGCATTTTCGCAACGTAACCAGTCTTGCTATCATATAGACGATGACGTTTGTGTTGTTAGCCTTGACGTGCTTGTTGAGTGCGGGTATGTTTGGCACGCTCGATATTTTATTATTCGCCCTGAGCAGAACGGGCTGGCGTCGTTTTGTGGGCACATCCCTACTGTTTTATGCGCAAATTGTCGGCACAGAATTCGTGTTGGGCCTCACCCACTCTCTTTATAGCTACAGCCTCGCGCTTGTAAACATTGCTATAGCGGCAGCCATCTTTATGACCCTGCGCAAAAAATATGGCCCCAAGTTATTTAGAAATTATCTAGAGAGCTTCAGCAGGGTTCCGAACGCAGTAAAAAGCTGCGCCAGAGAAGACCCTTTACTAGCTACTTTATACGTAATCGCGGGTGCTTTTTTGGTCTGGGTGCTTTTTATCGGCCTGATTTTTCCACCTGTTGACTGGGATGGCAACGCCTATCATCTAACTTACTCTGCAGACCTCGTCCAGAATCACAACCTCTACGACGTACCGACAAACCTGGTTTGGATTCCCGCCTACCCAAAGGGCGGCGAATTCATCCAGGCGTGGACTATCTTGCTTGCCCACAACGACACAATTGTAGATCTTGTACAAGTACCCTTTGTGATAGTCGCGGTAACTGCGTTGTACGGAATCGCCTGTGGTGTGGGTGTTAGCAAAAAGAGCGCTCGGTACGCTGCACTGCTTTTTGCTTTCACGCCTTCTGTGCTAAACCAGCTCACCACAGACTACGTAGATGTCATGGTTGCCGCAACTTTTTTTGCAGCACTAGCATTAGTGCTGCAAAAAACATACAAAAGGCTAGATTTCCTTCTCGTTGGCATCGCTTTCTCGCTACTCACGGCCCTCAAGACAAGCGGCATATATTTTGTTGCCGTACTGCTCGTGATACTTCTCTGGAACCTCTACAAACAGGAGAGGTTCGAGTTCAAAAAATATGTCACGCCCACTCTGCTCGTACTCCCACCCATGGTTTTCGGCCTATATTGGTACGTTAAGGACTTCATTTTATACGGCAGCCCTATCTATCCGTTCGGGCTTCAATTGGCAGGCAAGACCATATTCAAGGGTATAGATTTTGCGCAGTGGTCATCCGTTGCATATGCATCGCTACCCCACAATCAATTCTTGCGCCTTTGGTTCATATGGTCGGAAGGTGGATCAAATTTTCACTATGACTACGACTCAACGCTATTCGGCTTCGGAATTATTTGGTTCATCGTGTTTATACCATCCTTACCCTTGTCTGCTTACTTCGCAGTAAGAAAGCGAAACTATTATTTCCTGGGGTTACAAGCGCTCCTACTGGGGCTGCTTTTGGTTTATCCTAACGATTACTCTCCTCGATACACCATGTTCATATTGTCGGCGGGCATTGTAGGTCTGGGGATGGTGCTCGATAATCTGCATGCGATCACTATTCGGGCGACCAAGACAATACTGCTTGCGCTCACGATCGTTACACTAAGTGTCAATTTCATACTTTGGTCATACCGGCCAAATACCGTGCGCCAGCAGCTATCAAATATTTACCATGGCAGAGGCGAACACTATAGCAGCTCTATTTTTGCAACGAGCTTTGGCAGCGCCTACACATTCATGCATAGTACCGTACAAAAGAATCAGACGGTCGTATACACTGCCGGTAACTGGATGTATCCGCTCTGGAATGCCGATTTTTCTGACCGGGTTGTGTACGTAAACGCTACTACGGAAAACTCCTGGTACAAGCAGGTTATGCAGCAAAAGGCGACTTTTGTTTTTACAACCACCGACACGAAGATAAAAGAGAATCGATGGGCCAAGAATACGTTTAAGGACGTTGTATACAATGATGGTTGGTATGAGATTTTTAAAGTCAATTAGAACTTACTGGCCAGACTATGTATTTCTGTGCTCTATTGTGGCATTCAGCTTACTCTATTTCGCTACGTATATGTCAGCCAGTAAGGCGCTATGGTATCACGACATGTACAAAGAGGTACGTGTTGCTATCAACGGTATAACTAAACTATTATAAGAAAACATGCTTATAGCAATTTTATTTTTTGTTGGCATTCTCATGGGTGCGTTCGGCAGCATTTTGATGAAGGTGGGTGCGTCACAGATTGGTCACTATGAGATCGGCTCGATTGCTCAGCTTATCGGCTATCTGTACAAGCTGCTCACCAACTTCCCGGCAATGTCCGGAATGGCCCTCTACTTTCTAGCCGGAGTTGTATGGTCCTACTTACTTACAAAACTTGATATTAGCATTGTACAGCCAATTTTGGCACTAACCTATGTCATCACCCCGATCATGGCTATTTTCTTCCTTAACGAGCATGTCCCTGCAGCTCGTTGGGTAGGCATAGCTACTATCGTTGTTGGCGTATTCATAGTTGCGCGTACCACATAACTTACTTATAGCTAGGTTTGGCTTGTTGCAAACGTTGTAAAACGGTGTACTAAGAGCTATAATCATAAGGGTTAAATGTTAAAATAAACATATGAATAAAGTAAAGGACGTTTACAGACGTATCCCACGCATACCTAAATTACCTTACTTGCTTATAGTCCTGGTCATAGTAGCGCTATCAGGTATCTTTGGCTACAGACACTTCCACATAGCGCATGTAGTAATCGCTAAAAACAACCTCAATTCCAAGCATCAATCGAGCCCAAGTCAACCTCCCCAAACCCACCCGGCGCAAAGTAATGGCCAAACTTTCCCGGTGCCCGATAACGTTCCGGCCGGCTCTATCAAAAACTATACGCTCATTACCGAAAACGAAAATTATATGATTCAAGAGTTGGACGGCGCATATAAAATAACCCTCTATCCTATTATTAATAACCCGAGTGAATCAGCCAGCTACCAACAGGAACTTCACGATTATAAGCAGGCTGCCCTGCAATATATGACGCAGCATGGAATAAATGTAAAGAAAGTAAGTATAACCTATGATCCGCCCGAAGCTGCTCAAGACTAAACTCGTAGCCCTAGCCGTACTACTCGGCTTCGTTTTAACCGTCGCTATACCCACCACCCTTTCGACAGTTCTACCAAGGGCGTTTCAACATGCCGATGCAGCGACTACGGACTGTACGGACGTATTCACGCCATTGAACAGCTTTATTACACAAGATGCAGCCGCCAACCAGAGCGTCTACATACAAGCTATGAATGCAACCGGCGTACCGTGGGCGCTATTGGCGGCTATACATTATCGTGAGACAAACTTCAGCCTGACTGAGCCAGGTAATGGGCAGGGTCTGTTCCAGGATGGCTACGCAGTCGCCGGCGCCGGTACCATCCTTAATGGCAACCAGTTTTATCAGGAGGCCCTCCATGCAGCGCAGATTATCCAGAGCTCGTACGTGTTCCGCAATTCACCCAATGCCGCAGCGTCGGTTACCCCAAGGGCGCTTACGTCAAATGAGCAGGATATTAACTTGATAAAGAACACGCTCTACAGCTGGAACGGGCGAGCTGGGTCGTATGCCCAGCAGGCGACCAACTACGGTTTTAACGCGTCGCTCCAACCCTACGAAGGCTCACCATATGTTATGAATCGTTTTGACTGCCAACGCGACCGTATGGGCATCATTACCCAGGATGGTGGCGCTATTAGTGGTCTCGATACCCGCTACGGCGCATTTACAGTCTACGCTCGCCTACAAGGCGATGCATACTGGCTGTCTATGCTGCAGCCATACACCTGGGGGCTCAGTAGCCAAGAAGCATACACTGACAGCGGCTACACTACAGAATATACCGACCCTGCCAACCCGACCGTCGCCCCGGGGCAAAAGGCCTATCTCAAGCTTGTGGCACGAAACATAGGCCAGAACACCTGGAGTCAGGGCGTCGTTCACCTAGGCACAACCTATCCCGGCGACAGGGCAAGCGTCTTCGATGACGGCAGCTGGCTCTCTCCGCAACGAATCGGGATGCAGGAAGCTAGTGTTATTCCGGGTGGTACAGCCACATTCCAGTTTTCAATCACAGCCCCTACTATCCCTGGCACCTACGTTGAGCACTTTAGTCTCGTCGCAGACGGCATTACCTGGCTTAATGACCCTGACATCTATTACACCATTGACGTAGCTAACCCCGTACTGGCTACCAATACGCAGAATACTAGCTTGTCGGTCAATCAATACCTACTTCCCGGAGACCGACTCATGTCACCAGATTCACAAAATGTCCTCACCCTACTTCCAAATGGAAATGTAGCGCTATATTCAGGGCTTAAGCAAATTTGGAATAATGGCGTTAATAACCCGGATGCGCAAGATCTGGTCATGCAAAGCGACGGTAACCTGGTGGAATATAGTAGTAGTGGGGCGCTATGGGCAAGTGGAACAGGCGGAGCAAATAATTACTTGTCCATGCAATCGGACGGCAATGTGACCATACGCACTAGTGGTGGTAGTTCCATATGGTCAACTAATACTCCATCCGTACCAGACTACCTTAGCAAGGCTGTCTCTTCAGTGCCTGCAGGTGGCGTCATGTATCCCGGCCAGTTCATACAGACCGCTGATCGTGCCTATACGTTAGTACTACAGCCCGGCGATGGCAATCTAGTCGAATATAATAGCGCCGGTCACGCCGTATGGGCGAGTGGGACCAGCGGGGGCAACGACGTGGCAGTAATGCAAGGCGACGGCAATTTTGTTGTCTACGGTAGCGGCGGTAAAGCGCTATGGGCAAGTGGGACGGGTGGGGGTGGCAATAGTCTGACACTCCAACCTGGCGGTGTCCTGGCAATTACCAATGGCAATAACGCCATACTATGGAGTGGCCATGCTTTATATCCCGGCCAGTTCATACAGACCGCTGATCACGCATATGCGTTGGTCATGCAGAGTGATGGTAATTTAGTGGAATACGCCAGCAATGGTCACGCCGTATGGGCGAGTGGGACCAGCGGACGCAATGACGTGGTCGTAATGCAGAGTGATGGTAATTTAGTCATCTACGGTACAAACGGCAGGCCTTTATGGGCGACCAGCACGAGCGGACGAGGTAGTGTTTTCGCGCTCCAGACAGATGGTAATATGGTTATCTATGGCAGCAACGGACATCCGTTGTGGTCCAGATAAAATAGCCGACTATTAGAGATCGCTTGCCAAAATATCGACAAACACCTTGTACGTATCTTGCCACGTTACTGGTTTGTATTCCGCTTTGATGCGCGCTTCCAGTTTCTTGCGCTCCGCTATATTACATAAATCACGAATGGCTTCAACCATGCCATTTGAATCGTATGGCGACACATAGCTTACTAAATCTCCGCCCGCTTCGGGCATTGAGGAAGTGTCGCTACTCACGCAACACTTGCCATGTTGGAGCGACTCGGCAATTGTCAGACCCCAACCCTCACAGAATGCCGGAACCACCGCAAATAGACAGTTATCGTACAGCCACTCCAGTTCTTGGTCGGGTATTCCGCCGGTAAGCGTTATGCTCTCTTGTGCCTCCGGGTCTTTTGTAAGCAGCGTATATGTTTCCTCTGCCATCCACCCCTTGCGGCCAACGATCACAAGATGAGGCAGCATGACGCCGCGGCGTTTAGCTTGTTTATACGCATAATAAAGCAGCTGGTAGTTCTTGCGTACCTCTATAGTGCTAACAGCTAGGATGAACTCATCGGGTAGGTTTATCTGCGGACGCTTAGCAACCGACTTGGTACCTAAGTTTATATCACTGCCTAAGGGTACTACAGACACGCTAGGAAACTTTATTTTTCTTTCCTGAGCAAACCACTCTATGTCTTTTTTTGTAGCCTCTGATACGGCTACTAGGCCGTCTGTATGGGGAAATATTTCCTCAAAGTATGACCCTATAATCTTATTAGCGTTAGGGCTGGCAAATGCTGGGTTCTTTATCGCCACCAAATCATGTACAAAATGTACGAACCTGAAGCCGGCCTCTGCCCTGGCATGTATAATCGCCGCTGCAAAATCCCGAAACTGCCAGTTCCCATCTACCACTACTACTACGTCGTCAGAATGGAATAAGCTGGTAGTGGCTGAGGCCATCTTGCGTCGTCTTGCCCGTTTGTATGTGCTTCGCGCGTTGCCATATAGGCCGCGCAAAGCCTTCTCATATCTGCTATTAACCGCGACTTCTTTTGCCGCAACCATACCATAGTGCTGTAGTATGGTCCGCGTACTTTTCCTTGCTACAGGACTTGTCTGCTGAGGTCCTGCAGGTACATTTACTTTTTTTTGGATATCAGCAAAATCGACCTCCTGGAAACTGCCGCTCCTGAAAACAAAAAAATGCGCATCGGAGTTATCTTCGGCGAGCTTCTCCCCAAGGTTGTACACCACACGTTGAATACCGGTGAAGTTTCCCTTCCAGTCATACAAACCCGATACGTCATACCACACGCTCATTTGCTTTTCTCCATAACTTGCTGAAGGGTACGAGCATAGTTGCTGTAGTTATAGTTCTTTGATAAAAACTCCCTTGCGGCGTCACCTATTCTTCGTAACCTATCCGGATCCGAAACCAACTGTTCAATTGTTGCCACCATGTCGCTTTCTTTGCTAACTTTTACCACCGTGTCATCAGGCAACTCGCTAAACCAGCCCACATCACGGACTATAACTGCCGCACCGTAACGCATAGCCTCCAGCGTGCTCCTTGACGTTTCGCCGTGATAGTTTGGCCGGTAGTTCACCAGAATATCGGTCTGCCGCAACAAGTCCTGGAATTCCTTATCTGACAAATCTTTCATAAGCTGCACGTTGCTGCTCACGTTTTGCAGAAGGGGACTGTCGCCGAGTACCCCATACCCGAATATCTTGACCTGCAGATGCTGATTTTTGGCAATACTGGCAACCATGCTAATGCCTTTGTCTTCGGATATTATGCCCGCAAAACTTATGGTTGGCTTTTGTGACCTTTTCAGCTGCACCGCAGGGACACCGATTGGATGTACCGACCGGTTCACGGCCGAACCTGGCAGTAGCTGTTTTATGGATTGCTCTGCATAGCCGGAGTGGCAGATAACGGCTCGTTGGTTTGACACCAGACTCACCAAGCAGTTGCTTTGCCGTGCGTCAAATAACTGGTCAAGCTTCGCTTCAAGCTGCCTGCGAGCGGGCGTGATAAACCCCTGGCGCTCCAGCCAATCAAAGATACCGTTCAGGTATGTATCATGGACAATTGCATTTGCGGGAATGCGCAGCGCATTCAGTATGGTGTCTATATGGAACTCGCTGTTGCCGAGGTTATACAGGATGTAGTCGTAGCGCTTGGCGGCCTCGGCGTCAAATGTGCTCGCCGAATAGTAGTCAGCGGCATACTCCAGAATATTGGGCCGGGTTGGCTCAAAAACGGTGACTCCGTTCTCGGCGTAGTAGTCGATTTCAAAATACTGGCTCAGTTCGGCATGAACTTCTAGAGCGTATTTGCCGACCGCAGAGTATGAATCGGGCGCGGGACAAAATATCGCCAGGCTTGGCCGCGTTCCAGCAGCCTTCTGGCGGTCAACTGCGCTGACAAACGCTTTTGCTGTTTTGTCCCAAGCGAAAGCTTCTATGGCCCGTGTGTAATCTGCGGCGTGCTGCTTTATGTACTGGCCCTTATCGAGTTTAAGCGCGTGCGCCAAAGTGTTCGCGATATCCGACACCGACAGCGGATCGAAAAACAGCGGAGCCGTTTCACTGATCTCCGCAAAAACCGATATGTTTGAACAGGCGACAATAGCATCCCGCTCCAACGCTTCGAGCAGCGGCATGCCGAGCCCCTCGTAGAGCGGTGAAAAAAGTACCACTTTTGCCTCATCCAGTAGCCACAGAAACTCTTCGTCGTCAACGACTCCCGCAAAAACAATGTCAGGACAGAGCGCTAGCAATGTCTGTTTAGTACCTTCGCTAAAGCGGGAGGTTAGCACTAGTTTCAGACCACTTTTTAGGTCAGCGAAAGCCTGCACCGCGTTAGCGTTATTTTTTCTAAAGTCATCTCCGCTTGGCATAAAAACAAAACCTTTGCCTATATCCAACCCTTGAGGTTTACGCGGATTCAAATGTCTTCGTGAGGCGGCCGCGCCAAAAATAGTAACAATTCTGGACGGGTCTACCCCAAGGTAGATTATCAGGTCGTCGGCCGTAGTCTGCGAGTTAGCCACGATGGTGTCAGCTCTATAAAACTCGTGAAAACGCTGGGCGTAATCTTTCCGCGGGGCAGATTCGTGATCGGCAAAATATTCCCGGTGGTACAGAAAGGGTATTAGGTCATGGAACAATAGTATGTTACTGGTGCCGCTGCTTGGAAATACGGGATGGATCTCGCTACTAAATAGGGCGGGAATAAAGTAGGCGATACCGTCAACGTCTTTCACGTTATCGGCCAGCAGCTTATCGATATGCCTGCGATTCTCTACCGCGGAGTCCACGAACTGTTCATTATCTCCTCGGTGAAGCAACTCCGTCCGCAGAATGCTACCCCCGATCCCATCTATAATCGCCTTGTCTTCGGCAGCTAAGTCTGGCAGGCGGCTATTGATAACAAATGTCACCGCATCAATAGATGTGTCTTTGGTGTCAAGGTGCCTCATAAGCCCCGTCAGGAAAAGCCCCATGCCACGTTTCCGGTCACTCGTTTGCCACAGTTGAGCGTCTACTACTAGGCGTATTCTTTTCTTATCCGCCACGTTTGACCCTCTTTGCGGTTCTTAAGCCCGTATTAAAAGTGCCCGCAGCTACCTTCCATACGATTGGCTTTAGCCTGTCTTTGGCAGTCGTTTGCTGCTTGCGTATATTGCGTACATCAACTTTGTGGATTTCAGCCAGGAAGCCTTCTTTGCTCTGTGGTTGCCCTTCCAGCATGGTATCAACAGTAGCATCTTTTTGGTAGGTGAGGTGACTGGTCACATATACGCCTTTGGCGCGTTTATTAAGCCTTGTCTGGGTTTCTATGGCCAGACGCTTAGCCAGGAATCGAACGTCGCGTTGCTGCCGATGCAACTGGGCAATCTCCGCTTCTTTGTCGGCGATTATTTTTTCTAATGGAGCTACTGTCTCTACATATGCGGGGTAATAAACTGGATTGCCCGCAAAGACAGTATCCGGGTAGTTGAAGTAGTCCTTTCGGTGCAGCGATTCCTGAGCTAGGTAATAGTTGTTGACACCGTCAAAGAATACCTCTTCGTACTTATTGTCCTTTAGGACATTTCGCCAGTCCTTCTGGATATGGTTTGCCTCTATGCATATCAGCTCCGGCCGAGGAGACTTCCAGTCGTAGCCGCTTATAACCTCATACTCATACCCTTCGACGTCAATTTTTATAAAGTGAATGTGAGCTGGCTTTATCTCGTCAACCACCTGACGTAATGTCTTGACCTGAACGTCGTATGACTGCGCTTTCTCTGTAGGGAATGGATGCTCTTCTTTTTGATAGTACTTCTGCATGGACGCGTCGAATGTCGATAAGCCATCTCCCTCAGGGTACTCTGTGAACTTCAGCGTGCCCGCCTTGCTGCTAATACCGATCTGTAGGTTAGTATCTCTCGGCCGTAACCTACTTAGGTTGTCGACGTGCCGTTTAATGGGGTCGATGTTTACGCCGTGCCACCCGTCGTCGTACAGAAGCTTCGTGACCGAATCTACGATTGGGTCGTTCGCCCCGACGTCTATGTAAAATCCGTTTTTAACATTAGGGAAGAAGGCCTTGATAAACAGGTCTTCTTTGTTTTGCGCATAGTAGAACCTCATTTAAGACCATTATATAGTTTGATGCTCAGCTATAAAACTATGCCTTGATGTCAAATTTAAAATCCGGAGCTACGATGTACGGCGTTTTCGTTGTCTTTATCACCTTGAACTTTATGGCTGCGTTCCATTCATCCAGGGACTCGTCGTTGTACGTAACCGCGGCCATACCGATTTCATAGTTACCGTTACTAAAGATATTTGGCACCCTCCAGGTAAAAACGTACTCAGATCCGGACTCAAGGCTGAGCGGCTTTTCATGCAGCAATTGCGTATTGGTGCCTATGATCGCTCTCCCTGTGTCATCCGATATGCGAAACCCTAGGATGAGCCCCTCTATTGCAGCGTCCGCTTTGACCTTCGCCCCAAATTCAATAAACTTTGTCCTCTCATCCATAACCTGAGCACTCAGAAAGGGCCCTGCAAGTAACCCAACCCTCGTGCCCCAACGGTCCGCATCACCGAGTTCTTGACGAGCCTCTTTTGCCGCCTCGCCAATAGATTCTTCGAGAAATAGCTTGGCATATTTTTCCGCGATATCATCCGCGTTGCCGGCGTTGACGAGCCTGCTGTTATCGATAAGCACCGCTCGGTCACAAAACTGACGGACCGCATCCATATCGTGACTCACGAATATGACCGTCGTACCGTTCTTCTTTAGTTTTCTAAAATATTCTAGGCATTTACGCTGAAAAGAGGCGTCTCCCACCGCGAGCACTTCGTCGATGATAAGAATCTCGGCCTCCGCGCGAATTGCCATAGAAAACGCCAGGCGCACTTGCATACCTGACGAATAATTCTTGAGTTTCTGGTCCATAAACCTTTCGAGCTCGGCGAACTCAACGATAGCATCATACATAGCGCTGACCTCCTTTTCAGAGAAGCCAAGCATAGCCCCATTCAGATAGACGTTTTCGCGGCCGGTAAGTTCGGGGTTAAAGCCAACTCCAAGCTCAATAAAGGGCACAAGCCTACCGCTGGTGTACACCGTGCCCTTGGTGGGCTGGTAGATGCCGGCCAATATCTTCAGGAGCGTACTTTTACCACTACCATTACGTCCAACGATGCCGAAAAACTCACCCTTTTTGATCTCGAAGCTAATGTCGCGTAGGGCGTGCTGCATCTCCTTGGTCCGGTTGAGGTTAAATACGCCAAGGAACGCGCTTTTGACGCTCGTTACCTTCTCGTGAGGCAACACAAAGTCTTTACTGACGTGTTCTACCCTGACAACAGCTTGGCCGGTTTCCATCGTCACACGTTCTCCGCAAAGTTCTTGGACTGCGCCCTAAAGTAGTAGCCGCCCGCAACAGCAAGAACCAAGGTAAGACCGATTGGCATAAACCATATCCATTTATCACCGCCGTACACTTGCGCAATGGTCGTCGCCTGCGGCGTTACGAGGGCATGGCGTGCATCTTGGATAATTTGGGCAAGTGGACTCAATATGAGTAGCTTAGCGAACCTATGCGGCAGCTGTGAGACTAAGTAGAAAATTGGCGTCAAGTAGAAGCCCGCTTGCACGAGAATGTCCCAAATATATGCGACATCGCGTAGGCGTACAAACAGTGTGCTGAGCATAAAGGCTGCCGCGAGCGACACGACAAACAGTTCGACAATGAGCGGGATGATGAGCAGGGCGCTGGCCGTAACAGGCACGTGATTTATAATCATAAATATTGCGATAACTACAAAATTAAATAGCAGGTTAATGAGCGCACCGATGGAACCAGAGACTACGATGACGTATTTCGGAAAACTTATTTTACGAAGCAGCTCGCCCTTGTCCACTATAGACCTCACGCTACCCGTAGTTACTTCGGTGAAGTAATTCCAGAGGACAATCCCCAGCAGCAGATATACTGCAGGATGCGGCACGCCATTGCTTACTTTAAGAAAGCGTACAAAGACAAAAAACAAAATAGTAAACATGAATAACGGCCGCAAGAGCGACCATAGATAGCCAAGTGCCGAGCCCTGGTAACGAAGTTTAAAATCTGTCTTGACTAGCTGACGAAGCAATATGACCGAATATCGGTACCGTTGAGCAATGCGTTTCACGTTACGGTTATTATACCATCTGAGGTTCAGCGAGTATTTCTTACACCGACAGGGGTTTTCAGAGCTTGCAGCGAAACCCAGGCGTCACAAACGCTGACGCATACGGTATCATGTACCTATGAAAATCGTTATAGACGCCCGGGAATCCGGTACCAGTACCGGCCGCTACACCGATAAAATGATCGAGCATATGCACCAACTTGGCACCAAGCACGAAGTTGTCCTGCTTGCCAAGGCGCACCGCAGAAAATACCTGCGCGAGATTGCGCCGTCGTTCCAGCTGGTTATCACGCCGTTTAGAGAGTTCAGCTTTGGCGAGCAGGTTGGCTTCAAAAAGCAAATTGAAGGATTACGCGCCGACCTCGTGCATTTTCCCATGGTACAGCAGCCGGTCCGGTATCGCGGCCGCGTAGTCACGACTATGCAGGATCTGACCACTATCCGCTTCCGCAACCCCGCCAAGAATCCGATGGTATATTGGATAAAGCAACAGATCTACAAATGGGTTAACCAGCGCGCGGCACACAAGTCAGTAGCCATTATTACCCCCACGCAATTCGTGAAAGACGATATTGTCGCCTACACACACATCAAGCCCGAAAAAGTCACGGTGACACTTGAATCGGCTGACCCTATTATCGACAAGCCCGAGCCTGTACTAGATCTCGCGGGCCAACAGTACATTATGTACACTGGCCGGCCTACGCCGCATAAGAACCTTGGCCGGCTTATCGAGGCGTTCGCCCTCATGCAGAGCACACGGCCGGAGCTCCACCTCGTACTGGTCGGCAAAAAGGATGCCAACTATCAGCGGCACGAAGCAAAAGTAAAATCCAGCCACATACCGAACGTTATTTTTACCGACTTTGTGCCGGATGCCCAGCTCCGCTGGTTGTACGAACACTGCACCGCTTACGTTTTCCCCTCCTTAAGTGAAGGCTTCGGCCTGCCCGGCTTGGAAGCCCAAATCCACGGCGCTCCGGTGGTCAGCAGCAACGCCACGTGTCTGCCTGAGGTGTACGGTGATTCGGTGGCATACTTTGACCCACTAAGCATAGAGGATATGGCTGCCAAAATCGGCGAAGTCGTCGACGACCCCATTATTCGCGACGACCTGAAAGAAAAGGGTAAGCAGAACGTAGCAAAATACTCCTGGACGCACATGGCCGAGCAGACCCTAGCCGTATATGAAAAAGCACTGGCTAATCGGCGGGCTTGAGTACAATATGCCGATCATGGCCTTCGCCCACCGACTCGCTGTTTAAGCCCGCGTCGGCTGCTACTCGGTGTACCACGCGCCTGTCTGCCGCGTTCATCGGTCGCACATCGTACGGTTCGCCGCTCTCTTGTACCTGTTTGACCCATTCCTCAGCAGTCTTAGCGAGACGGTCGGCCCGTTGGCGCTTATATTCGGCTACGTCTACGTTCACGCGCGTTACGGTATAGCCCTGATTCTTGAGAGCATTACTCACCATAAACTGCAGGGCACGCATGGTTTCACCGCGCTGGCCGATCAGAAAGCCATTTAAGTGCGTACTCGGGATATTCAGCTCGATGACCTCACCGTCTTCACTTGTCGCATAGATGTCGGTGTTGAGTCCGAAAAATGACAGTAAGTCTTCTAGATACTTCTTGGCATACAAGATTGAATCTTCCATTATTTCCTCTTCCGCTTAGCGGATTTTTTCTTGGAGGATTTTTTGGCGATAGGTTTGGGTGTGCGTGCAGGTTCGGAAACCACTTCAGCTTCAACGATTTTTGATACGTCTTTACGGGGCTTAGAATCGGCCAGCTTTTCCATGTCGGCTTCGTCCTCGCGCAGGGCAATGGCTTGCTGGATATAAGCCACCACACCGCCGGTGAACCAATAGAGGCTAAGGGCTGCCGGCAAATTCACCGTAAATACAAATACCATGAAGGGGATGAGGTACTGTGTGCTACGGCTAACCGCTGCATTGACCTCAGACTGGTCGGCCTTTTGGCCGTCACCGGCCGATTTGAGGATATCCCTTAAGCGACGAGCATTTTTATCGGTCGGCATGAGCTGACGGCTGGTCAGGAACTGTACCACGGCGCTACCGATAACCAGCAGGAGAGCCGGGATATAAACCGGGCCGAATGCCGCCCGCTTGAGATTTATGACCCCAAACAGAGTTTCGTCGAAGTCGCCGATGTTATGCGCCAGATGCTGCATCCAGCTTAGGTGCTGCAAGCCTGGGTAGGCAAAGTTAACAATATTGCTTGGGTTGTCGATAACCCGGCGCAGGCCGCTATAGAGGCCGATAAGCACCACGAGCTGAATAATAAGCGTCGGCAGCGTGCCGAGCGGATTGATACCGCGCTCTTTGTAGAGCTCCATCATGAGCTGCTGTTCTTTTTGGCGGTCACCCTTGGACTCTTTCTTGATACGCCGGAGTTCAGGCTGGAGTCCGCGCATAACCCTCGTCTGAGCCAGCTGGCGCTTCACGAGCGGCCACATGAGCAAGCGAACGATGACCGTAAAGATAATAAGCGCTAGACCGAAGTTGTGGCCCGGCAGAACCGCGTAAACAAGCACCAACAGGTTAAATATGGGTTGGACAATCAGGTCTGTGAACATAAAGCGTGTATATTCCGAGCTATCGCATGCTTGGTGCCCCAACAGGGGGAACGGCGCGCAACATCTTAATTTCTATGTTCTACTATAGCAGCAGCACGGAGGAAAATGAAGTTTACTTCGATTTTCCGAGTACTACTGAGTATACTGCGAAGCGATATAGCAGAGGCAGGCGGCAAGAGGCTACGATATATTGGCTTTCTTGATCAGTTTATTGAGTTCATGTGCTAAATCCGTGGGTGGCAGGGCAGCCACACGTTCATCAAAGACTGCCACCAGGAGATCATAGGGAATAGCGTTGCTACCGAACAATATACGAACATGCTCATAGACCCGACGTCGGATTCGGTTCCGTACCACAGCAGACTTACTGACTTTCTTGCTAACGACTACTGCCAGCCGGTAATCCTCGCGCTTCGGGTTTGGCGCGTAGCGCAAGCTGAAGCTAGCGGAACGAACCAATTTACCACTTTTATACAAGCGCTGTATACTGGCGCGTCCGTGGAACCGGTGCGTACGGTTAATCATAGTGGTATGGTAGCAGACTGAACCAGCTGGCGGGAAAGGGGAAGCGGCTCACTGTAATTATGTATAAGAAATACAACAGTATTACTATACATAACAGGGGTCACCCCTGTTAATTTAGTTTAGTGGCTAAGGCGTACGCGGCCTTTAAGGCGGCGGCGCTTGAGTACAGCGCGGCCGGCACGACTAGCCATCCGCTTCATGAAGCCGTGCTCGTGTGCACGGTGGCGTTTTTTGGGCTGGTAGGTTCGCTTTGGCATGTGCGTTAGATACTTTCTTCTGGGTTATTACAAGCAGTATAGCACGCGTCGCCTACCGGTCACCCGGCCTTCTCGACCACTACTCCCCTGCTCTTTGCTGCCTATAATAGTACCATGTTATCCCCTGTTCTCCAAGCCTTTTCCACAGATTAACAGATACGGCCAAGCACTGTGGATAAAGCGACCCCGACCACCGCCCTGCTCTTTAAACATAGTTGTAGAAGTTACTGTGGAAAACCAGCCGCCAGCTGCGGTATAGTTATACACAGCTTACGAGCGAGTAGAGGGTAACAAAGTGGAACAAGATCGACTCTGGCAGGCAGTTTTAGGCGACATCGAGATCGGGCTCTCTAGGGGCAACTACCTAACCTGGTTCAAAAACACGCAACTTATCAAGCACGACGCTGACAAAGTCGTAGTGGGCGTACCTAATGTATTTATAAAGCAGCAACTCGAAAAGAAATATAACGAGCTGGTTACGACGACGTTGCGTAAAAACGGCGTCGACGCCCCGGTGGTTGAGTATAAAATTCAGAGCGTGGTGCGACGCAGCGAACCCGAAGAAACTATCACCTTGCCTTCCACCGCCTCACGATCCGCTTCCCCTGGTACACAAGCTGCGCCCCGGACGTCCAGTAGCCTAACCCACGCATATCGTCAGGGTATCAATGAACGCTACACATTCGAAACCTTTGTTGTCGGCAGCGGCAACGAGCTCGCATATGCTGCCTGCCAAGCGATCGCCGCCAACCCCGGTACCAAGTACAACCCATTGTTCCTGTACGGTGGCGTGGGTATTGGTAAGACGCACTTGATGCAGGCTGTTGGCAACGCCGTATCGGCCGCAAACCCAAACGCCCGAGTAGTGTACGTCACCAGCGAGCAGTTCCTGCAGGAATTCGTCGACGCCTTGCGCTATAAAAAAACCAGCGACTTTACCGACCACTACCGCGGTGCCGATGTGCTCGTTGTAGACGACATTCAGTTTATTGCCGGCAAAGAGAAGGTTCAGGAAGAATTCTTCCACACTTTCAATGCCCTGCACCAGGCCCAGAAGCAGATCATTATCAGCAGTGACAAACAGCCGCGCGATATACCAGGATTCGAAGAGCGTATGCGCAGCCGCTTCGCCTGGGGTATGAGCATCGACATGCAGATGCCCGACTTTGAAACACGCTGCGCCATCCTGCAGATAAAAGCCGAGGGCCAACACGTCCGATTGCCGAGTGACGTTGTTGACTACCTAGCTACCAACGTCTCGACCAACATCCGCGAGCTCGAAGGCGCCCTCAACCAACTCCTCGCCTTTTGCGAGATGCGCGGCCTAGAGCCCAACCTGGCGATCGCCACCGGGCTACTGGGCGCTTCGCAAGCTCGACCGAAGCACCTGAGCGCCCGGCAAATCATTGAACGCTGCGCCAAACACTATCAGGTGAGTATTGAAGACATGATCGGCCCCAAGCGCGATAAAGATATCGTTGTACCCCGCCAAATAGCCATGTACATGCTGCGGAGCGAGCTACACCTCAGCTTTCCAAAGATTGCCCGTGAGCTAGGCCGTAAAGACCACACCACCGCCATTCACTCGGTCGAAAAAATCGACAAAGAGCAACGACTGGACGCCGACATCCGCAATGCCCTTGCCGAAATAAAAGAAAGGTTGTACGCGTGATGTCGAAAACCTGTGCACAGCCTGCGGTTAAGCGTCGGAAAAGCCCGCTCGTAACTACTCAGTTATCGACACTCCGATTAAACTTCCCATACGCCACGTGGATAAACCTAGTCAGTTTACCCCGCCAAGTGCACAATTTTTGTATGCAGCTTTACACAGCCAAAAGTGCCCAAATTACAGATACGGAGCGCTACTCTTCCACACTCTCCACAGGCCTAATAATAAACATTGCTAGTAAAATAAAAGAAATTCTATTAGTAGGGTATGGAGGATAAAATTGCCATGAAACTCAAAGTCACCCAGGAAAATCTGAACAAAGCACTCGGTCTTGTTGCACGAGTCGCCAGTACGCGCGCTACCCTGCCTATATTAAGCAACGTGCTACTGAAAATCGAAGACAACAGACTGAATGTATCGGCCACCAATCTCGATATAGCTATTTCGTGCGAACTGGGCGCTCAGGTTGCGGCGGAGGGTTCGCTGACGGTTCCGGCCCGTCTGCTGCAGGATTTTGTAAGCAGCCTGCCGGCAGGTGTAATTGAGCTTGAGCAGGACGAGCAGCGGCTCAAAGTGACAACTGACAGTTACAAGTCAGTGGTAAATGGTGTATCGGCCGAAGACTTTCCGGTAATGCCAGCGATCGAGGGTGGTACATCGTGGAAGATAGCTGGCCCACTGCTTAAAAAAGCGCTCCAGCAGGTACTGATTGCCGCCAGCGGCGACGAAAGCCGTCCGGTACTCACTGGTGTGTACTTCCATACAGTGGATGGCGTATTGTACATGGCGGCAACCGACAGCTACCGTCTGGCCGAAAAACGGCTGGTTAAGATGAAGGAAAAGGTGCAGTTGCTTATTCCAGCTACTGCCTTGCATGATGTACTGCGCATCATCAACGATTATGACGATGAAATAACGGTGGTGCACGATGAACAGCAGGTGCAGTTCCGGGCTGGCGACGTAGAATTGGTGGCGCGGCTCATCGAGGGTAACTACCCAGACTACCGCAAACTTATCCCCGCGAGCTTTGCTACCACGGCGCTCGTGCCACGGTCTGAGTTGGTTAATATCACTAAGGTGTCGAGCCTGTTCGCTCGCGAGAGTGCCGGCAGTATTGTAGTGAGTGTGGACGAGCCGAGCGAGAGTATATGGATACATGCTGTGGCATCACAACTGGGTGAGAATAACGCCACCCTAAAAGTGGACGCTAAAGGCTCCGGCTCGATTACGCTCAATTCACGCTACCTGCTCGATGGTCTACAGGCTATGGATGTTAAAGCGGTACAGCTTGGCTTTAACGGCAAACTCGAGGCGGTCATGATTACTGATGTCGATAGTGACGACTACCTGCACATTATCATGCCACTCAAGAGCTAGTAGTTATAATAGCCATCATGATTAGTGATTTGCGGCTGCAACAGTTCCGCTCGTATACCGACGCGAAATTTACGTTTGGCGAAGGTGTGAATGTCATCGTCGGCCCCAACGGCGGCGGCAAAACGAACCTATTAGAAGCAATACTGGTAGTGGCGCGCGGTGGCTCCTACCGCGTGAGCGATGCGGAATTGCTACAGTTCGGAGCGCCGTGGTTCCGTCTGGACGTGCATGTGGCGGGAGATGGCCTCCGAACAGTTAAGCTGGTAACTGAGCCGCGCCAGGCTAAAACATACGAGCTCGATGGCAGAACCTACCGGCGTCTTACCCTCAACCATATTCTACCGGCGGTGCTGTTCGAGCCAAACCACCTGCAATTATTGCATGGTGCGCCGTCAGAGCGCCGCGATTATCTGGACGACCTCCTGGAGCAAACCAGCCCGGGGTACGTAAGTTTTCGGCGCCATTACCGCAGGGCTCTGACGCAACGCAATGCGCTACTTAAACGTCCTAAATTGCCGAGTACACAGGAGTTATTTCCATGGAACCTGCGACTAAGCGAATTAGGTGCCACTATGGCACGGGCCCGCGTTAATTTATGCGAACAGCTCAACCAAAATCTCGGCGACGTGTACGCCCAGATCTCGCAAACCAAATCGAGCGTCGCAATCGCCTACCTTCCAAAGTTCCCTATTGAGACGTACGAAACGCACTTGCTGCAGAAGCTTGAGAGCCATGCGCACGAAGACGCCATGCGGGGCTTTACAGCGTACGGACCGCACCGCGAGGATTTTGTGGTAAGGTTCGACGGCCGAGCAGCGGACGAAACAGCCAGCCGTGGCGAAACGCGCACCGCCATACTGGCGCTCAAAATCATCGAGCTGCGGCTGCTCAAAGCAGAACGAGGTCAGACGCCTCTCTTGCTCTTAGACGACGTGTTCAGTGAACTCGATACGGCACGGCGAGTGGCGCTCATCGGCTTTTTACGCGGCTATCAGACGTTCCTGACGACAACCGATGCGGATGTAGTAAGAGGAGAATTGGCCGACAGTATGCTTATTTCGCCGACAAAAGCTACGTAGCCGGCGACTCTCGGTTCAACCTTCAGGGATGAGCGCAGTTGTAAACTGCAGACCGCTTATATCAACGAGGCCTTGCAGAGTAGTCTGTGCTGATTGCAACGAACTTGCCCGCTCGCTATCAACTGGTACGGACACGACAATAGTCGGCGTGCCGGCAAAGTTAACCATACTAATCGAATAGTCATTTTCGGTGATGGGTAATAGAAGTTGGAGTCGATATACAACGTCTGGTACTGGCTGGCCCTTCAGGTTGATTCGCCGAATCGCGTCTACTTGATTAGTGTAGCTGTCCAAGGTGGTCAGGTAGATTGCTGTTTTATCGGTGCTTACCGACAAGCTCTTAATCTGCTCATTGAGGGGTGCATTACCGATGATCTGCGACCGTTGCTGTGCCACGCTATACGACCACAGTTCACTACCGACGCTATAAAGGAGCGTGTTGTCGTCAAGCCACGTGGCATACGAGATACTGCTCTCGGGTATGGAGGCTACTGGATGCAGCGAGGTGTCAAAAATCCTGCCTGTCCTGCCGGCGAGGATGGCTATGTATTTATCGCCGGGTGACCACGGTGACCAGCCGGTAATCGACGCATCAAAGTTCTTATGCGCGGTCTTGCCGTCTTTTCGGACGACTACTACTTGCGGTTTCGTGCCATTCAGCCCAGTTGTGATAGAGGCTACCTCGTTGTTGCCAGCCGCCAGCGCATCGTTAGATGATTTATTAGTATAAATCTGCTTGAGGCCACTACTGGCGGTGCCGCTATACAGGGCTGACCCGGAGGCGACATATATAGTACGGTTTGGTGTCACCGCATATAAGGTGCCGGCACTATCACTGGCAGATACTGGCGACGTAAGTGGTGTGACGGATGTGTTATTGATGACGAACAGTCCTTGCGACGAGTCGAGCCCTACGCCATAAGTCGGACTTGCCCAGGCGGCTGACAAAAAACCATTGGTATTTGGTACTACGCTGTCGTTATTGCTGGTGTCTATATAATGGATACCAGTTGTTTGGTCGAGATACGCCAGATGGGAGCTATCAGCAGCAACATTTTGCAAGTTGCCGTATACAACAGGGGCTATGCCGCTCGGCTTGGCTGTCTGGAGACTGATACGGGTGGTCGCATTTCGTCCCTTAACTTTAACGTACTGGCTGGTGCCGTTACTGCCGTTCTCGACGGACACGTAATACTCGCCGGTGTGCAGGCTGACGGCAAGCGAACCACTGCCCTGCCGCGAGACGTTACTTTTATTCGAAACCGGCAGGACGCTGATATCGGTATACTTACTGTTTGTGGTCACCACCAAGTTGCCGGTAGTGAAGTAATGGTAGAGCCACTCGCCTCCGCTCACCAGTAAGATTAGGGCAGCCACGACAGCGAGCACGATGGGTACTAGTCGCCGGACTGTCAGGTTGTAGTTGTTTTGCATATGTTACCTCTCATACCACTTAACTTCCTGGTCCCGTCCACCGCCAAGCGCCACCGCTCCAGTCTCCTATCCCGCTCTTAACTTCACCGATTTTTTCTCCAGTTTGGTGAGCGCCGAAAGTCGTTAATGTATTGCCTGAAACACTGACAACAATCTCCACATGCTCGTTTACTTGAGTTACGATGTCGCCAGGCTTTGCTTGAGCAACCGGGACGGACTTCCAGTAAGAGTCCGCCAGCCCGCTCCCTGACATGCCGGTTACGCTTGTAGAGAATGGGGTACCCACGCCTACGATCCATTGGTATTTTTTGTTGTAAGCGTCGTCTACGGCTATGCTTACTAAGCCGCTACAGTCAAGCCCGCAAGGACTTGGGTTGCCGCTCAAGCCCGACGGGTCGCCATTTATAGGCCCTCCATGTGGCTGGTTATTCGGTGGGCTGAGCGGGTTTGGGCAGCCTTTCTTGAAGTTGTCGTACCCCTGGTGGCCACCAGCCCACTCGTAGTAAATACCCGTATAGCACCGCGCGGCGGCAAGAATTTTAGCTGTACCGGTAACTTGGCCGACGCCGGCGCAGCTTGCGTTGGCGCCGTTACCACTACCGCTGGTGCAGTCCTGGGCAGCGTTGTTGGTAATAGTGCCGGATACACTTATGCTACTCCCAGTAACTAGATAGTGGTAGGTATTGCGCACGGACAGTGCATATTGTGAACCGTTGTAACGCACCCCTGCTTTATATGCGTTTGCATCGCCGACGTTCATACCCTTCACACCCGCCGCGTGGATGATGTAACTTGCCGCTGTAAACATGGCATCTGCAAGGTCGTTAAGTACTATTTTTCCGTCTCCGTCTCCGTCCTCTCCATACGCGTTTTTATCGAGGTCGTTTAGACCATAGGGTGCCCAATAGCCGAGGCTATTTTGTCCGACAACGAAAAAATTGGTGTTATTTCCGGCAGGTGCTGGCGGCTCAGCCCAGTTTCCATCCCCATTGTATGGTGGTGGCTTTGCTGAGTCTCCATGGTTGCCCGACGAGTCGCCGGTATTGCCCGTCTCTGTATAATAGAACGTTGCGATGAGGTTTGGGTCTAGGCCGTTTTTTTGTCCGGCGGCGACGGCGAACTGCTGGAATTTTTGTTGCGCGGCCGGTGTCATGCCCTTCCCGACGCGTGATGATATGCTCCCAGTGACGCTCGTTGATCCTGTGGCCGTGGTTGCGGCACCGGTCATTAAGGCACTCACCAGATCTTTGATGGTGCCTTCGCCGTCAGTCTGGCTCTTGGCGCCGCCTACGGTTACCGCGACACCGTAGGTAACGTTGTTGACAACAAAATGTGCCGCCTGGTTGACAATCCATGGGCTGCCCGCCGTTCCGGTTGGTTCCGATTTCCACCCCTCCTTTGAATACACAGGGGCTGGTAGGCCGGCTTGTAGTAAACCGTTCTTTGGGGATACGTTTGACAGTAGGCCAGTAGCGAATGTCCGTTGCGGGGCGGGAATCAGGGTGTCAATCTTCGAAAAGAATCTGGCGAAATCGTCGGCGGTTATCTGAGATTGACCTAATTTGTACAAGGGGTCGCTGGTATCGAGTTTGAAGTCCACCATACCGGCGGTACTGGCCATGGCATTGATAGCGGTGTTGGCGTTGGTGATACGCGCGTAGATACGGTTTGCAGCTGCATTGTCGGAGTTTTCTATCATTTTTTGGAGGTCGGCTTTTGCATCGGCTGGCAACGCACCGGAACCCACTTGATCGAGGTATGTCACCAGTAGCATCGATTTGGTTATCGAAGCACCGTAGTTCGGAGACGTATTGTTATTGAAGGCTATTAGGTTGCCACTCTGTTCATATAACGCATAACCCACGTTCTGACCGTTTGCCTTGGCTTGGGCAAGTACCTTTTGGACTGCCGCGAGCACCGTAGTGTTTATAGTGAGGCCAGGTGATCCGCTGGTGGATGTACTACAGCCGTTGTCTTGTGCAATATTAAATAAGTGTATATTCCAGTGGTAGAGCTGATTTTGTGTTAGGGTGTTTGCGGCAGAGGCCGTACCTCCGCAGAGTACATACAGAACGGTCATTCCCCACACTGACCACCGAATTCCTCTGAGGTGGCGTATCATCTGTTACCTCACGTCCACGTGTACATGGTCACAGCTGTCCGGAAAGAATAAAACGTTGTTTGGTTTGGGAGGTATGGTCTCAGTGGTGAAGCATAGCTGCTGGCCGATTGCTCCCCCGCCATTCGCCGATAACAGCCCTGCCATGTACGCATAGAACTGCTTGAGGAGCGGCTGTTCACCAGAGTTCCAGTTTATGAAGTTACCAGTACTTGGGAAAGAGTTGTCGAGCGGTGTGATACCGTTGATGTCCACGGCGATGCCTATGTCGTGCAATCCATCGCCACAATGGTGGCCGTCGTCGAAAACACCGAGGACGAGCTTATATTTCTGAGAGGCTGTCAGTATGATGCCGAGCAGCTTGGGCGATATGGCCGGATTGCCGCAGTTCGTTTGGTGCCCGGTATTCACTATTTCCTGGAAATCTTGTCCCTCTTGCGGAGTTTGGAAGGTGATGTTCGGACTGGCCAAAATGAGCTTGGCAAGCTGCTGGGAACTGCCGCTGGGCAGGCTTGTACCGCTCGTTGATGGTGTGGCCGGAGTCGTGGCGGCAGTCGTGCCGGCACCATTGTTCTGGCATGAGGTGGGATCGTCGTACTGTGCGCAGGTGTAGCCTTCCATGACGCCAGTATCGAGAATAAACATTCGTACGCGCAGCCACTCAGCGTTGCCCGCATCGCGGCAGCCGCTGGCGTCGTAGGCTTTGGAGTACATGTTAACGTCCTGATCGGGTATGACATCCCACACGTGGTCGGAGTTGTCTTTGCTAATCTGGTCACCAAAGCAAGTTTCGGCTTTCTGGATATAACTGCAGGATGTGTTAGTGGTGCCATCGCTGTTCAGGCAATTGGTATCGAGCATCTTAGCGACGGTCTCCGCGTTGACATAGGGGTCTCCCACGGTCTTGTTATCCAGATCTGCCTGGCTGAAGTCGTACTCCGAGAACGGGTAGTCATAGGGCTGAACGACATCGGCATGCGCAATATTTGGTATGAGATTGAACGGCATTTGCATGGCTGACGAACCGGCGCCCATAACCGTACCGAGTAAGCCCTGAGCGTTGGCGGTGGGGCTTACGCTGAGGGCGTCCGCAAGGTGTCCAGCCAACGATCGGTAGTCAGTCATATCGAATGTCCGGGCAAAAAAGCTCTCCGAATCGAAGGCCTGCCGCTGCTCTTGCTGGGTTTGCATGCTAAGCTTCGTAGCCTCAGCCGAGGTCAAAGCTACGCCTCCCGTGTGCACCGAGCTATCATTTGCTCCAAACGCGGCGCCGTAAGCTGTCTCTGCCCCGTATAAGGCGCCGTGCGCCGCGGTGTCAGCCGCCTCGCCGGCCAGCAGATGAGACAGCTTATCTATAACGAGTGGTCCTCCTATACTGCTGGCTACGAAGCCAGCCGCGGTACTTACAGCCCCGCCACTAAAGATACCAATAGCAACACTCACTACGCCGTTCACTACCTGTCCCGCGGTGCTGCAGAGTGCGCCAACCAGAGCGTTCTGGGTCCAATCTAGCCAAGGAACGCCATGCTGTCCGATCAGGTCTTTTGTACCGTTGGTCTCCATGGGGTCAACGCCTCCGCTCTGGCCAGTTGAGGCTCGTATCTCCACGGCGCTGTTCCAGTTGCTTATCACGTTGCCCTTGCTGTCCACTTCGTTAAAGCTCTGAGCCAAGTAGTTAACCTCATCTGGATCAACATCCTGCCCCGACATGATCTGGTTGCCGACGGTTATGGCGTCCATACCCATACGCGTAAGAGGTGCGATAATTTGTGCATAGCGTATCTCGTCGACGTGGTCGTCAACAGCCTTGGCGGCGCAGACCAAGCCCACTGCGGCACCTAAGCCGCCAGTAATTCTTAGCGTTTTGCTCGCTGCGATTGATTTCAAGGTGTCTGATATCTTGCTGCTTTTGGAGGTGTCTACGGTAGCGCTTTGATTGGTAGTAATGGGGTTCCCCTTGCTGTCCACGCCGGTTTGCTCTCTGGCGGCTGATGCATCTATCTGCACAGGGTCGACGCCAGTCTTGAGCCGAGTTTGCCACTTCTCTTTCAGTAAGTTAAAGATCTTTAGGGCAGTATTGTTGGCTTTCTTATCGATAATATTCATAGGGTGCCACGAAACCAGTCCGAACTTACGCAGAACTCTTGCTCTGGCGTCGGTCGACACGCCATTGAGGTTGAGCTCGCCGAGTGAAGCTTTGATGGCTTTACGCTGACTCCAGTAGGTGTTGGCATCTACTTGTAGCCTATTACCGTTTATGGTGGGTTTTATGCCGGTATTCTGTTCAAAGGCGGTCGCCGCCTCCCGGGGTGTCATATCCGTGTATGGAGTGTCTGGATGGCTGAGGTCGACCGTGAAGCCCTTGTACGTACTGAAGTTTCCGTAATCCGGAACGATGCCTATGGAAGCGAGGTCGGCAAGTATTCGGCCGTGGTATTTGCTGCCAAGCCAGCCGAGCCGGGTTTCGCCGGCACTCCCTCCGGAACGTAGCCAGCGGTACATCTTGCCCATGCGGCCATCCCCGGCGTCTTCCTGCTGGGAAAAATGTGCGTTGTGCAGGACTTGGGCTAGATGTACGAACTGCAGCGGTCCGGCGAGAAAAGACGTCCCGATCACGCCGCCTGTCAGGCCGGCCCCCACTAAGGCACCAGCAGCCTGCACCTTTCGTCTGGTTATAAAGCGCCGCACCCGGCCGGGTTCTTCGGGGTGGTAGCCACCGCCCAGCCGGTCGTTAGCAGCCTCTTCTTCGCTGGCCTTTAGGCTTTTGCGATCAACCGCACTTGAGCCGCCTCCTCCGCGTGGCGTCGTTCCGTCGCCTGATTCCTCAGCCTTACGCTGGTCATACTCGGCGAGCATTCGTTCTTTGCGGCGGCTGCTCAAGGCGGTACTATCGGCAATCATCGCCCGATTGTAGTCAAAATTATGAAGTGGATTCTTGTCGCCGTTTGCGTTGGAGTCGTTGTAAGCCAAGGCGATTTCGAAATGTTGTTATTAATAACTGGGGACAGCTGGTTATTCAGGTAAAAACTTCCATTCGGCTGGCTAAGAACACCACAATGTTTGAGAAAGG